>NZ_LR734879.1:2761-274177 GCF_900010725.2 Planktothrix serta PCC 8927 | reverse complement strand
TTAACCCACGTTAGCCCTGAACTAAAGTTCGGGCTAAGAGCTAAAGTCATCTAAAGATGACTAAGATCATTCTTTCTTAACCCGTTTTAACGGGTTTGAGTTTTTAGCCCGAACTTTAGTTCAGGGCTTTTGCGTTAAGTTGACACGGATGACAATACCCTCGCCACAACCCATATCCCCTTAATCAACCTTTTCCTTTCTTTGTGTCTTTGGGGTTACAATGCAGAAGTTCTCTTAAAGATCATCCTGACAATATTGGTCAGGGGTACATACAGAAATAAAAAAGTTATCTAAACTTACTTAAAGTTACTTATAAATATCGCTAGATAACCCAGTTGAGCGGTATCATAGAACAAAAGAGTTAGGGGAATGGGTGATGAGTAAAATCGTGGTTTTTAAGATCACAGAGGGGGACTGGCAACAAGGTTTTTCTGTTATTATGGAAATTGGAGAGGAGGGACAAAGTTCTCGCCCTGAATTTCCGGGTAAACTTCCTAGCAGTGCTGATCTTCCTCAATATTATCAAACCTGGCAGTCCAGTTATTTATATCTTCTGCGTTATGGAAGGGTGAGTGCATCCCCAAATCAAGCGACTAATTCCTCCGCAATTCTTAATAATTGTCAGAAGGCGGCCCAGGAGTTAGAAATAAGTCTCAATTGTTGGTTAAATTCTGAAACGTTTCGACCTCTAAAAGACAAGTTATTAGAAAAATTACATCGATCTGAATCGGTGCGAGTTTTTATTCAAACTTCTGATTTACAATTAAGGTGTTTACCTTGGCATTTGTGGGATTTTTTTAAAACCTATAAACAAGCGGAAGTTATTCTCAGCGCTCCAATTTTTGATCCAGAGAATCCACCGATTGTTAATAGTGGTCAAAAACAATTGAGAATTTTAGCAATTTTAGGGGATAGTCAGGGAATTAATATTGATGCTGATCGGAAATTTTTAGAGAATTTACCCAAAGCTAAGGTACATTTTTTAGTCCAGCCCGAACGTCGAGAAATTACGGATCAATTGTGGGATCAATCTTGGGATATTTTATTTTTTGCGGGTCATAGTTGTACGAAACAAGAGAAGGGCAAAATTTTTATTAATTCTAAGGATAGTTTAACATTAGGAGACTTAAAACATGGGTTAAGTTTAGCGATTAAAAACGGGTTACAATTAGCTATTTTTAATTCCTGTCAGGGGTTAGGAATAGCGAAAGAATTAGAGGAGTTAAATATTCCCCAGGTAATTGTGATGCGAGAACCTGTTCCTGATGTTGTGGCGCAAAATTTTTTGAAGCATTTTTTAGGTCGTTTTTCTCAGGGAGAACCGTTACATTTAGCAATTAAAACCGCAAGAGAACGATTACAGGATGAGGGGTTAGATCAGGAAATTCCTGGGGCGACTTGGTTGCCAATTTTATGTCAACATCCTACGGTGACACCTTTATTATGGCCGAAAAAACCGTTAAAAGGATTAGTTTATTTAGGAATAGCTGGGGTATTTTTACTAGGAACAATGGGGGTGGGAGTCTGGCAACAATTTCATCAGATTTTACTGTTTTCTGAACAGGGAATTGAGTTAAAATATCCGAAAAATTGGCAGGTAACAAAAGACCCCATTTTGGGAGAAGTAGCCCGGTTTGTTGTTCCTGTTCAGGGGTCATCGGAAGGGTTTCAAGAAAGTTTAAGAATTACAATTGAACCTTTACCGACACCGATGTTTTCTTTAGAAGATTATAGCAATCAGGCGGTACAACGAATTAGTCAACTCTTGACAAATGACCCAATTTCTGCTATAAAAACAGAATTATCGGGTTTAGATGCTGCTGAAGTTGTTTATCACAATAAGGAAGATTTAAGGTTAAAAACCAAGCAGATTTGGACGATTAAGGATAATCAGGTTTATATTATTACTTATACGGCTCCGGCTCAACAGTTTGATCGGTTTGAAGGGCAGGTAGAAAAGATGATGCGATCGCTTAAAATTAATTAATAGACTCTGTGGAACAGGCATCTTGCCTGTTCAATGTTTTATAGTAGCTGTCGGGTATCGGGTGTCGGAGAAAAAGGGGAATTTGTTAATAATGTGTTAATATTACTGGGTTTCAAACCAAAATCGCGGTATCCCTGACTGACGAATAATAGATTTTAAAGTCCCAATTCTTATTGTAATCGATTTTGAATTTCTGAAGCTTCGGCTGTTTCAAAGAATAATTCAAGGGCTTCAATTAAATTTTGTCTGGCTTCCTCAATATTGTTTCCTTGGCTGGCAATATCTAATTCTGGACACAACGAAACATATCCATCCTTTTCTCGTTCAATAATAACAGTAAATCTTTGGGAATTATCCATAATTTTGATTAACCCCTCTCAAGGTTTTATAGTAGCTGTCGGGTGTCGGGTGTTCCCTTCCTTCCCTGATGATATCAATAATAACAAAATTGTGATAATTTCTGTTATTGCCGGGGGTCAAAAACCCGGTTTCTATATCAATTTATTACTGCATTACCTAGATTTAGGACAGAAACCGGGTTTTTCGGTAGCCGTTAGTTAATGCTATTAACGGTTTTGACTTAAAAAGGCTTGAATTCTTGGGGTTTTTAACAGTTTTTCCGCATCTGCTAACAGTTTATCACCCCAAAGATTCTCTCTCAATACCTCTAATTGACTAAACGAATGATCTAATTTTAAGGCAGCTTCAGCCATTGCTAAAGCTTTTTCAATTTCCCCTTGATGATATAAAGCAACGGCTAAAGCCAATAAAGGTTCTGCGGCTTGGTTATTAATTTCGATAGCTTTTTGCCACTGTTGAATCGCAACTGAAATTTCTCCCATTTCATATTTTATTAAACCAATATTGATCATAGCTGGCCAGAAATCTTGATTTTGGATCACAGCTTGGTTGTAATCCGATATCGCTTGTTGATAGTTTTTTAACTTAAAGTAGGCAACACCTCGATTGTTGTAGGCATCTGCATTATTGGGATTAAGTTGAATCGCTTGGTTGTAATCCGATATCGCTTGTTGATAGTTTTTTAAGTTAAAGTAGGCAACACCTCGGTTGTTGTAGGCAGCATCAAAATTAGGATTGAGTTGAAGGACTTTGTTGTAATCCGATATTGCTTTTTCATATTCTTTTAACATAAAGTAAATATTGCCTCGACCATTGTAAGCCAAGAAATAATTAGGATTAATGTTAATGGCTTGAGTAAATTCATTCACTGCTGCCGTATAATTTCCTAGTCTATAATAAGTCTTTCCCTGCTGAACATAAGCTAAATATGGATCAGAATTAGATTCTGTCGTTTGATTTGTATTGTGCAACCGGGCAATTCTGTTTAAAGCATCTTGATAGTCGGCTGTTTTTTCTTGCTGTTTATAAAGTTGGGCTGATTTTTGAAAATCGGAAATAGCAGTTTCTTCATTTCCTATATTGGCGTAAACGTGACCTCGGTTGTAGTAGGCTTCTGCATCATTAGGATTAAGTTGAATCGCTTGATTGTAATCATATATCGCTTTTTCATAGTCTTTTAAGTAATAGTAGACATTGCCTCGGCTGGTGTAAGCTTCAGCATAATTAGGATTAAGTTGAATGGCTTGGTTAAAATTCGATATCGCTTTTTCATAGTCTTTTAAGTCAGAGTAGACATTGCCTCGGTTATTGTAGATTTCAGCCAAATTAGGATTAAGTTGAGTCGCTTGGTTGAAATCCGATATCGCTTTTTCATAGTCTTCTAAGTTTCTGTAGGCAATGCCTCGGTTGTTGTAGGCTTCAGCATAATTAGGATTAAGTTGAATGGCTTGGTTGAGATCCGATATCGCTTTTTCATAGTTTTTTAAGTCAGAGTAGACATTGCCTCGGTTGTTATAGGCTTCCGTCAAATTAGGATTAAGTTGAATGGCTTGGTTGAAATCCGATATCGCTTTTTCATAGTCTTTTAAGTCAGAGTAGACATTGCCTCTGTTGGTGTAGACATCAGCATCATTAGGATTAAGTTGAATGGCTTGGTTGAAATCCGATATCGCTTTTTCATAGTCTTTTAAGTTAGAGTAGGCATTGCCTCTGTTGCTGTAGGCTACTGCATCATTGGGATTAAGTTGAATCGCTTGGTTGTAATCCGATATCGCTTGTTGATAGTTTTTTAAGTTAGAGTAAGCCAAGCCTCGGTTGTTGTAGAAAAAGGGATGATGGTTAATGTTAATTGCTTCTGTGTAAGCAACAATCGCTTCTTGATAACGTTTTAATAATTCCGCCAAAATATAACCCCGTCGGAAATGAAAGGTAAAGTTCTTTCTATCCATTTCTAGGGCTTTTTTAATCGCAGCTAAGGCATCTTCATATCGTTTTAACTGAACTAAAGCTTGCCCTCGCCAATACCAAGGAGGGGCGAAATTTGGGGGACTATTTTGAATTGCTTGGTCAAAGGCATTTAAGGCTTCGGTATATTGAAACATGGAATAAAGGGTTAATCCTTTGCCATACCAACCGAGATAGGACTTGGGTTGCAGGGTGACAACTTGACCAAAAGCATTTAAAGCCTCTTGATTTTTACCTAACCGCCATAACTGATTGCCATAATTTAACCAAGCAACGATATCTTGACTATGTGTAGGACTGGCAACATTTTTAAGAATAGCTGTAATAATCGTGTTGATTTCTGCTTCCGTAAAAGCTGGAGGAATCCCCGTTTGCACTTTTAACCATTCTGGCTGTATTCCTAATGGTTGAAGCTGAGTTAAAAAAGAACGAATGGGAATCCCTAAACTATAGCCTAACTGAATTGAAATCCCCCCCTGTCCCACCTGTTCGGAGGCAATTTCTCCATCGGCGCGTCCATGAATTCCGATGAGTTGTCCCCGATTATCCAACAAAGGGCCACCACTCATACCGGAGGCGGTTATATTCGTATAAACTAACTCATAGCCATAACTCAAAGATGTGGAATATTGACCTTGAAAATCGCCATAATTTTGAGCAAAAATATTACCTGCACTAAAAAAATCTGGGGTTTGAGTATTCGTTAATTGATTAGCCGGCCATCCGTAGGCAAAGATAAAACCACTATTTTTAAAATCATAATTAGCCAGAGTTGCAACGGGATAAATTTCATTACTGATAAACTGAATTACCGCTAAATCAACCCCAGGTAAAGTTTTAACATTGGTTTCATTAACCGTCACGGGATAGGATTTGCCATCGGGAGTAACAACTTGAAAATTCAGCTTATTTCTAACGACGTGTTCAGCCGTGAGAACATAATAAGTGTTTCCCTGTTTTGCTACAATTACCCCAGAACCATTGCCATTTTGCCATTCAATTTTAACGGTAATTTTTTCAGCAATATTATTAACATCATTGGCAATTGGTGATACAATATTATTAGGAGCAATTGGAGTCTGACGGGTTTGGGGTAAACTGGCAGTGGGGGCAAAATTTCCCGCCAATTCTGCAAAAGTTTCGATAGGAATTCCCCAACTACAACGACTCGCTAAATCCTGTTCGGCGGCCGTTGGTTTAGAGCCATCTTCATAAATATAAGGATTTCCCCATAAGGGCTCGGCGTGGATGCCATTAATCCCAATTACCTGACCATAAACATTCAGAATCGGGCCCCCACTCATGCCTTTTTGAATATCATTATTATAGCCGATTTGATAACCTTCTCGAAAGGGTTTGGGAGGAATATATAAAACTTGTCCAGTGGTAAAAACAAAGGGTTGATTAGGTTCACTTTCATAGGGATAACCTGCGGCATAAATAGAGTCCTTATTTTTGACAGCCGCTAAATTTGCTAAATTGGCAACGGTATAATTTTCATTAGCTTGAAATTGAATTAAAGTTAAATCTTTCCCTTGAAAATCAATATTATTAACTAAAGTTGCGGGATGAATTTTGCCATCATTCGTTTGAATTTGTAGCGGTTGATTCGGTTCAATAACGTGCTGATTGGTGAGAACCGTATAAACTTGATTTTGGTTTTTAATAATCACCCCAGAACCGCTACTTTCCCCAGAAATCACTTTAACAGTAATCCCTTCAGCAATAACTTGAATTTGATTCTCAGACCGGGCAGAATTCTGAGAAGATTGGGCAACCGCAACCGGGGGAAAAGCCATGAGTTGAACCGTTGTTATCGGCAACACAAACAACGTTCCCAGTCCCAATATCCAACTCAGAGATTGATAGAAATAACTAGGTTTCATTAGCATTTTCAAGGAAGTGTGGAACAGGCATCTTGCCTGTTAAATAAAGTGGAACAGACATCTTGCCTGTTAAATAAAGTAGAACAGACATCTTGCCTGTTAAATAAAGTGGAACAGGCATCTTGCCTGTTAAATAAAGTAGAACAGGCATCTTGCCTGTTAAATAAAGTAGAACAGGCATCTTGCCTGTTAAATGTAGAACAGGCATCTTGCCTGTTAAATAAAGTGTCGGAAGCAGAAAGCTTAACAATTTAGGATAACAATTTAGGATCATAACCTTCTAAAACCTTGTAACCCTGCGGACACCTGCTGCACAATCAAGCATAACCAAAAACCTGAAACCTTTGTTAACAGGCAAGATGCCTGTTCCACATATCCCTGTTAACAGGAAAGATGGCTGTTCTACATATTCCTGTTAACAGGAAAGATGGCTGTTCTACATATTCCTGTTAACAGGAAAGATGGCTGTTCTACATATTCCTGTTAACAGGAAAGATGGCTGTTCTACATATCCCTGTTAACAGGAAAGATGGCTGTTCTACATATCCCTGTTAACAGGAAAGATGGCTGTTCTACATACCTGACTTAACAGGCAAGATGCCTGTTCCACATCTGAAATTTCTCAATTATTTTTCAGTAGCGTTAGCGGCATTTTGCAGTAACAATTCCATGTCAATATAAATCTGAGGTTCTCCGTCATCGGATTGAACAACAGGGCCACGGGCGCGATAACCAACACCAAACAAGTCGTTAATCACCTGTCTAGGATTATCCTCCGGTCTAAGGGTAAATAGTAAACTGCTGCAAGGGCCACCATACTCCTTAGCGGTACAAATCACTTTTTGCCCACTCATCACCCCATGAGTTAGAAAACTGAGGGTTCCGTTATTAGATGCGTTTTGAAACCGAGAAGAAACTTCTTTGCATCGAGCTTCTCCACTGATACTTCCCCAATCTCTCTGCCATCGGATGACCGCAATGCGTCTTCCAGTGGAATTCACAGCATAGGTCGTTGGCACGCCATCCCGTGATTTACCGCAAGAATAAGTGATATTTTGAGCCTCGGCAGGGTTATTTAAAAAAGGTATTGACCCCAAGGTTAAGGCACAAACGGTGAGCAACCTGACAAATAACTGAGTTTTCATAGTTAGGTCGGTAAAACTCAAAATAGGGATATTTTTTTATACTTTATCAGAATCAAAGCAAGTATGTACAGATCGGTTCAAGAAATTTAATCTTTGCGATCGCAGATTAGATCGCTGCGTCTTGAGTCTTTTGTAGATCTAATTGTAGAGTTAGAACAGCAATTAAGCAACCTTTCCAACGACCCCTAAACTGAATCATAATCATCAAGGAGAATTGCTAATGGAAACTAGACCCCCCTTACCACCCTTTACCCTAGAAACCGCTAAAGCCAAAGTCCAAGCGGCCGAGGATGCTTGGAATACCTGTGATCCTCAACGAGTAGCATTAGCTTATACAGAGGATTCCGTTTGGCGAAATCGGGCTGAATTCTTTACCGGACGGGAAAAGATTCGGGAATTTCTCACTCGCAAGTGGAACACAGAACTAGATTATCGTTTGAAAAAAGAGTTATGGAGTTTCACCGATAACCGAATTTCTGTTAAATTTGAGTATGAATATCGCACAGATTCGGGTAAATGGTATCGCGCCTATGGGAATGAACAATGGGAATTTGCTCCTAATGGGTTAATGCAGCGACGGGAAGCCAGTATTAACGATTTACCGATTCAAGAATCAGAACGTAAATTTCGCTCTTGATAACTGATTTAAACTCCCGCTATCAACTTTAAATTGAGGGGGAAAATCCCCTAACCACCAAAATATTGCTTCCGGGTCAGGAGGAAAAGCCCCCAAATAGGTAGGATTTCCCCCAGTAATTGCAGGAGAATTAGGCTGTAAATAAAAATTAGCTAAAGATGGGTCTTTAAAATTAGGTTTAGCTTCAATAAAATTATCCCCATTTGTACTATAAACATAATCCTTTGTCCAGGCTTCTAAATAAACCGGATAGGTCACAGCTTGAGATTGAAATATTAAATTATTCTCAATTCTAATCTGCTTTCGAGTAAAATCATCTGCTTGAAAATCCCGACTATATCCAATCTGGAAATATTTATTTTCACTCAAAATATTATGCTCAATTACCAAATTTTCTAACTGAGTTGAATAGAGATAGATACCTCCTGTTAACCAATAAGGTTGGGATTTATCAATTTGTCCATAACCATTAAGAACAATTGTATTATTATAAATATGGATATTTTTTTTCAGTCGATCCTTTCCCCATCGAGAAATAAAAATCCCTGATGCTCGATTATTATAAACTAAATTATGATGAATTTTAATATTTTCTACCCTGGGGCCATCTTCTGCGGAAATCGCAATTCCTGTCTCGCATTCTTCGACAATATTATGATCAAATTCAATATTTTCTAACACCCCAAACCAAGAATCGACATAAAGCCCCTGTCGTTTTAGATGATGGGTATAATTATGATGAACTCGACCATTAGCACAGGTTTCTTTACAATCTATTCCCTCTTTTTCACTATAACAAACGAGATTATAAGCCACTTCAAAATCCTTCACCCCGGCTAAAGTAATGGCTTCATGGGGTGATTTTGTCGCCGGGGGTGAATTAGGAGGCTGGCTTTTCATATTGGGCCGATTAGCATTAATCACCGTATTTCCGATCACCTGATGTTGATAACAGTTATTCCAAATCGCAATTCCTGAAGAATAGGTGTTAATTGTGGTATTATTATAAAAGTTAATATGGTGACTATTTCTGACTGTAAATCCGGCATTATGGGAATTAATCACCGTTAAATTCTGAATCAGAATATAGCTTTGATCGATAATTAAAAATGCCCCTTGATCATGAGGATAGGGAGGGGAACCCGTTGCAGGTTCAACAAATATTCCATCGGCATCAATGATTACCTGTTCTCCGGGGTATCCTGCATAAATAATCCATTGATTTGATAATCCTGAAAATTGGGGACGAATGGGTTGATTAATCTTATATTTTCCTCCTCGAATATAAACTGTATCTCCCGCTTGAATGGTATTTGCTGCTTTTTGAATAGTTGCCCAAGGTTGATCTAGTGTTCCTAAATGGCGATCATTTCCCATTGGAGAAACAGAATAAACCTTTCCAGAATTATTAGGAATTTCAGCCTGAGAAACCCGATTAAAAACTGGGGGTAAAATTAACGTTGTAGCCGTTATTGTTAGGAATTGTTGCAGCAATTGGCGACGGGTTTGATTCATCGTTGATTATTCCTTTCTACCGTAGTTTATTCGTAGGGTGCGTAAGCAACGCGCACGCACCATTTCCTCTTTATAAATCAATACTCATAAATTCAAGAAAGAATGATCTATAAACTTTGAGGTGGTGCGTGCGCTGCGCTTACGCACCCTACTATATGGAGGTGGTGCGTGTGCTGCGCTTACGCACCCTACGGTTTAATGGTGGTAAATAGGGCGGAATAATCGTCGTCTGATTTTCCGAGTTTTTGCGTTGCTTCTAATAGGGTTCGTACTCCTTCTAACGAACTCGCATTTAACCCCATTTTTACAGCTTCTTGTAGAAACAAATTCGTGTCTTTTAATAAATGTTTAGTGGGGAAATTGGGGTTTTGATAATTTTCTTCTAACATCCGTTGTAATTTTTTATCAAAAGTAGGAGCATATAACGCACTTTTGCGTAAAATCTCCATAAATAATTCGATATCAACTCCTTGCTGTTGAACAAAATTTAAACTTAGGGCGAATGCAGTTGTTAGGGAAGCAATTAATTGATTTAATGCTAATTTTAACGCGGCTGCGCTTCCCACTTCTCCAATATATTTAGGTTCTCCTAACGGTTGTAAAACATGAAACCACTGTTTAAATTGGGCTTCTGTGGAACCGACCATAATTTGTAATGTTCCGGCTTTAGCTTCAGGAATACTCCCCAAAACAGGCGCTTCTAAATATTCTCCTCCCGCTTTAATAATTTCTGTTTGGATATTTTTACTATTGGTTGGGGAAATCGTTCCCATTGAAATAATTGTTTTTCCAGATAAAAACGATTGAAATTCTGAACGGAACAAAACCGACTCAATTGCATCTTCATTAGTTAACATCAACAAAATACAATCACTGGTAGCGATTAAACCTTGAGGCGTTCCTGCTACTGTCGCCCCTGCTTCTCTTAACGGTTCTACTTTGGATGTTGTGCGGTTATACACCATCACCTGACATCCAACTTCCAAGAGTCGCAGCGCCATCGGAAACCCCATTAACCCGGTTCCGATTATTCCAATTCTCATTTGATGTTAACTCCCATTGACTAGAACTTTTGATCATCAGTTACAGTTGCTTAAATCTTACAACCTATACAATAATAGGGCTAGAATTTAACAATTACCCTAGCAACATCTGCAATCCAAGGAACAGTCCAAATGGTGTATCCTTGCCAATTTGATCCGACTGATAACCAATCTGGGATGGTATGTTCTCTCATCGGGCTTGAGAGTTCCCAACTCGCCCGAAAACAGTAGATTTGACCAGATTTTAACATAATTTTTTCAGGTTTTTGAATTGCAAAAGGGACGGATTTCTGTCTGAGGAGGGTGCGTCAGCAAAGGATTAAGCACCTGTAAAAATTTAGCGGATTAGTTTAATTTTCCACCTTATTCAAAAGATAGGATAACTCCCAAAATTGAACCGTATCCTGCACAACAAACAATCTAAAAAAAGATCTAATCAATTAAAATATCTTCAGAAGAATCGCTACCTCGATGCTGCCAATTAATATTAGGAATTTCATTAAATCCTTGTTTGAGACATTCTTCCCAAACTTTACGAATTTGTGCTAAATAAGGATCTCCTAAACGCAGTTTTAGCCAATTTTTGATCTCGAAAGTGTCTTTTTCATACATAACTAAATTAATCGGAGGCCCTACAGAAATATTGGATTTCATGGTAGAATCAATCGAAAGTAGTGCACATTTGGCAGCGGCTTCTAAGTGGGTATGAAAGCTGAGGGTTCGATCTAAAATGGGTTTACCGTATTTAGTTTCTCCAATTTGTAAAAAGGGCGTTTCTCTGGTGGCATGAATAAAGTTACCTTGGCTGTAAATCAAAAACAGGGCGGGATCTTGTCCTTTAATTTGACCGCCTAACAGCATTGAACATTGGGGTTCAATTCCGTCTTTTTTGAGCCATTTTTCATCCACTTCTTGAATTTTTCTGAGTTTTACCCCAATATATCGAGCCACTTCATACATTGAGGGTAAGGTATGTAAATTTATATCTTCCTGGGTTTTGAGATCCCGATCTAATTCGCTAACAATACCCTGGGTAATGGAGAGGTTTCCCGCCATACACAGCATAATCACGCGATCGCCCGACTTAGAAAAATCGAATAATTTCCGATAGGTAGAAATATGATCAACCCCAGCATTCGTGCGCGAGTCCGCCGCTATCACTAAGCCAGTATTAGTAATGATCCCCAAACAATAGGTCATAATAAAAAAATGGGAAGTTTGGAAACCGCGTCTGTTCAGAGCGCGGAGGAAAAACGACACTTCGGCAAGCTCAGTGGGACACATCAGGAGAATTTATTCTCGGTGAATACTAGATTAGGAATCGACAAAAATTTTTGTATTTGCCGATTCCCGGTTTTTTTGGTATTTCTACCCCACTGATTTCTCAGGTAATGTTAGCTTCGCCAATGTTATCGGTCGGTACTATCTCGGTCATCACTGTCTTACCCCTCGTAAAACTGTTTAACTTTCAAGTTTTAGAGCTTGGGACTAGCTTCGCATCCCAAGGTAAGAACTTTAACGCTTCCCGATAACGTAGCCCGTTAAGGCTTAGGCGGGTACGAGCTATCCAAAGGAGAGGCATGAAGCCCCGTCTCTTCAGAGCGGGGTGCTGACCAAATTGACGGTTGACTGTTGGCAGTTGGCTGTTAACGTTTGACAGACAAGAAACAACAGCCTATAAAATTTACACTATTTTGTTTTATCTGATGCAGTCAAAAGTTGAGTTAAGGGCTACCCTCGTAGGAGTATAACCTCTCTCCTTCTCCTTGTCCCCCTGTCTCCCTGCTTCCCCTGCTTCCCCTGTCCCCTGCTACATAGCATCTGGACAGGTGTATATTAGGCCCTAGGGAAGATAGTCAGTATTTTTAAGAAATGTTAAACTTCTTAACATATAATTGAGTTATGTTAAGACTGTGACTCCACATTCGAGTTACAGTCCTTAACATTGGAAAAAAATCCCAGGTCTTAACACCTAGGCTAACCGTCCGTACTTTAGACGAAAGAATAGCATCAAGACTTGGTTGCTACTCTTTCGGGCTTCGAGTAGGGGCTTGACGTATCAAACCTATATAGGTCAAGGTATCCAGCCGGAGATGAGCCATGAAAACTGCTAAAACCTCAGACACAGACTCTGTACGCGCTTATCTACGAGAAATTGGTCGTGTTCCCCTGCTAACCCATGAGCAAGAAATTCTCTACGGTAAACAAGTTCAACGCTTGAGTGCTGTTCAAGATGAATGGGAAGACTTAGCGACCCGTTTAGGTCGAGCGCCTAGTCCAGCAGAATGGGCGGAGGCATTAGGGCTCTCAGAAGCCGAATTAGAACGAGTGCTTGACCAAGGCCAAGCTGCGAAACGTAAAATGGTGGAAGCCAATTTGCGTCTAGTGGTGTCCGTTGCTAAAAAGTACATCAAGCGGAATGTAGACTTGCTGGACTTAATTCAAGAAGGCACTATTGGGATGCAACGGGGGGTCGAAAAATTTGATCCCACCAAAGGCTATCGTTTTTCCACCTATGCCTATTGGTGGATTCGTCAGGCGATTACCCGTGCGATCGCAGAAAAAGGCCGTACTATTCGCTTACCCATTCATATCACCGAAAAACTCAATAAAATCAAAAAAGCTCAACGCCAATTGGCTCAACAACTGGGGCGCTCCGCTACCATGGGTGAACTGGCGGTGGAATTAGAACTCACACCTCGACAAATTCGAGAATATTTAGAACGCGCCCGTCTTCCCCTGTCTCTGGATCTGCGAGTTGGTGATAACCAAGACACGGAGTTAGGAGATCTCTTAGAAGATACAGGAACTTCACCTGAAGATTTTGCTCTGCAATCTTCCCTCCGCACGGATTTAGAAGTGATGATGGCCGACCTCACCGAACAACAGCGTCAGGTGTTATCGTTGCGATTTGGTTTGGAAGATGGGCAAAGTTTAACTCTGGCTAAAATTGGGGAGCGCCTCAATATTAGTCGAGAGCGAGTTCGACAAATTGAACGAGAAGCGTTAACAAAACTCCGAAAACGTAAAAAAGATATCGACGACTATATGGCCAGTTAATTAACCCTCTCTTAAGAGTCGGGTAATACTCCGGGATCAAGTAGAGATGTTTTATGAAAACCATCTCTACTTCCTGCTAGATTAGAAATAAAGAATCTATTGAGTTGAAAATCTAATTCAGATTTAAGGCCGTTGAAACTCTTGCAGAAGGGAGACAGAAGCATGAGCGACAGATCCAATCGAAATTCCGAGTTTTTTCAAGAAGAGGGGGGAGAAATTGGTAACTTACTATGGCAATATGTCCAATCTATGAGTCCTGACACCGTTTCTCAACTTTCTAAACCCAATTCTACTGAAGTTTTTCAAGTCATGGAACGGAATATTATCGGACTCTTGGGGAATTTACCCTCAGAACATTTTGGGATCACGGTAACAACAAGTCGTGAACATTTAGGACGACTGTTAGCGTCCGCGATGATCAGTGGTTATTTTCTTCGCAACGCCGAACAACGAATGGCTTTTGAGCAATCAATTCAAGTGGGTGAGAAAGCCTCGGACGAATAATCAAAACCCTTGATCATGTTCCATTCAATGATGATGAAACCGATAAAATTTCGGCAGCCTAAACCATGAGTTTGCCGAAATTTGATGTTATTGAGTTAAGGCGATCGCTTCTCAATTGGTATGCTCAAACTGGGCGAAATTTACCTTGGCGAAACAGTAGCGATCCCTATCAAATTTGGATTTCTGAAATTATGCTTCAGCAAACCCAAGTTAAAACGGTAATTCCCTATTATCAAAGTTGGTTAGAAGCGTTTCCTACCATTCACAACTTAGCTGAAGCCGATTTACAAACGGTGTTAAAACTTTGGCAAGGATTAGGATATTATGCCAGAGCCAGAAATTTGCACGCCTGCGCTCAACAAATTGTGCAACAATATAATGGGGTTTTCCCTTATGAATTAGAAGCGGTTTTGAGTTTACCGGGTATTGGTCGAACGACCGCCGGAGGTATTCTTAGTTCTGCGTATAATCTTCCCATTTCTATTTTAGATGGAAACGTTAAACGAGTTTTAGCTCGACTCATAGCTTTATCTGTACCCCCCGGAAAAGCTTTAAAATCCCTCTGGGAGTTATCCGATCAGTTAGTTGATTCTAATCATCCGCGTGAGTTTAATCAAGCCCTTATGGACTTAGGAGCAACGGTCTGTACACCAAAAACGCCTAATTGTTCCGAATGTCCTTGGACACTGTATTGTCAAGCCTATTTATTAAATCTTCAATCTCAAATTCCTATGCGTGAAATTTCCTCTCCTCTACCTCATAAAATTATTGGTGTGGGTGTTATTTGGAATCAACAGGGACAAATTTTAATTGATAAACGACCTGCGAAAGGGTTATTAGGAGGGCTGTGGGAATTTCCAGGGGGAAAATTAGAGGCGGGAGAAACCCTAGAAGAGTGTATTAAACGCGAAATTCAAGAAGAATTAGCAATAGAAATTGAAGTCAAAGATCATTTAATGACCCTTGAACACGCTTATACTCATTTTAAAGTAACGTTAAATGTTTATCACTGTCGTTATATCAGTGGGGAACCCCAGCCTTTAGAATCTGATGAAATTCGCTGGGTAACATTAGATGAAATCGATCAATTTCCCTTTCCTAAAGCTAACGAAAAAATTATTGCCGCTTTGAAGAACAATTCTTAAGTAATCCATAATAGGATGATTCCCCATGACTTCTAAAGATCAACTGATTCAAGAACTCGAAAATCTTCCCGATCAACTTATCGATCAAGTCTTAGATTACATTGCTTTTATTAAGCATCGTCATTTTTTACAATTAGAGAAGCAACCGGACTTGAGAACAAGTTTAAACGAAGACTGGTGGGATAATTTATCTCGATTTACACCGGATTTTCTCGATGATCGAGAACAGCCTAACCTTCCCCAGCGAGAGGATATTTTTCTATGAAATATCTGCTTGATACGAATATTTGTATCTATATTATCAAACAAAAACCTATATAAAAGAGTTCGATCGCATCAACAAATTAAGCATTGAAAACTGGGTAGAATTATATAGCGCTTACCCATTACAATTGTACAGACGTGCCATGGCGCGTCTCTACTAAATCCTGAAACTCATTCACTGCTTACTGCGAAGCACTGAGCCTGTCGAAGTGTTCCCTGTTCCCTGTTCCCTGTTCCCTGTTCCCTTTAATGATAAACAGGTAAAGTAAAGTGAAAACAACTGCCTTTTGTGAAGCTAGAATCTACCCAAATATTACCATAGTGAGCCGCAATAATTCGTTTACATAGCGATAAACCAATACCATAACCCTCTTGAGCTTCATCCCGTGCTAAACGAAAATGGTCTTGAAAAATGCGATCGCGGTTTTCTTCAGGAATTCCCGGCCCACTATCACAAATACTCACCTGCACTTTTTGACTGGTGCGGTGTAAAACACTCACTTGTAAACTTCCGCCCCTGGGAGTATATTTAATCCCATTATCTAATAAATTAACAACCACTTGTCGAATCCATTCTTGATCAGCATAAACTAAAGGGGTATCATGGGGAATATCCATTTTTAGATTCAGAGATTTTGATTGAAATTGGGATTCTAATTCTCCTAAAATTCGGTTAAGGAAAACCGTTAAGTCTAACTGATTCGGTTGAATTTGTAAACGAATATTAGGACTGCTTGCCGTTTGTAAAATATCCGTAATCATCCGATCAATAATATTAATTTGAGCGCGAGCCTGCTGAACTAAACGCACTTTCAAAGCCGGAGTAATTTGCTCAGAAGATAGCGTTTCTAAGGCTAAGGAAGTTGCCGTCAGAGGACTCCGCAGATCATGAGCTAAAATTTCAATAATCCGATCTTTAAACTGTAATTGTTGCTGTAACAGTTCTTTCTCTTGTTTGAGGCGAAACGTCTCATCGCTGAGTTTAATTAATTCCGCCACATAAGCCACCGAATTCACAGAATTAGCCACCGGATAAGCCGAACTCAAAGCAGAAGGCTGTTCTGCTTCTAACTCTAATAGATCCATCGTTTGATGCCAACGGGGCCACCAATGTTCTAATTGAGCCACTAAGTTAGTTCCGGCGAGAACGTGCCGAGGTTCGGGGCGAATTTTGATCAAGGTTGGAGTTGCAACCAGCTTAAAATGTTCGGCTAAATAAGGCTGTTCACCGACATCAATAATTTGAAGCTCAAATTCGTCTTGAGCGTTTAACTCCTCTAGGAACTGACAAATTTGCCGAATATGCTCCTCGGCGCTAGGACGTTGATCAACAAACAGAAGAAGCTGCAAGGAGGCTTCTGGAGACGGAGACTGTTTTTCGGGAAATGCCTGCATGAAATCGGTTTGGAGCAGGTGCGATAAGCTGTTTTCACTGTCTTTGAACGAAGAAGGATAGTGCATTGGCAACTGCTTTTATCTATAGTGTAATTTAATATCTTCTTTAGATTTGATTTTTTTTGGGGAATTGGGGAAGCCGGGAAGTTAGGAGAGAGTGGTAGACTGTTCACCGGAAGCGTTGCTTGTGTCCCCCACCTGTCTTGAGTGTATCGGGGGCTTGCGTGATAACCGTGTAAAAAATTAGGGTAGATCCAGAATGTTCCTAAGCTGGCAAAACTGGCAAAAAAATTCCTCATTCCGATGGGTCGTAGGCGTTGCGATCGCATTCTTTGTCTTATGTTTAGGCTTAACTCTACACCGTTACTTCAGTTTTTATGCCTCTTATGACCAAGGCATTTTTAATCAAGTGTTTTGGAATAGCGCTCACGGACGGTTGTTTCAGAGTTCCCTGTCTTCTGCACTGTCCACGAATGTTGTTCACCAGGGAGAGTTTCCTAGCGTTAGCTACCATCGTTTAGGACAGCATTTTACTCCAGCTTTGTTACTGTGGTTGCCCCTGTATACATTATTTCCCTCCCCTGTCACCCTAACCGTATTACAGGTAACATTAATCACGGTTGCTGGACTGGTGCTCTATGTCCTAGCTCGTCAATACTTAGAACCTCCCTTAGCCACCTTAATTACGGTTAGCTTTTATGCTGCGAATGCCGTGATCGGCCCCACCCTGAGTAATTTTCATGATATCTGTCAAATTCCGTTATTTATGTTCACTGCGTTACTAGCCATAGAAAAACGCTGGTGGTGGTTATTTTGGGTCTGTGCCATTTTAATTTTAATGGTTCGGGAAGATTCCGGCATCAATTTATTTGGGATTGGGGTTTATCTAATTTTAAGTAAACGTTATCCGGTGCAAGGAGTTTTAGTTTGTCTTCTAAGTTTTGGTTATATTTTAACCTTAACTAATTTTATCATGCCTTTATTTTCGGCGGATATTTCCGAACGGTTTATGATGGAACGGTTTGGTCAATATGCCGATGGAGAAGAAGCTTCAACCTTAGAAATTCTCTGGGGAATTATTAGTAATCCGGGGCGATTAATTGTTGAACTTTTTACACCCTTTTGGGGAACATTAAAATATTTATTAGGTCAATGGTTGCCCTTAGCCTTTATTCCCGCCATTGCTCCCGCTTCTTGGATGATAGCAGGTTTTCCCTTATTAAAACTATTTATGGCTAAGGGAGAATCCGTATTATCAATTACGATTCGTTATGCCTTAACCGTAGTTCCAGGGTTATTTTATGGAACAATATTATGGTGGGGAAATCGACAACAGCATTTAACAGAACAAGCTCAATTAACTGCTGAAACAGTTGCTAAAGTTTCCCTCCCTTCCCCTAAATTTAAACGATTTTGGCTATTTTGTATAGGGTTATCCTTATTCTTTAGTTTCACCGCTAACCCCAATCGTACCCTTTATTTTATTATTCCCGATTCTATTGATCCTTGGGTTTATATTCCCATCACAACCCAATGGTCACACGTTGCTCACTTTAGACCGTTAATGGATGCCATTCCTGCTGATGCCAGTGTCGCCACAACGACTTATATTGTGCCTCATTTATCCGGTCGCAGAGAAATATTAAGGTTTCCGTTATATCAGTTAAGAAATGATGCGGGAGAGGTGATTTCTGTTGAATATATTTTAGCCGATTTATGGCAATTAAAAAAATATGGTGTAGCGTTTTCAGGCGATCGCAATGCCTTAAAAGAAATTACTCAACGCATTGAACAGTTAACTGCTAACAAAGAATACGGTATTATTGACTTTAGAGATGGAGTCATATTAATGAAAAAAGGCGTTCCCTCTCAACCCGAAGCCGTTAAAAACTACACCTTGTTTCTAGCTAAAACCTAGTTTATAATTATAAAATTTTATTGTAGGGGTTTGGAAACCAAACCCTCTTTGCACCTGCGTTTAGGAATCAAACCCCTACAGGCTTTTTTCAAAAATTAGTTAAGGGCGGGTTTAGAAAGTCATAATGCCCTGAAATAAATTTCGGGCTAAAAGCTCAAACCCGTTAAAACGGGTTAAGAAAGACAAGCCTTCAGTCATCTTTAGATGACTTTAGCTTTAAGCCTGAAATTTATTTCAAGGCTTTTGTCGTTAAGTTGACGGACTTTGGGCGCGCCTCACCCCTACGATTAATTGGATTTTAAGTCGGATCTACAACTGATTTAAACTTGCGATATAAAGGTTTTTAATAGAGCGATCGCAGTCTTTAATTATTTTAAAAAATGTGATATAATCAGGTAATAACTTTGAGAAACCGGGTTTCTACCATCACCTTTGTTGAATCATCAAAAGATAGTTGAAGAAACCCGGTTTCTGAGAATCTACACAACTCCTTTGTGTCTTTGTGTCTTAGTGGTTAAATTAATCCGATCTCCCCTACTTCTACCTAGAAACGAGGGGTATGAAAAGATGCGATCGCTTTTTTTATTAAAGTTGCGATCGCACAATTTGACACTGATTTTAAAAAATAATATAATTCTTTCTATCCTCTGAATTAATATTATGGATATAAAACAGAGCCCATCCTTTCAAAAAAGCTCATCTCTTTATGAACAAGACTTTTATGGATGGACACAGCAACAAGCCAAACTGCTACGCGAAGGCGCATTAGATCACCTTGATATTATTAATCTGGCTGAGGAAATTCAATCTTTGGGAAAACAACAACGCCAAGAGTTAAAAAACCGTTTAGGAATTCTACTCGGTCATTTACTCAAGTGGCAGTTTCAACCGAATAAACGCTCTAAAAGTTGGTTTGTGACCCTGCGCGAACAACGCCGAGAGATTGGCTATTTATTAACAGAAAATCCTAGTTTAAAACCCTATCTTCCTGAAGCATTACACAAAGGTTATCAAAGTGGAATTGACTTAGCTGTACGCGAAACCTCCCTGAATGATCAAGATTTTCCCACAGAATGTCTCTATACCCTAGACGAAGTTTTAGACACCAACTTTTTCCCAGGAGAACCATCTGATCAGTTTCCAAACCCGAAATAGATATACCCCTGTAATTCAGAGATCGCAAATTCAGTTAATTTACAGATTTCTGGATTATGAAATATGCAGAATAGATAGATTTTAAATATCCTGCCATTTTCTTGCATCTACAAAAAGATAGTTGAAGAAACCCGGTTTCTGAAAATCTACACAACTCCTTTGTGTCTTTGTGTCTTGGTGGTTAAATTAATCCTCTCAGGTTCCTTGTAGTGAGGCGTTCACGCCTCAGAGTCCTAAAGGACTCACTACAATACTTAGAACAGGTTCCTACGGATGGTGCGTGCGCGGAGCTTACGCACCCTACGGTTCGGGGTTAACCATAAACGTTAATACTTGATCGCCAATACCTTTTAATTTGTGGAATTCTTCAGCTAAAATTTCAGTGGCGGGGAGATAATTCGCTACTTCTGTAGAGACTAAAATACTATTGGGATGAGCAACTTCTTGTAAGCGAGCGGCCATATTCACCGCAGGGCCAATGGCGGTATAATCTGAACGTTCCTGAGATCCAAACATCCCGACAACAGCCGTCCCGATATGAATTCCACATCGGAAACGCACGGGTTCAACGCCATGATGATTGATGATTCCCTGTTCTCGCCAGCGTTGATTCAGCTTATCAAGCGATCGCAACATTTGCCGCGCTGAATTCACCGCCTGTTTGACCTGTTTTTCCGCAGATAACTCCTCTGGCGCACCATATAACGCCATCACCGCATCCCCAACAAACTTATCGACCGTGCCCCCATTGGCAAAAATTACCCGTGTCATCTCTGCTAAATACTCATTTAACACCACCGCAATTCCCTGAGATTGTAACTGATTCGACATCTGGGTAAATCCGACAATATCACTAAATAAAATCGTAATTAACCGAGGTTCAGGACTCAGATCCAACGCCAATTCCCCCGTAGCGGCTTTTTTAACCATTGTTTCCGGTAAAAATCGTTTTAATACTGACTCTGTTAAATATCGATTTAACTCAGATATTCGGCGTTCGTTCTCTTTTAAAGATTGTAAATTTTTCACTTCTGCCAACAGTTCCCGATCATTAAACGGTTTGGACAGATAGGCATCGGCCCCCCGTTCCACACCCTCTAAACGGGTTTCTTCATCCGCCTTAGCCGTTAATAAAATCATCGGAGTTCCCTTCAATTCCGGGTTTTCTCGAATTAACCGAATTAAATCTAACCCCGATACCAAAGGCATCATTAAATCGGTAATAATCACTTCCGGCTGATAGCGTTGGGCTATTTCAAACCCTTCAGCCCCATTACAAGCCACCACTACGTTGTATCCCGACTGGCGGAGAATCTTCGAGACATAACGCCGTAAATCGGGGTTATCATCCACCACTAACACTAAATTCGTCGAGGAAGTATTTTCCCCTAAAAGTATATTTTCTTCCGCCGTTTCCCCCCCATTATTGCTATCATCCTCCGTTATATCCACTTCCACATCCGAAAATTCCACCGAGGCGCGACTCGAATTTAACTCCGCCGGAATCTCCAAAACTTGTTCTCCGGGTAAATGAGCCGTTCCCTGTTGTAACCAAACGGTAAAGGTTGTACCTTTGCCATAAATCGACTCCACAGAAATTTGTCCTTTATGCAGTTCCACTAATTCTTTAACTAATGCTAATCCTAAACCCGACCCTTCATAGGAACGATTTGCAGAACCTTCCGCTTGACGAAAGCGTTCAAATAAATAGGGAATTTGTTCCGGTTTAATCCCAATTCCGGTGTCTGCAACTTGCAAACGACAATGATCTCCCAGGGGTTCAACTCTTAAGGTAATTGTTCCTCCAGTGGGCGTAAACTTCATCGCATTCGAGAGTAAATTATAGAGAACTTTATCAAACCGTTCTAAATCTAAATACAACAAAGGACAGGTTTTTAAATCTGTTTCTAAGTAAATTTCTTTCTTATGACAATAGGGTTGAAACGATTCAACGGTACTGTGACAAAAGGAAATTAAATCACAGGGGCGAAAACTAGGTTGCATTCGTCCCGCATCAAACCGTTGTAAATCTAATAATTGATTGACTAACCGTAACAATCGCCTAGAATTTCTTAAGGCAATTTTCGATTGTTCTAAGGGTAAATCTTGCTGTTGATTAATCGCCGATTCTAACGGCCCAATCATTAACGTTAAAGGAGTCCGAAACTCATGGGAAATATTTTGAAAAAATTCCGTTTTTACCCGATCTGCTTCTAATAATCGTTCGGCTTGTTGTCGGGTTTTTTGATATAAACGAGCCTGTTGTACGGCTAAAGCCGCTTGTACCGCCACCACTTGCACTAAATTAATTTCCGCTTCTTGCCATTTGCGAATTCGAGTGTTTTGTCGCAGAGAAATACTGCCAATAATCTGACCATCGGAGAGCAAAGGCATCACCATCAACGCTTTGGAAGCCGAACGCAGAGGGAATTCCGCAATATGCGATTCCGGTTGGCGGTCTAAATCATCAATCACAACGGGTTTTCCGGTGCGTAACACTTGTTGCAATACCGGGTTTCCCCGAATCGGAACTAAAGATTGAGGCAGCATTTCTTGGGGCTGCTGTAGCTGAAGCGAGGGTTCAACGGAGGCAACGGATTCAACGGAAGTGGGGGGAGACTCTAACGACCATTCATCGCTGACCATCGACGCCTGACGAGCCGCATCATATAATCCTACACATTGGACATATTCATCATCTTTTGTCCACAGGGATAAAGCACATCCATCCACTTGTAACGCTTCTCCCAATTGTTGGGTAATGGCGGCAAAAATCGTGCGGGGATTTAAACTAGAACGAATCGCCGATGTAATCGTATTGACTAACGCTTCCCGTTTCGCCAGTTCTCGCACCTGTTCATAGGCGCGAGCTTGGGATAGGGCCAAAGCCGCTTGATCGGAAACGGTAATCACTAATTGAACTTCATGATCAAGCCAAATATGGGACTCCTGGCAGTGATGTAGGGCTAACACGGCCATTAAGTCCAGTTGGTAAAATAGGGGTACGACTAAACTGGAGCGAATCTGGGTTTGGGTATAAGCTTGTTGGCGGGCCAGTACCGATATTACCCGTTCATCGGTATCAACAGCTTGGATCACTTCCACATCGGTAGTTTCCCAGACCAATAATCGCAACAGATCTGTTGAGGGCTTTTGGGGATCGGGGGTTTCCAGAATATCCCCTCGTCCCGACTGATACATAAACCATTCATCCACCATTTGCCCGTCTTGGAAGGGTCGCAGAATGCAATACTGGGCTTCAAACATTTGACCCACCGTTTCCACAATCCGTTGCAGCATTTCCCGATAGTTGGGGGCGGAGCGAATGGTATTGGTAACGGCGTAGAGGAGAGATTCTTGTTGGAGAGCGCGACGTAGTTCTTCGGTGCGAGATTTGAGAACGGTATGGGTTTCTAAGGCCTGTTTAACGATGGCTTTGAGTTCGTCGGCGTCCCAAGGTTTGGTAACATATTTAAAGACTTTACCTGAGTTAATCGCTTCGACTAAATCTTCAACGTCGGTATAGCCGGTGAGGATAATCCGAATAATATCGGGATATTGAACAGCCGTTAAACTCAGGAATTCCGTCCCGCTCATTTGCGGCATTCGTTGATCGGAAATAATCACAGCCACGTCAGACTGAGACGCTAAAATTTCTAGCGCCGTTAGTCCGCCTTCTGCTCGCAATACACGGTATTCCCGATGAAAGGTGCGATACAGCAGATCTAGGTTATCGGGTTCATCATCGACAACTAAGATAGTCGGCTTAGATTGTTTCTGGGAATTCATGCACCGATCTCCTGCTGCAAGGGCTGTAGGGGGCTTGTGTTCTGTGTGGGTGACACAGATCTTCTGGGGTGAACCCGCCCCTACCGGGTTATCAGGGTTAACAAAGTGTCAAGTTGCTTGATTGTTGAGGATGCCCCCTATTGATCTTATTCTTCAAGGGTTGTAGGTTGGTGGTCAGTCAGAATCGACAGATTTAATCCCTGATGAGAGGATCTGATCAGAAAACCCTCAACTTGGCTTCATCTGACAACAAGTTGGTGTTGACTGTTGGCAGATGGGCTGTTAACCGTCAAACCCTACACCTTATTGATCAATCCTAACTGGAATCCATCGCTATTCTAGGTTGAATCGATTCCCAAGGGTTAAACTCGCTCTTGGGTTCAATTTTTAAGGCCCGAAATCCAGACCCTTTTTAATCTTTGTCTAGTTTTGTTGTAAAAATGTTGGTTAAACCACAATCAGGATATTGATGCACAATATTTATTGTACCCTGGATAATCGTGGGTGCGGAATTCCCTGATTCTCTGTTGGAAGTTAGATGTGCAAGAATTAAAAATAATTGGCTGATCTTTACTAATATTTTGTTATCCATAAACTGGTGAATCATTTGTTTTCCACTTCGAGATTGAATACATCTTTCCTGGGATGCCGAAACCGGGCTGGATGGGAAAACCTCTGTGGGACGGGAAACCCCCCACCGACAGGATATTCTATTGATTGTTCTCGTTTGCAAATTCGGCCCGCAACCTTGGAAGATCTAACGGCATTAACAGATGTTTTGGCCGACAGTTTTCATGGGCGTGAGGGCATTTGGGGCTGGGTTTATCCGATTTTACGGTTGGGGATTTATGAGGATTTACGCACTCGTCTCTTAATGGGATCAGATCAATATCTATGTTTAGTTGCTGTTGCTTCCTCGCCGGAGGTTTCGACGCCGGGTTATGGACATCCGAAAGAGTATGTTTTGGGAACAGTAGAAATGGGTTTGCGATCGCGTTATGCTTGGCAATTATCCTTGGCTTCTCGATATCCCTATTTGTCTAATTTGGCAGTTCATCCCCACTATCGAAAGCAGGGAATTGCTCAAGAGTTACTTAGAATTTGTGAACAAACGGCCCAATGTTGGGGATTTTCTAAGGTTTATCTTCATGTCCTAGAAAATAATCCTCCAGCCAGACGTCTTTATTACAAAATGGGTTATCGATTAAAAGAGATTGATTCGGGTTGGGATTCTGTGTTATTAGGACAACCTCGACGCTTGTTTTTACAGAAACGAATTTGAACCTTTTTTTAAGGCTGAATTCGGGGTTTTAATCGTTCTCCCAGACGTAAAATTTGGCAAGCTAAAATCGCAGCCCCAAAGCCATTATCAATATTAACAACACCGACTCCCGCCGCACAGGAATTCAACATGGTTAATAGGGGTGCTAACCCATTAAAACTGGCGCCATAACCGACACTGGTGGGAACTGCAATTACCGGACAATCGGCTAAACCTGCAACCACACTGGGTAAGGCTCCTTCCATTCCAGCAACCACAATTAACACATCCGCATCCGCAATTAAAGGCCAACTACTCAGTAAGCGATGAATTCCCGCTACTCCCACATCCCATAACCGTTTTACCTCAAAACCTGATAAGGTAGCGGTGATGGCAGCTTCTTCAGCGACGGGTAAATCGGCAGTTCCCGCCGTTACAATGGTAATGTTTCCGTTAGAATTTACTTCGGGAATCTGAGCAGGTTGAATCGCACAAATTTTAGCTAATTCATAATAGTATAAATCGGGGATTTTGGCTTGTAATTGTTGATAAACATCTGGTTCAATCCGAGTCGCCATCACCACCGGATTTTGCGATCGCATCACCTCGATAATACTGATAATTTGTGCCGGGGTTTTATTCAGTCCCCAAATTACTTCGGGAAATCCTGTTCTTAATTTCCGATGATGATCAATTCGGGCAAAATCTCCAACGGGTTCAAAGTCAAAATATTTAATTTTTTCTAACGCATCTGTCGGGGTAATTTGACCGGATGCAACGGATTCAAGTAACTGTTGTAAGGCTTCAGGATTCATCAGGATTCAATAACTAATTATCTAGCAATTCTTAATTCATACAAATTCCAAAATCCTCCTCCTAATGGGGTATATTTAATGCCTTGAACGCGATCGCGGATGGCTTCCAAGACGAGAGGATTAACCATATATAAAAAAGGTATTTCTTCAGCCATAATTTGTTGAGCTTTTCCATAGAGTTCTTTGCGTTTTTTGGGATCAAATTCTTGGGAAGCTTTCACAAATAAATCATCGATTTCTTGTTCCCAATCTGATACTTTCCAATCTTTTATTTCGGGTTCTCCGGGTTGCGGCCCTTGATTAAAAGTGTGTAACCGTCCATGCACTGACCAAATATTATAACCCCCATGAGGTTCAACTCCTCCTCCCAAGAATCCACCCAGATAAGTATCCCAGTTGCGAGAACTGGAGATGCGTTCTACTAAGGTATTAAAGTTGAGAAATAATAAATCAATTTGAATGCCAATTTTAGCGAGATCTTGGTTGATTTGGGTTCCCATTTGTTCTCTAATTTTTTTACCCGCACTGGCTAAAAGGGTAAAGCGAATCTGATTCCCTTCACTATCGGTTAATTGTCCTTGATTATTATACTTAAATCCAGCATCGATTAACAACTTTTTCGCCTTTTCAGGATCATAGAGATAGGTTTTTAATCCGGCTTCGGGAGATAAATAAAACGGACTTTGTACAGGAAAGGGAGAAAATTGCAGTTCTCCTAATCCTAAATAGAGATTATTTTTCATTACGTCCCGATTAATGGCATAATAAATCGCTTGGCGGAAGGCTTTATTATTAAACCATTTGGATTTAATCGGATCAACAAAGGGTTTTCCTTGGGCATTTTTACCTTGATTTAGGTTAAATCCCATAAACACTGTTCCCATCTCTGGCCCCGCATTAAAAATGGTAAATTGTCCTCGTTTTTCTTCGGGTTTTAATAAGGGAAATGCTTCGGGTTGAATTTGTAAAGTATCTAAGGAACCCGAACGAAAATTCAATAATTGAGTGTCGGTACTTTCAATAATTTGCCAGACAATTTGTTGAATATAAGGTTGAGGATTTCCCTGTTTATCTTTGCGCCAATAATAAGGATTTTGTTGTAAAATCACTCGTTGATAAGGAGTATAACTTTGGATGCGATATTGACCATTCCCGACAATATCTTGGGGGTTCGTATCGGTTCCCCAAGTGGTTAAAAATTTAGGGTTTCCCTGAGCATCAGTTTCGGTTATCGAAGCTTTTAAAATATGAGCAGGTAAAATCGTTAATCCCGCTACATATTGCAAAAAAGGAGCAAAGGGTTCAGCAACAACAAATTCAACCCGACGATTATCTAATTTTTTAACGGTCGGAAAGGTTCGGCTTTTTCCTACTCGCAAAATATCTTTAAAACTGGTGGGAATTTGATCGTTTAAATAAATATCATTATAGGTAAAAATAATATCATCAACGGTGAAAGGTTCACCATCCGACCACTTCAACCCATCTTTTAAGGTAATAATAATTTTTTGTTTATCTTGAGAAATTTCCCAAGCTTCCGCTAACCCCGATTTCGGAATTAATTCTCCCGTTACAGGGTCATCTTGAATTAAAGGATCATACAGATATCCAAACACACTATAGGCGGATTGATTCAGAGGCGAATTAAAGGTATCTGGGCCGCTAGGACTAGGAACCACCAACCGAGACGGAATTTGGGATTGAACGGCACTACAGGCGCTCAGAACCAGTGCTAATAGGATAACTAAAGCCTTTTTTAACCCATTCAGTTTGTTGAATATAATCATTGATTCAGAAATGAATTGAACTCCCAATTATATTAATAGCCCATTGGCATTAGAGGCATAAACTCCTGTTATTTTCTATTCGGTGTTTTTGACTCGTAATCAATTTTAATTCACTTTTTCTAATAACGCCACTGCATAAGCCGCAATTCCTTCTTCTCGACCAACGGGGCCTAATTGTTCATTGGTGGTTGCTTTCACCCCAATTTGATCAAAATTTAAGTTTAAGGTTGTAGCAAGGCGATCGCACATTGCGCTAATATGGGGTTTTAATTTCGGACGTTCTGCGACAATCACAGAATCAATATTCCCCACTTTCCAACCTTGATCTAAAATCAGTTGATTCACCTGTTTTAATAATACTAAACTATCTGCACCCGCCCATTTTTCATCCGTTGGCGGGAAGTAATATCCGATATCTCCTAAACTTAAAGCTCCTAACATTGCATCCATAATGGCATGGGTTAAAACATCCGCATCACTATGTCCTAATAGACCTAATTCATGGTGAATTTTTATCCCGCCTAAAATTAACGGCCGTCCGGTGACTAATTTATGAATATCATAACCATTGCCAATGCGAATATTCATCGGATATTGTTCCAATTTAAAGCAACATCACCTTGTATTATACCAGCTATTCGATAAAATTAGACATTTAAAAATCTAAAATACGCCAGAAAAGTAAATTTTTCACAGGAGTTGCAAATTTATAATACCACAATTGATATTCGTTGAATAGTCCGTCGGGTGTCAAGAAAAAATCAGGTAGGATGGGCGTAGCCCATCACTACACAATATTGAGGACTTAAAATGATCAGTTTTGTCAGTTCTACTCAGCCATTAAAAAGGGTTCAAAAGCGGGTACATTCACCCAAGTTCCAGTTGCATTCGATTCCTGGGTTAAATCCATTAACAGTTGAGAATAAACCCCTTCTTTTAAGGAAGGTTCTAAACTTTTACCCTGTTCAATTCCCCTGATCCATCGATCAATTACTCGCATTAAAGGCGCAATTCGACCATCAGGATAAATCCGAGGAAATTCTAACCCTTCAGGAATGGAAATTTCGCTTAAAGATTCCCCCTTTTGACTTCCCCATAAGCGAAATCCGTGTACATAATCCTGTTGATTATCACTTCCTAAAATTAAGGTTCCTTTACTTCCATAAACTTCTACCCAATGTCCTCGTCCTTGATAGGTAACAGAACTTAAACAAATTTGACAAGGTGTGCCATCATGAAGTTCTAAAATTAGGGTACAAATATCATCCGCATCAACGGTTTTTAATTCTCCTCCTGCTTCAGGATCAGGACGCAAAGAAATTGAAGTATTAAGTTGTCCACAGAGGCGTTTAATTGAACCAAATAACCAGGAAATATAATCAAAACTATGGGAACCAATTGCTCCTAATACCCCGCCTCCTTTGTCTTTTTGTGCATACCAATTCCAAGGACGAGTTTCATCCGCCCGACTGGAAACTAACCAATCAATTTTAATTAGTCTTTTTTGACCGACATAATTTTCGCTTAAGAGTTGGGCAAAATGTTGCCAAGCGGGAATAAACCGAAATTCAAAATCTAAGCTGGTAATACAGCCTTTAGATTCCGCTAGTTGATACAGATATTTAGCTTCTTGAACCGTTAACGTCGTGGGTTTTTCTAATAATAGATGTTTGCCAGCATTTAGGGCTTTTTTAGCCATTTCAAAATGTAAAAATGGCGGGGTTGAAATTGCAACGCCTTGAACTTCAGGTAAGGCAACAATTTCATCAATACTATTCAGAGCATGGGGAATATTATGGCTAGAAGCGATCGCTTTTGCTTTTTCTAAATCTCGATGATAAATTGCAACTACTTGGGTTTTAGGATGATCTTGAAAGGCAGGAAGATGAACTTTTTTACCGAATCCCGTCCCAATTATGGCAATGCCAATTTTTGTGTCTGTTGTCATGGTTTCTCCTGATTCAAGAAATTAAAATATTGATCAAATTTTAACACGAATTTGATATAATATTATCAGTTATGAACAGCCTTAAAATGACTGAAGGATTAGAGATCATGTCTATGGGTTTAGAGGTTCGTGATTTGCCGAATTATTCCTTAACAGAAGTGGCAAAATATTTGCAACTTCCGACTGGAACATTGAGGTCTTGGGTCTATGGTCGTTATTATCCCACTCGTCAAGGAAAACAATATTTTACACCATTAATTGAATTACCTTCTACTTCCGAGAAACAACTATCTTTTACTAATTTAATTGAAGCTCATGTTTTAAGTGCTATCCGACGACTTCATCAAGTCCCTTTAGCTAAAGTTCGTGCAGCTTTAGATTATCTCAATCAAGAATTTTCTGCACCGCACCCCTTAGCTCAACTGGAATTTCAAACCGATGGTGTTAATCTATTTGTGGAACAGTTTGGGGAATTATTAAATGTTTCTTTAAAAGGTCAATTAGCTTTAAAAGAAGTTTTTTATCAATTTTTAAGCAGAATTGAACGAGATCCATCAGGATTACCGATTAAACTATTTCCTTTTACTCGGAATTTTGATATAAATTCACCCCGAATTGTTGTGATTGATCCCCACATTTCCTTTGGTCGTCCGGTCTTAATGGGGACAGGAATTCCCACTATTATTTTAGCAGAACGGTATAAAGCCGGAGAATCTATTGATGAACTAGCAATCGATTATCAATGTGATCGTACCCTAATTGAAGAGGGAATTCGTTGGAAATCGCCATTGGGTTGTTTTAACAAAAAATGAAAAAATTGGCGATCGCACCTCTCAGCTTTTCAGTATTGCTCAAGCTAATGTGAGAGTTTTTGTTTTAGCGTCAACAAATTTGTCAGGAGATGCGATCGCTTTAACGTTTGTGAATTCCTTGCCAAAAATGACAAAATTTGCTATAAATAATTATCCGCCTTTTATAGCTAAAGTTTATCAATCTGGGCGAGTTATTGCTTGGAGAAATAATACAGAACTACTCCGAAGAATAGAGTTATAAATTAACTCAGATCAAAAGCGGTTCGTGATTTTATTTTCTACCCATTCTATCACCTGCTTTCCTAAATAAACCCCATCCAATAAATCAATTTCTCGAATTCCCGTAGGACTGGTAACATTAACTTCTGTTAAATAACCTCCAATAATATCAATTCCAACAAAATATAAGCCATCAGCAACTAATTTAGGTGCTAATTGTTGGCAAATTTGATATTCTCGATCCGTAATTTCAGTTTTAGCAACTCGTCCCCCAACAGCCATATTTCCTCTAAATTCTTGACCCGTAGGAATGCGATTAACGGCTCCAATGGGTTCACCATTCAGCAAAATAATCCGTTTATCTCCATCTTTTGCTTCGGGTAAAAACCGTTGAATCATCACCGGATATAAACCCTGTTGGGTACTAATTTCAATTAAAGAATTGAGATTGCGATCGCTCCCTTCTAAAAATAAAATTCCTTCTCCGGCTTTTCCTCCTAAAGGTTTTAAAACTCCCGCTTCTTCCTGTTCAACAAAGTCTCTAATGACTTGTTTGTCACGGCTAACAATCGTTTTAGGAATACAATCTTTGAATTGCATCGCATACATTTTTTCATTCGCTGTTCTTAACCCATGAGGTGAATTAATCACTAAGGTTTTTTCGGGGTTAATATAATCTAAAAGATAAGTTGCATAGAGATAGGGAATTGTGACCGGAGGATCAATTCGCATGAACACCGCATCCATATTTTCTAGCGGTTGGAGAATGGATTGATCAACAGAAAACCAAGGTTCTTTTACAACCCAACGATTCTGATCTCTAACAATGGGTGTGAGGTTAACCTGGGTTAAAAGTCCCCAAGTTTGACCTTCAATGACATTTAATTGGTGAGCTTGTGTCACCCAAATTTCATGTCCTAAAAGTTGCGCTGATTCCATTAATGCAACGCTAGTATCATGACTGGGATTTAATTTTTCTATCGGGTCAATAATGAAAGCAAATCTCATCTTTATTCACACTTAAAGGTTAACAGATTAGGCTAAAATTAGAACAAAGGTTAAATTTTTAATCCTGGCATTTTAAACTTACCCTAAATAAATAAGAAGTTTTTAATTATGCCAGGATTTAGAATAGAATTAAACCAGTAAGGGATCAAGTTTTCCTTGACGATCTAAGGCATAAATATCATCACAACCCCCAATGTGCTGATCATTAATAAAGATTTGAGGAAGGGAACGAGGGCCATTTGATCGTTCTGTCATTTGCTCTCGTGCGGCTTCATCCCCATCAATAACGTATTCGGTGAAGTCTACACCTTTCTTCTTCAGTAATGCTTTAGCTCGAATACAGAAGGGACAGGTACTCCAAGTGTAAATTTCAACAGTTGCGGCCATAGAGAGTTCTGCGATTGAGTAGTTTTTCTTAATGTTAATATAAATTAAGGTTCTACAGGATCATCTTTCAAAAAAACCAGAAACCTGGCGGCTGTCTTTGTCCCATTCTCTTCTGAATACCCAGACTATATCTTCCAAAATTATCCTGATTTAAGTTAAACAAAATGTCAACTTCTTTGCCCATAATTGCACCCCAACCTCGCATTTCTGTTCCGACCTCTAATCCCAACGATTTGACTTATTTAGTACAACCCGGAATGGGGTTAGATGGTGTTGTTAAAATTCAAGGACTTGATGGGGGTAGTTGTACAGGATCATTATTAACAACCGGACGTCATATTTTAACCGTTGCTCATTGTGTAACGAATGAATTGGCACAACCTGATTATTTTTCTCCTTCAGACTATACCATTTATTTTGATTTACCATCGGGTCAAATTGCAATTCCTGTTTCTCAAATTTATATTCATCCTGATTGGACTTCTGATTTTAATTATAACAATGATATTGCAATTTTAGAACTCTCTCAACCTGCACCAGAAGCCGCCAATCGCTATGATATTTATACGGGTTCGGATGAACTGGGGCAAATTATTCAAAAAGTAGGCTATGGGTTTGCTGCTACTGGAAATTCAGGAGAACAGGAGTATGCTGATATTGTTTCGACAAAAAGAATGGGGCAAAATCGTTATGATGCTTTTGGGGAATTATTTAATAGCTACCCTTATTATTATAATAATCAACCCGGTAAACAATTAGTTTATGATTTTGATAATGGTTTACCCGAAAATGATGCCTTTGGACGAGAATTTGGTATTAATGATTTAGGATTAGGATTATCAGAAGTCAATATTAGTCCTGGGGATTCGGGGGGGCCAGCCTTTATTAATGGCAAAATTGCGGGTTTGACTTCCACAGGTTTTACTTCAGGAACACCGGGTATTGATGTTACTAATACCTTAGATGATAGCTTTGGTGAATATGCTTCTGATACCAGAGTTTCGGTCTATGCAGATTGGATTAATCAAACAATTAATCCTTCTATTTATAGCGGAAATGATGATATTATTGGTACAATCGATAATGATTTTCTCTATGGGTATGAAGGGGATGATACTCTCAATGGTTTGGGGGGAGATGATAATCTATTTGGGGGAAAAGGTGGTGATGATCTCTATGGAGATGAGGGAAATGATAATCTTTATGGAAATTTAGAGTTTGATATCCTTTTTGGGGGTTTTGGGAATGATTTTTTAGCCGGAGGTCAAGATTTTGATTATCTTTATGGAGAAGAAGGAAATGATACATTAACTGGAGATTTAGGGAACGACTATTTAACCGGAGGAACAGGTTCAGATCTATTTATTCTTTCCTTAAGTACCTCTAATTCAGATGAATTGTTAGCAGATATTATTGAAGATTTTGAACCCGGTATTGATCAAATTGGCTTAACAGAAGGTTTAACAGAAGCAAATTTAACCTTAGAATTATCAACAAATTCCTATTCCTATTTACCGGAAACGCTGATTCGGGTTACGGGATCAAATCAAATTTTAGGTGTAGTTTCTAACGTTTCTCCTGAACAATTGCAAGGCCGTTTTATTGCGGTTTAATTTTCCCCAGAAATCGGGTTTCTAATATCATCTCTCGGTAAAAATAAAAAGTTTTGTGAAGAAACCCGGTTTCTCCTATCTCAATTGTCAATTTGCAGATATCCGAAAACGGCGATCGCTCCCACACATCCCTTGATGGTAAACTACCTCCTCAACACCAACTACCCGAATTATCTGATCAGTGGCGGTTGGAGTATAATGAATTTAGCAATCTCAGACATAACTCTAGTCATATTGAGGAATGATGGATGACCAGGCAGGCTTTGGTGGTGGGGATTAATCGCTATCCTTTTACTGAACAAAATTTAACACTAGCCTCAAAAGATGCGGAGGAAATTGCCCGTGTACTCAGAGATTACGGGCAATTTGATTCTGTGAAAGTGCTTCCAGAAATCTGCCAAGATGGGGCGATTAAGGTGGAGGAAAAAGGTTTGGTGAAAGGGGAAATTCTCCAAGAGGAAATCTCTAAACTATTCAATCCTGCTAATAATAATTATCCCGATACAGCATTGCTATTTTTTGCCGGACATGGCTTGCTACAAACCTCAGCACAAAATGAACTTAAGGGATATTTATGCCCTAGTGATGTCGAGCCCAGTGGAGAGTTTGCCATTCCTTTTGATTGGTTGCGAGATGAATTAATCAAGAGTCAAGTAAGAAATCAAATTGTTTGGTTAGACTGTTGCCATAGTGGAGCATTTACTAATGAGAATTTTGATCAGGCATATACCACAAATCAAAATCGGCCAGAAGTAAGTCGTTGGTTGGTTGCCGCTTGTCGCCAATTTCAGGAGGCGGTGGCGGTGGAAGATCATGGTTTGTTGACAAGGTTGCTGTTACGGGGACTCAATCCTCATCAAGATGAGCGGGGGGACTGGATTAATAGCACAAATTTGAATGCTTTTATTAATGATGAGAGGCAAAAAGATCCAAAATTAAAGACATTTGAGCAGCGATTTCGCTCGAATTTACTGGGAGAAGCGATTAATTTTTGGCAAAAATTGGGTGCGAGTGAGAGTCAAGCACCCAAAAATGTGCCGATTAATTGGCGCGAAGTCTCTCAAAACGCCTTAGCAGAAAGACAAAAACTCACCACTAATCCCCTCACTACGGGCGATGGGGTAGAGCATACTCTTGATGATATTTATGTGCCTCTGGGATTAGTAGAAAAGGTAAAGAAAGAAAAACGCCCTGGGGAGGTTTCGCCAGAGGAAGGTTCCCAATTTTATCAGCCAGAAAAGGAGTATGAAGAAGTCACCCGCACTTATAAAAATGATGAGTTTTTCGCCCAAGTGCTGAAACAGGGGCAAAGTCCGAAAAGTCAAGGGCGCAGGTTAGCGGTGACGGGGGAACCGGGGGCGGGGAAAACCACGCTTTTACAGAAAATAGCCCAATGGGTAGCAGCAGAGACAGAGCGGGATGTGGCAATTTGGGTGTCTTTGGCAGATTTGCAGAGGCGAAATGTTGAGGAGTACCTACTGCAAAAGTGGCTCAAGGATGCTCTGGGGGCGGTGCGGGTAACGCCGGAAATGGAAGATGCACTGGCGTTGCTGTTTAAGAGTGGGCGAGTGTGGCTGTTGCTGGATGGGGTGGATGAAATGGGGAGTAGCAACCCCCTAGCGACGGTGGCGAATCAGATTAGCGGTTGGGTTGCTTCAGCGCGAGTGGTGGTGACTTGTCGCCAGAATGTGTGGGATGCGGGGAAAAATGCCCTGGAAGGGTTTGATGTTTATCGCAATCTCGATTTTGACTACCCGGAGGGGGTGGGGCAATTTATTCATCGCTGGTTTGCGCGTCACCCAGAGTTAGGGGAGCGGTTGCTGGCAGAATTAGCCAAAGACGGAAAAGAGCGGATTCGGGATACGGTGCGAAATCCCCTGCGGTTGGCGCTGTTGTGTCGTGCTTGGCAAATTCGTCAGGGGGGTTTACCGGAAACCAAGGCGGGGCTTTATAGGCAGTTTGCCGAGGCGCTGTATGAGTGGAAGCAGGAGGCTTTTCCTACGAAATCCAAGCAGCGAAAGGAGTTGAATGCGGCGTTGGGAAGGTTGGCGCTGCGGGGGATGGAGCAATCTGAGTCTCGGTTTCGGTTAAGGGAAGGTTTGGTAACGGAGGTTTTGGGGGAAACTGATGAGCCGTTGTGTAAGTTGGCTTTAGATTTGGGTTGGTTGAATTTGGTAGGGGTGGCGGTGGAAAATCCCGATGAGCGGGTTTATGCGTTTTATCATCCCACGTTTCAGGAGTATTTTGCAGCGTTGGCGGTAGATGATTGGGGTTATTTTTTGCATCATGTACCGGATAATCCAAGTTTGGGGACTTATCGGATTTTTGAGAAGCAGTGGAAAGAGGTGATTTTGCTGTGGTTTGGGCGGGAGGATGTGCAAAAGGAGAAAAAAGAGGCGTTTATTGAGAAGTTGGTAAATTTTGATGATGGTTGTGGTAGTTGGAATTATCCGAAAGTGGATAGAGGTTTCTATGAATATCGGGCTTATTTTCTCGCGGGGGCTATAGTTCCTGAGTTTAAAGATAGTCGTTTGGCTGATGAAATTGTTAGTCAAATTTTTAAAAGTTGCGTTAGTTATCTGTATTCAATTAAAGCAGGAGCAAACGCAGTATTAGTAGAAACTGATAGCTCAAGGGCAATCAATCATTTAATCCGCATACTTGATGAAACTTCTGATGAATCTACCCGCAGGAGTGCTGCCGATAATTTGGGTAAAATCGCGGGGGCAAATGAGGGGGCAATCGCTCATTTAAGCCAACTGCTTGCTGAAACTTCTCATGAATATACCCATAGTCGTGTTGCCGATATTTTGGGAGAAATAGCAGTGGGAAATGAGTGGGCGAGCGCCCGGTTAAACCAACTGCTTGCTGACACTTCTCCTGAATATAGTCGTGTTGCCGATAATTTGGTAAAAATAGCAGTGGGAAATGAAGGAGCGATCGCCCGGTTAAGTCAACTGCTTGCTGAAACTTCTGATGATGACACCCGCAGTCGTGTTGCTAATATTTTGGGAGAAATAGCAGTGGGAAATGAAGGAGCGATCGCCCGGTTAAGCCAACTACTTGCTGAAACTTCTGATGATAACACCCGTAGTCGTGTTGCCGATATTTTGGGAGAAATAGCAGTGGGAAATGAAGGTGTGATCGCCCAGTTAAGCCAACTGTTTAATAAAACTTCTCATAATGATAAGCAGGTGGATCAATTATATTCTTCAAAATCCCCAATATTAGATCAATCTAGTCAGAGAAGGGTTAGCGATCTATTTAGTAAAACAGCAAAGGGAAATAAGGGAGCAATTGACCGATTAATTCAACTACTAGATGAAAATAATAAATTGACTCGTGCGACTGCTGCTGATATTTTAAATAGAATAGAAATCGGTACTGAAGGAGTAATCGACCGCTTAATCCAACTCATAGATCAAAATTCAGACGAATTAATCCAGAGAATGGTTGCCGATATTTTAGGTCGAATAGAAGCAGGACATGAAGGAGCGATTAAATGCTTAATCCAACTGCTTGGTGAAACTTCTGCTGAATCTACCCGGAGGGTTATTGCCAATAGTTTAGGTAAAATAGCAGTGGGAAATGAGGAAGCGATTTTCCGTTTACTCCAACTGCTAGATAAAACTTCGGATGAAAATACTAGAAGAATTGTTGCCTATATATTGGGGAAAATCATTGTGACTGACGAGCAATATTGTCGGCTAGTTGCTGTACTCAAGCATAATCTAAATAAAAATATTTACCAAAATAAATTTGACCTTTACGAACAATGCTACCAACTTATTTGGCAATGCGCCCAAAACCTCACCTACCCAGAATTTTATACCGCATATAATCAAAAAACCAACAATGTCTTGCAAAAGCTATGGCAATACTTAAACCGCCCAAGATTTTAATCCTTAGCAGATGAAACAGACACCAGCGCTATTTGTCAAGAACTTTGCACCCTAATTTACTCCCTCGCACTCCCCGATACAGACATCCCCACTGTCAGCAACTTTGCCCAACTCAAACAACAGATTCTCAGCCTCAAAAAACAACTGCAAAAACGCCACCTAGCCCTAATTTTCCATAACTGTAAACCTCATCCCCCACTCCTCACCTGCTGTCGCAAAATTGCCGATACTAAACTGGGTTTACACATCCTCTGGATAACCGATGAACCCCTCGAAGCACCTTTACGCGGGTTTCCCCCCAGTCAGGATAATTTGTTAGGGGCGATGCAAAGTTGGATTGAGGAAATGTGTTAAAATTACCCTATCCTATTCATCCACATCAACGATGAGCAAAACTATTAATATTAGTGGGTTAAACCCAGAACAGATTACCCAAATCCAAGCCATTATCGAGGGGTTTCAAGCTAAAAACGAACTCGATCATTTAGCCAGTTCCCAAGTCAATATGAAAAACCCAGATATCATTGATACTTTAACAGAAAAGCCGATTAAAGTCAATGGTTTTCTCACCCGCGAACAGATTGATCAAGCTTAATCATAGACAAGGAGAATACAAGATGGCTAATTCCGTTGAATTTAAAGCAAAAATCCAACAAGGTATCATCGAGATACCAGAAGAATATCAACAGGATTTAAGAGAAGAAAACGAGGTGACAGTGATTATCCTCAAACAACCTAAAAGAATTTCTCAAACGGGAATCATTGCCGAATTAACGCAAAATCCAATTTCCGTTCCGGGTGTGCGTAAATTAACCAAAGATGACATACATCAACTCTAGTTATGCCAAATCCTCTGAGTTTTTGTGATTCTAATATATGGTTATATCAATTTTTGATAGATCCAGATAGCGATCGTTCTGAAGAAATTAAAAAGCATAACATTGCTATCAATTTGACTAATCAAAAAAACATTTTGATTAGTACCCAAGTGATTAATGAAGTTTGTGCTGTTTTATGCAAAAAAGCCAAACTTAGTGAAATTAAAATTAGACAGATTATTGAAGAATTTTATCAGGGTTGTATTGTCATGGATATTGATCGCAATATTATTGTTATAGCTTCTGATTTACGCACTCAATATAATTTCTCGTTTTGGGATAGTTTGATTGTTGCCAGTGCTTTATCGGGTGGTGCAGATACTCTGTATTCTGAAGATATGCAGGATGGGTTAATTGTTTCTGGACAACTCAATATTATTAATCCGTTTAAATTATGACTGTAAACCTCATCCCCCACTCCTCACCTGCTGTGGCAAAATTGCCGATACTAACCTGGGTTTACACATCCTCTGGATAACCGATGAACCCCTCGAAGCACCTTTGCGCGGGTTTCCCCCCAGTCAGGATAATTTGTTAGGAGTAATTCAAAGTTGGTTAGGGGAAATGATAGAATAAAATTGAATAATTTTAGTAAAAATTGAATGGAACATCTACCCAATAGCTGGGCAGAAATTCAGCCTAATATAATATATCAAACAACTAACGGTCAGTTAGTGTCTTTTAGCAAAGAGCAAATCCAACTGGGGATAAAATATGACCAAAATCATAAACATTTAAAAGCCATTGAAAAAGGAATTGTTTCCCCTCGCGGGAATATTGGTCTGGTTCCTTCAGAAATTGAAGGGTTTGATTTTAAATCAAAAGTGTTAGGGAAAGGAGGAGATAGGCGATTTCATGCAAGAATCATTAATGGAGTATTACATTTTCCGGGTTTGGTAACAGAACATTAATTACAGAAAGTTATGACAATACTTGAATTTAAAAATCATCCAGTTTGGCAAGATTTAACAGAAGTATTAGAAAATCTAAATGCTAACGCACTTGTCAGAGAACATTTGGAATTATGCGATTATAAAATATCTGGATACTGGGATGAACAAGATGAATTTTATGAAGAGATTATTTTACCGCATTCCCTGTCTTCTGAATTAGTCAGTAGTGCTATTGGTTTCACAGGTCAAAAACGCTGGCTTAAACTCAAGTTTTGCCTTAAAGTTAACCCTAGTTTTGCTGAAAATTCATCTAATCATAATGAATCCAAAAATCTTGGTGAACTGACGCTTATTTATGATGAAAATCTGCAATTTATTGATGAAAATTGGCAAATCAATATAGACTCAACTTTGATGAGATGAACCCCTGGAAGCACCTTTACGCAGTTTTCCCCCCAGTCAGGATAATTTGTTAGGAGCGATGCAAAGTTGGTTAGAGGAAATGCGTTAAAATTATTCTATCCCATTCATCTCCATCAATTAATAAAGACTTTATGATTAGTAAAGTATCAACAGAAAAAATATCTCAGTCAGTTCCCCTGAAGTTTCATATTTTGATCGATCGCTCTAATGAAACAAAAATAAGCGCATCTTTTCTGGAACTCCCTAACTGCCAAGTAGAAGCTTCAACACAAGAAGAAGCTATCGAAAAATTGAATGACCTCTTACATAATCGTTTGGAAAAACTAGAGATTATTCCAGTAGAAATTGAATGGCAAGCCCCTAAACAACCGGAAAATCCTTGGGTAAAATTTGCCGGAATTTTTCAGGACGATCCCGACTTTTCTGAGATTGCAGAAAGTCTGAGAAAAGAGCGTTTAGCTAACGATGATGAAATTGCATAAATTTAGCTATAGAGCTAATAATCGGAGAAATAATGACAATTTGGATACTTGATACCGATCATGTTTCCCATCTACTCCAAGGAAACAAGGTTGTCAGTTCTAGTGGGGCAAAGAAACCGGGTTTCTTTTCACAGACTTTCGGTGAAAACAAGATATCTCTCAGAAACCCGGTTTCTTACTCAATGGAAGTGCGATCGCGCTTTTGATGCGTTTATTACTCCTGCTCAATCAAACGCCTTTTCATCACACAAGAAACTGCACCATATATACTACCTTCTAAACCCTCTAAAGAATTATGTTCTATATCCTCATACTGACCTAATTTGCTAGTCCAGTTTCCATTAGGAAGTTGTCTGGATGCGTGTTGCGGTTTTCCATCTAAAACATAAATCGCGATCTTTTCAAAACCAGTTTCCAGCAAAGCATTTTCACAGACTTCATACCCTAAAGTTTGATAAGCCATAATAAAAGCAGTCAGAGATTCCTCTCGCAGTATATTCGCTGGCCAGTAGTCTTGACCTTTGGCATCTAGCCACCACCATTCTTCTGTACTTCCAGCCGCCCAAGCAATACAATTATAATCAGTTGTGTCTGGGCTAGTAATTTGATATCCCGTTGTCACTAAATTAGGATGATTTTGTTCAATCCATTCTTTAATATTTTGTATCCAAGCATTATTTCCTACCATTTGTAACCTTTTGCTTTCCCCCACTCTAGCCAAAACTGAGTCATCTCTTTAGTTTTACCCCGTTTTTCTAAAGGTACTGGATCTTCTCCAGTAATTTCACACAGAGCCCAAAACCAACGCCCTGATTTTCTTTCGACTTCCCTTAATAACAGAGGAATTACTACTGGCCCCATCCTAATAATTTGTTGGTAAGCAGGGTGCATAACTAAATCTGTAGTGGAGGAAATACCTATCGTTTCATTGCGCCATTGTTGTACTAAATTTGTAAAAGTTAAATCGATTTCCTCGATCGCGCTTGGCATTGCACTCACTGGATAAAAATAACCCACTAATCGCCCATTGTACTCTATTGCTAAAGGCTCAGTTTCCTCTAACAAAACTTGTTCCTTTAATTGCAGCAAATTTGTTTTTTTCATGGGGAATAAATTAAAATATTAGTATTAAATTTGATCGTAACCAAGAAAGATATTTTTGTCAAGGATTAAATATTCTGTTCACAGACTAGGCTATATTACTTGTAATTTATTGTTAATGATGGCTCAAGAAGAAGGGATATCTTACCAGGAGCTAATTAATCTTTATTTGCAAGATTGTGTGACTTCTGGGTGCAAATTATCTGTTAAGCGGAAATTAGACGAAAATTAACACAACAAAATTTAGATCAATTTGAAGCCATTGGTCAATCTTTCCGAGTTCAATAAACCGATGCACCCCTGGAAGCACCTTTACGCGGGTTTCCTCCCAGTCAAGATAATTTGTTAGGAGTAATTCAAAGTTGGTTAGAGGAATGTTAGGGAAGAAACCGGTTTTCTAGTTAGGAACTTTTGGGAAAAACTAGATAGTGATAGAAACCCGGTTTATGACTTTTGGCGTGATTTACTCTTTTCGAGATTAAACAAACAATAAGGAAATATTTAACCGGATTTGGTATTATATGCTATCATTAAACTGTTAACTAACTTAAACAGGATCGACTGTTAAAAATTAATAGGAGTTAGCTCTTATGCAACTAGAAGATTACTTCAACTTTTTACGCCCAGATGACATTCGGGTAAAAGGGACGCGGATTGGCATTGAAACCATCCTTTATGATTTTATCCATCGCGCCCGCACTCCTGAGCAAATTCTGCAATCTTATCCCTCTTTAACTTTAGAACAAATTTATGCCACTATCACTTATTATTTGCATAACAAAGAAGCCATTAGCGCCTATTTAGCTGATTGGCTTGAATGGAGTCACCAACAATGGAAAGCTCAAGAACTAAATCCCCCACCGGGAATTATTCGACTCAGAAAGCTTAAAGCTGAATTAGAATCTCAACAGAAAGCCAATAAGTCTAAAATACTTGCTTGATGAAAATTTAGACCCTATTTATAAAAGACAATTAATCGAAAGCAATCCTAATTTTGTTGTCTGGAAAATAGGCGAGCCTAATGTACCTCCTTTAAGCACTTTAGACCCAGAGATTTTGTGCTGGTGTGAAGAACACAATTTTGTTTTAGTGACAAACAATCGTAAATCAATGCCAGTTCACTTGGCGGAACATATTGAACGCGGGGGTCATGTCCCAGGAATTTTTATTTTGGGTACTAAACTTAGTATTGGTGAAAATATCAATCAACTAATTTTTATTGCTGAAGCCTCTTTTGATAATGAGTATCAAGATCAGATCGTTTATTTACCCAAAATTTGATCAAGTAAGAGTAATTGTGTTAAAAACAAATTCGATAATTTAGCCAGTTCTCAACTCAATACTAAAACCCAAGATATCATCGATATTTTAACAGAAAATCCGATTAAAGTCAATGGGTTTCTCACCCGCGAAGAGATTGATCAAGCTTAATCATATACAAGGAGAATAGCGGATGATGAGGTATAATAGGGGGAGAAGTCAGCCCGAAAATCAAAACAAAAATAATTAATCAAAATGGTAACTACCTATCGTTTAAAAGCTAGTGAACTTGATCAGAGCTTTTTAGAAAGATTAAAAGCTACTTATGGAGATCAAGAAATAGAAATTAGCGTTTCTAACTTAACAACACAATTAGAAGCGATGGCAAACGATCCATCTATTCAATCTGAGATTCAGCAAATAGAACAGGAATTTAAAATCACTGAAATGGATGGTTTAACTGATTTATGACCATTCAAAGAGGCGAGATTTATTTTGTTAATCTTAATCCGGTTCAGGGCAGAGAACAAGCAGGACGAATTTCTAAAACTAAAATGGTAGAAATTGAAGCAATAATTCGTTATTGTTTAGGGTTATAGAATATTAGGTCTTACGCACGACCAAAGAAACCGGGTTTCTGCTTGGAGATTGTTGGCTAAAACTAGATCTCTATGAGAAACCCGGTTTCTGAAATGATCTTTCGGCTGACATTGAAAGTTTGATTCAGAAACCTAGTTTCTATCCTAACAGCCTTTTAACGATTAGAAACCGCATAATGAACTAACGCCGCCATCCGTTGTCTCAGGGTTTCTAATCCTAATGCTTTAGACGCAGAAATATAAACCGCTTGCGGATATTTTTCTTGGGCTAATCGTAAATTATCCCCATCGGTTTGATCGATTTTATTAAACGCTAATAAAGCAGGGCCAGGAGTCACAGGCATTTCCCTTAAAATCTGCATCACGGACTCAATTTGACTTTCCCAAGCGGGATGGGATAAATCAACCAAATGAATTAACGCATCCGCATCCGTCACTTCCTCTAAAGTAGCTCGAAAAGCATCAATTAAAGGAGGTGGCAATTCATGGATAAATCCCACCGTATCCGTAATTACCACATTTAAAGGCTCCTCCGTTATCGTGTCAGGAATCTCTAAACGGCGAGTCGTGGGGTCAAGAGTAGCAAACAGTTGGTCAGCCGTGTAGACTTCCGACTGGGTTAAAACGTTTAATAACGTCGATTTCCCGGCGTTGGTATAGCCCACTAACGCTAAGGTGGGCACCTCTCGCACTTGACGATTTTGGCGCAGCCGCGAACGATGAGCTTGCAGTTGATTGACTTCCTGCTGTAACCGGGCGATGCGCCGTTGAATGGCCCGTCGTTCGGTTTCCAATTTCGTCTCCCCTGGCCCTCTCGTCCCAATGCCGCCCCCTAACCGAGACATCGCCCGACCTCGACCCGTTAATCGGGGTAAACTATATTCCAGTTGGGCGAGTTCCACTTGTAATTTCCCCGCCCCCGACTGGGCGCGTTGAGCAAAAATATCAAGGATGACTTCGGTTCGGTCTACAACCCTTACCCCAATTTGAGTTTCCAGGTTGCGAACTTGGGCGGGGGATAAGTCCCGGTCAAAGACAATTAAATTGGCCCCGATGGTTTGGGCTACCAGGGCAATTTCTTGGACTTTTCCCTCGCCGACAACGGTTTGGGGGTGAGGGTGCGATCGCTTTTGTCTCATGGTTTGCAACACTTGGCCCCCGGCGGTATCGACTAAACGCACCAATTCCGTTAACCCATCTTCAAACCGTTGGGGGGAGATTTTCTCAGTTTTCACCCCCACTAACAGCACTTTATCCTGACTAGAATCGACTTCACGGGCGACAAATTCCCGTTCAAATTCCGTCTCTAGTCCAGTGACTAAATCCAGAAAGTCCTGTTGCGAGAGGGCATCCAGACTCATCGGCAACGACAAATAATAGGGAATAGCCGAAAAGCCATTATCAATATGTTGATCGCTCGCCGTGTCCATTTCTGGGACAAGGTGAGCCAGATAGGTGTCTTTAACATAGCCCGTTTCACCCCCTCCTCGTCGTTGAAACCCGCTTCCGGTTAAGGTGAGAACCACCAGAACGTCTAACCGTTGAATGGCCATTGCAGTGAGGGCTGATTCTTTCGGAGGTTCGGGGGTAGTTTGGGTGGCAATACAGCGAATTCCACTTAGACGTCCATTCCCATAACGGGGCAGTTCTAAGGGGGGAATTTGAGTCTGGCGGGGGGTTCCAACTCCCACGCGAATCACTTGTCCCCGACGGTTGATATAGGCGCACAGGGGTTGATCGAGTTCTGTGCTAATGGCAGCCAGTCGCTGGGCAAATTCTGCGGTTGTAATCAGATCGCCCGGTAATCGTTGATGATACAGGCTTTGCAACCGTTTAAGCTGACTGGGCTTTAGACCTTGTAGTTGACCATAAATCGTTTCGATAGGCACGTTTCGCCAGTTCCCTGGCCCTCCATAAATGATCGGGGTTGACTTGAGATCATGATAGCTTGAATTCTGATTCGGGTGTTGAGTTTTGGCTATCGGTAGATCAGTCATTCACTGTATTACTGTAAAGCTTGATACCTTGTTAAGAACTTAATAATTTCTTGAGGATTATTTTATGTCAAATGAGCTAAAATCTTTTGATTATCTGAGAGATAACTCAACGATTGGGGCTAAATTTCTAACAGATAAGCGGCTATAATTTAATCAATTCGTTAGGAGAAAACCCGGAAATTTTAAGAAAAACAGATTAAGTTTAACCTGAAAAAAGTTAAACCTGATCAGAGATTGACCGTTCAAGACTAGCTCAGAACAGGTGAGGAATCAAAGGTAAGAGGTAAAACCCGATGGGCTGTTTGAATAGACATTAGTTTAACCTCAATGAACGCACTTATTTTATATGAATTTAATTTGGATTAATGATACAACCCTGCGAGATGGCGAACAAGCTGCGGGGGTGGCTTTTTCTAGGTCGGAAAAACTGGCGATCGCTCAACTTTTAGACCGGATAGGAGTTCATGAGTTAGAAGTCGGAATTCCGGCAATGGGACGAGAAGAAGTCCAGGCAATTCAAGCCATGGTTGCTTTAAATCTCAAAGCTCAATTGTTAGGATGGAACCGGGCAGTTATCTCGGATATTCGAGCCTCAATGGCCTGTGGTTTAAAGCGAGTTCACATTTCAATTCCCACTTCTGATCTTCAGATTGAAGCCAAATTTCATCAATCTCGATCTCAAATTTTAGATCGTTTAAAGACAGCCATTTCTTTTGCTAAAGATCAAGATTTATGGGTATCTGTGGGGGGGGAAGATAGCTCACGAGCCGATGAAAACTTCCTTTTAGAAATGGCACAAATCTCTGAAGAGTGCGGGGCTAGTCGTTTTCGCTTTTGCGATACCGTCGGAATTCTTGATCCGTTTCAAACTTATAAAAAAGTTGATAAACTGGTACAAGGATTATCCATTCCGATAGAAATGCACACCCATGATGATTTAGGCATGGCAACGGCTAACGCCTTAGCAGGAATTAAAGCCGGGGCTTTATCCGTTAATACTACGGTTATTGGTTTAGGAGAACGAGCCGGAAATGCCGCTTTAGAAGAAGTGGTGATGGTCTTAAAACAAATTGAGGGAATTGATGTGGGAATTAAAACCCACTATTTTCAACAATTATCTCAATTAGTCCAAATGGCATCAGGAAATATTCTTCCGGGTTGGAAAGCTATTGTGGGAAAAAATGTGTTTACCCATGAATCAGGAACTCATGCGGATGGAGTTCTCAAAAATCCTAAAACCTATGAACCTTTTGATCCCGCCGATGTTGGTTTAACCCATCGGGTTGTTGTTGGAAAACATTCGGGATCTCATACCCTATTAAATATTTTAAGACAACATGGAATTGTCTTACAAAAAGAGGAAGTTCAACCGATTTTAGACACCGTTCGCCAGTTATCAACTCAACTCAAACGCAACTTAACAGATGAAGAACTGATTAAGCTCGTTTCTTAGATAATACACCCTTTCTATTCAATGCAGTAGAAAGGGTTTTCTTATATTAACAGGACTTACGCACTCAAGTGTCATGCTGAACAAAGCGTGAAGCATCTCAGTCCTCTCTGAGATTCTTCGCAAGCTCAGAATGACAGAATTTCGTGGAGAGTGCGTAAGTCCTAATTAAATAAGATGACACGCTACAGAATGATTTGAACCGATATCTTTTAAGAGGGGTTCTTCAACCCGACATTGTTCAAAAACATAGGGACAACGACTACAAAATCGGCATCCCGTTGGCGGGTTTACGGGACTAGGAACTTCTCCAGTTAATAAAATTCGTTGTCGTTTTGCTTCTAATTCTGGGTCAGGAATGGGAACTGCGGATAATAAGGCTTGAGTATAGGGATGTAAAGGATTTTCATACAAAGAAACACGATCTGAAAGTTCAACAATTTTGCCCAAATACATCACCGCAACTCGGTCAGAAATATGACGAACTACGCTTAAATCATGAGCAATAAACAGATAGGTTAAACCTAAATTTTGCTGTAGGTTTTGCATTAAATTAATCACTTGGGCTTGAATGGAAACATCCAACGCCGCAATTGGTTCATCACAAACAATAAAATCAGGATTCATCGCTAAAGCTCTCGCAATCCCAATTCGTTGTTGTTGTCCTCCTGAAAATTCATGGGGATAACGATTAATTGCATCGGAATTTAATCCCACTAATCCCAATAATTCTTTAACTCGATTTTGCGCTATTTTAGCATTGGCTAGTTGATGAATAATTAAGGGCTCACTAATAATTTTACCAACGGTCATTCGAGGATTTAAAGAAGAATAGGGATCTTGAAAAATCATTTGCATCCGGCGACGAAAGGGATGTAATTCTTTTTCGTTTAAACGGGTTAAATCGGTATTTTCAAAGTAAATTGTTCCACCTGTGGGACGAGAAAGTTGTAAAATCATTCGTCCGGTTGTACTTTTCCCACAACCCGACTCCCCCACTAAACTTAAGGTTTCTCCCCGTTGAATATTAAAGGTGACTCCATCAACGGCTTTAATCGCTGCAACTTGACGTTGTAGCAAAATACCTTGCATTACTGGAAAGTATTTTTGTAAGTTTTCCACCCGAATTAGGGGAGTATTTTTTTGAGAAATGGATTCTTTTTGTGATGAGGATAGAAGCATATTTTTATCAAAATAAATATTATTAAATCCATATATTTATGTCAATGATCAGATTAACTAAAATCTTGATTTTGCTATCAATTTAACCACTTTTGTTCATATAAACGTTTCCATGCTTTACTAAGATGGTTAGGTTTAAATATTTGACGTTTGCGTTCATTCCATTCTTGTACTCTCCTAATCGCCTGTTCACAATCTACTGCGGCTTGGGGATCTTCTATTGTTACCCAGTGAACCGTTGCTAACATTTCTAACCCGTAGGGAGTTTCAAATCCTTCAATTAAACAATGCACTCGTTCAAGGCGATTATTCGCATCAGGATGTTGTTCTAAAAATTGTTGTGCTATGGCTTGACCTTCTGGTAAAACATACATCTCGGAGTTTTTGCTTCTATCACCATAACCTCGGATAAAATGCCCATCTAATACTTGCAAAACATGGTTTAAATTATCTGCATAAGGGCCAAATTTATGCTTTTTATAACGCAATTTTAAGGGTTCGCCTGCTACCTGTAGAAAATAAGCTAGTTTCTGAATTTCTAATTTTGTTAAGCGATATCCAGGAATCCCATATAATTCTAACAGACGAATAAACAAAGCACGAGATCGGGTGATTTCAGGTGTTTCTGTTGTCACCTGAATTTGATCGGCTTTAGGTGCACCTATCGGTTCAAACAGTAGAACTTGTACATCTGGTAATTCCGCAAATGCCTGTAAAATAAGCGGTTTAACCTCTATCCAATTTAATCCTCCGTTTCCACAACCTAATGGAGGAATCGCAATAGATTGAATTTTAAGTTGTTTAATTTCTTCTATTAATGCTTTTAATCCTACTTCGATATATTCTAGTTTAGATTTTTCACGCCAATGCAATTTAGTGGGAAAATTGATGATGTATTTAGGATTAAATAGATTTCCCGTTGTAAAGGTAAACATTTGACCCGGTTGAATTTGCTTGGCATTACAAGCTTTTTTGTAGTGAAGGAAGTTTTCAGGAAAACCTTGTTTAAATTGCAGAGCAATTCCTTTACCCATGACACCAACACAATTTACAGTGTTAACTAGGGCTTCAGTATTGGCTGTCAAAAGGTTTCCTTGCTCAAACTTAATCATTTCTTGAATTGCTGTGTTTGTTCAATGATTTCTTGATCAATATACCTTAATAATACCATTGAGGATGCACAAAAATAGGAGTTTTTTGCTCAAAGTTTTGTAAAATTTTCTGAACCTGACTTTGCATACTCAAGTTGATGACACCAATTTCTTTGATCAAACCCCAAGAACAGAATTGGTAAATTAAAAACTCAGCTTGTCTACGACATTTGCGATTAGGATCATCATCCCTATCAAACCAATACTTTGACTCCATCACGTCCCAATCAATCATTTCTAAAGCATTAAGATCAGTATAAAAATCCGAATAATCCATGATAGCATGACCATCAGTAAATACAAAGGGAATTTCTGACTCTATAATTTCATCGACTTTTACAACTAGATGAATGATGGAGTTTTGTCCATCTTTATAGCCTTGAATATTTCCTTTATGAATCGTATAAAGCATGGGAGAACGAGGAGCAAAATAAAAAGGAACATAATCATGTAATGTGCCATAATTTCCGCAAGGAACATTTTTTCTATTTCTTCTATCTTGGATGCTATCGTGAGCAATATTAATATATTTTATAGAGTTTTTTAACTGTTGATTTTTAGACATTAATCCACCATTTTCTAAAATAGAATTAAGATTGTTAAAATGGGTAATGTGATAAATTAGGATGGACATTTTTAGAGTAGGAATAAAGTTATTATTAAGTTGGTTTCACCCAACAAGCGACTTGATGCTCGGTTTCAATCAATTCCAACATAGGATTTTCTTGAAAACAATGTTCAATCGCAAATCGACATCGAGGAGCAAAAGGACATCCCAGGGGATAATCAATTAAATTGGGGGGAGTTCCTTCAATAGCTTTTAACGGTTCTTGACGAATTTGATCCAGTCGGGGTAAACTTTCTAATAGTCCAATAGTATAGGGATGACGAGGGTTTTTATAGAGTTGATGCACCGTTGCTTGTTCAACAATTTGCCCCGCATACATGACTATAATTCTATCGGCTAATCCTGCTAATAATGCTAAATCATGGGTAATCCAAATCACAGACATTCCCTGTGTATTTTTGAGTTGTTTAACTAATTCTACAACCTGAGCTTGTACCGTTACATCTAATGCTGTTGTGGGTTCATCTGCGATTAATAATTTCGGCTGACATCCTAACCCCATTGCAATCATAACCCGTTGACGCATTCCCCCAGAAAATTCATGGGGATAGTTTTTTAACCGTTTTTCAGGACTGGGAATTCCCACCTGTTTTAAGAGTTGAATAGCTCGATTTTGAGCTTGTTCAGAAGTTAATTTTAAATGAATTTGTAGAGCTTCAGTTAGTTGTTTTCCAATCGTTAAAACCGGGTTAAGGGAAGTCATCGGGTCTTGAAAAATCATCGCAATTTCATCACCCCGGATTTGTTGTAATTGTTGAGAACTGAATTCGAGTAAATTCTTTCCTTCAAATAAGATTTGACCTTGGGTAACTTTCCCTGGGGGTGATGGAATTAATCCTAAAATTGATAACACACTAATACTTTTTCCTGACCCCGACTCTCCAACAATTCCCAGAGTTTCCCCCGGATACACCTGATAAGAAATTCCATTCACCGCCTGAACAACCCCATCGAGGGTAAAAAACTGAATGGCTAAATTTTTAACCTCTAGTAAAGGAACCATAAGGTTTTAGGAAATTACGAATTACTAATTACTAATTACGAATTGGGTAATAAACTGATAACTGGTACGGGCGGGTTCTTTTATATCTTTGTTAATCACCTCAATCTTGATGAACCCGCCCCTACAACTGATAACTGATAACTGATAACTGATTATTTAACAATTCGTAAACGTTGGGTGACTAACGTTACTCCTCCTTGACGCATTAAAATAGCAGAAACCCAATTATCTCCTAAAGTATTAGGAGCTTGACCCACTTTAAAAACACCCCCAGAAGGTAAAAATTCGAGTTGTAAAAGTTCAGATTGAGTATAGGCTTTTGCGGTTACAGGTTGTGTGATTGCTGTTCCAATTAAGATTTCATTATTTAAGGGTTCTTGAACAATGGCATCGACCGCATATTCCTGACCGATTTTGACGGCTTCCGGTACGTTAAAAACCACCGTTGGGGGCTGTTTTCCTAATGTTAATTGATTTTTTTCCGCTAGAATTTCCTGTTGAACAATTTTGTCTGCTTCAATCTGTTGTTGTGAGGTGAGGGTTGCGGTTAAGCTAAATTCTCGATTTTTAAGCGTTTTTGTTCCTGTAATTTCTGTTACCGTTGTGGTGGTTAAAGTATTCCCATTCTGTTGCCAAGACTGTAATTCTGTGCGATAATTAAGCTGAGAATATTGATCCCAAAAAGATGTTAAAACTTCTTTTAAGGTTTGATGATTCAAGCCATCGGAATTGGTAAAATTAGGACTATAAAAACCCATGACGGCTTCGACATCCTGACGATTAGCAGCGGCATCAATTTGAGTTAAAAGATTGGTAATATTGGCAGGGGCTGTTTCCGGGGTTTCGGCATCAGCAGGTAAGGAAATTGCTGCACCCGTTCCCCACATTACTACTCCCAGAAGTATAGAAAATAATGGGATTGTTCGTCGAGACAAGCTAGGGCGCATCTCGACAAAAGATCCTTTCTGGAAAGATTGCGGTTGAATTTTTGGGAAATTTGTCATCGGAAAAATGGGTAGAAACCCCTAACTTTTAGTTAGGCTTTATATTTCCCCTTTCGGGGTAGAAGGGTATGGTTGCCCCTCTGTAGAGATGTGGTTGTCTCAAACACACCTATTTCTAGGGTAAGGAGGGGTTGTTAACCGCTAAACGGTTTAACAATAGCGATTTTGTATGAATTTTATCAGAAAAATGGGTTTAAAACCCCTAAGTTCTACTTAGGCTTTATATTAGGTTGTCTATTGACATCCGATTGTGATACCATTTCCAGCAACAGGAAAGGTAAAAAACCTGTATAAAAACCTAGTCACCTAACGGTAAAACGTTGAACCTTGACAATTGAATCTATAGGGTTCTACTGCACAGTTTTAGTTTCCCCCCAGCAGTGGGTAAAAGATTCATGGGAAGCTCAACAACCCGTTTTTTTGAAACAAATTTGTTTCAAGCAAAAAAGAACTCGCAGCAATGCGAATAGGGTAGGGCATACCCGCTATGAAAGCTGGGGGAGAATCCCACCTCTGGTTAAAGCACTGCAAGGTACTTTGATTAAGTGGTTTCGTTGAACCCAGAATCCTCACGCCTTCAGGCACCGGGAGTGTCAAGGTAACTTAAAAATTCAATTGAACGCATAATAAGGAAAAAACTTGAGTCAAACACCCATTCGCTTACTCATTGCTGCTAGTGGGACAGGTGGACATTTATTTCCGGCCATCGCCACTGCCGAACACCTGTCCGATTTTGAGATAGAATGGTTAGGCGTCCCCGATCGCTTAGAACGGGAATTAGTCCCCCAACAATATCCCCTCCATACCATCTCCGTTGAAGGCTTCCAGCAACGCTTGAGTTTCACAACGCTCAAAATTATCGCCAAATTCGCCCGTTCTTGGTTACAAGTCCGCCATCTCCTCAAAACTGGAAAGTTCCGAGGGGTCTTCACCACTGGGGGGTATATTGCAGCACCCGCAATTCTCGCGGCTCGTTCCCTGGGTTTACCCGTGATTTTACACGAGTCCAACGCCTTACCGGGAAAAGTGACCCGCAGTTTTGGCCCTTGGTGTAATGCTGTCGCCTTGGGGTTTGCAGCCTCCATTCCCTACCTGTCCCGTGCTCATACCGTTGTCGTTGGAACCCCCGTGCGTTCTAACTTTCTCAACGCTTCTCAACCCTTGTCTTTTCACCTCCCCGATGACGTTCCCGTTATTGTTGTCGTTGGGGGAAGTCAAGGCGCCGTCAGTGTGAATAAATTGGTTCGAGAGGCGGCTCCGACTTGGTTCCAGGCGGGAGCGTGGGTTGTCCATTTAACCGGAAACAATGACCCCAATGTCGAGGCGTTAAACCATCCTCAGTATATTACAATGCCTTTTTACGATAATATGGCAGCCCTTTTGAAACGGGCGAATTTAGCCGTAAGTCGCTCAGGCGCAGGAACTTTAACAGAATTAGCCATTACTCACACCCCGTCAATTTTAATTCCCTATCCCTTTGCCGCCGAAGACCACCAAACCTATAACGCCAATGTTTTTGCTCAAGCGGGTGCGGCGTGGGTGTTTCAACAACAGGATTTAACCGCCGACTTGCTAGCCAGTAAAGTTTTGTATCTGCTACAATCACCAGAGCCGTTACAACAAATGACTGAAGCCACAGCCTCCGTCGCCGTAACCAATAGTGCAGAACAGTTAGGCAATTTAATCCGAGAGGTGATGATTTAGGGGGGACTGTATCAACAGAAACAGTTTTTCTCAGTGATTTCCGTCACACGGGGATCACAACAATATCACACGCAACCGGGATTCTACTCATACCCTTATGCCCGATAATGATTAATAGTAAGAAAGAACATAGAGTTTTCTGAGGGTGTGGGCATGAAATTCGCAACAGTAGCCACCACAGTAGTGATAATGATCTTGGGTTTAACTGTTCCCGCTCAAGCCGAGAACCCCGCCCATCTCAAGCAGCTATTGGAAAGTAAAAACTGTCCTGGATGTGATCTCAGTGGCGCTCAGTTAGTTGGTGTTAATCTTCAGGGTGCTAACCTCCGAGAAGCCAATTTACAGGGCGCGAACTTACAAGGTGCAAATCTAAATGAAGTGAATTTCAATCGGGCTGCATTAACCGAAGCGAATTTAGAAGGTGCAAATCTCGTGGCAGCTAAATTACATGGTGCTAATTTGGAACGAGCCAATTTAAGCCGTTCTAACTTGAGTTTAGCGGGTTTAGTGATTGCTAGTTTAAAAAATGCTGATTTAAGTCATGCTAATTTAATTGGGGCAAATTTAGAGAGTGCTGATTTAACAGGTGCTAACCTCAAAAATGCTCAACAATCCGTTGCTAATTTAGGTCAAGTGAAGTTAAAAGAAGGTAGCTTATATGGATTTGATATCAGTGGTGTTAATTTACGCGATGCTGATTTAACAGGTGCTAATCTCACAGGTGCAAATTTAACGGCTTCAGATTTAGCCGGAGCTACCTTAGAAAATACCACCATGATTAATGCAAATTTAATGGATATTCGTCGGTAATTCCGAAATTCCATCTTCCCACGCCGTCCTTAACTTGAGTTGGGGGCGGTATTTTTTGTTGTTGTAATGTGATTCCTTTCCTTCGACCAGTAATACATGATTATATTCCATCCCTTAATGTTTCCTACAAATACCCCCCTGTAGAGACGTTGCATGCAACGTCTCTACAGGGGGGTTAGGAGGGATCATCTGTAGCATCTACAATGGGATTTTATATTAGAACGACTATTTTTTGTCATTTCTTATCGTACCTCAATCCCTCGTTCAGCCGCAATTGCCATTTGATTTTCATTAAAAACAATACTGTTGGGTTTATTTTTCTCTATTCTATGAATTTTAATTCCATCTCCATCCAGGATTTCAGAATTAGCCAGATCCGCTAAACTTATCCAACAATCACTATTATGAGTTGTAGCAAATACTTGAATATTGAGTCGTTTGGCAGTATTCCAGACTAATTTCCACATATCAGACATGGCACTAAAATGTAATCCTGTATCAATTTCATCAACTAATAAAACACCATTTTTCACATTGGCAAGGGCTAAGGTTAAACCTAAAATTCTCCTAATTCCATCTCCCATACTTCCAATTGGAATGCGTTGATCGCTATCCGATAAACGAATAACAAATCCTCTATTTGATCTGAAACCATTTTTGTCAGAACCGAGGGCAGCAATTCGTTCTATTTTAGGTTCAAGGGTTTTTAGTGCGTCTGTAATCAAATCTTCTTCTGGGGTTAAAACAACTTGATCAAACAACTCCATCATTTTTTCGGTTCTCAAAGAAGATGAGGTAATAAATTGAGTTTTTAGTGTTGAGTTTAAAGGATTTCTACGAATTTTCTTGATTAAATCTGTAGACAAACCTAAATTAGCGGATAAAGGGAATTCTAAATTACCCGATAAGGAGAGTTCTAAATTTTCCTTTTCTTGGCGTAGCCATTTTATCAACAGGACAAAATCTTTTAGATAATCAAATAATGTGAGTTGTGGATTTTGTTCTATAACAATCGAAAGATTTTCTTGAAAATCCTTATATTCTCCAGAAATTGAGAAAGAACTCCCTAAATTTATTTGATGACCATAGAATAAATGACGAAGATCAAGCTCACGAGTTTTTTGTTCCTCATCACTCCAAAGATATTCACCTCGACTGATCATAATTTCAGATAAACCTTCTAGGCTATCTCGTTTGTAAAAAAGTTGAATCGCTTCTAAAATAGAAGTTTTGCCACTATTATTAGTTCCAACTAACAGATTAATCCGCCCAAGCTGTTGTAGCTCAAAGGTGGAAAAACATCGAAAATTTTCGATTTTTAATGACTTTAACATAACTTAATTAAACAGCAAGAATTATCAATCATGCTAACTCAAGAGAATCGAGCTTAGATCGTTCTATTTTACGATATAATTGCTTCAATCAAGCTCTGTCTTGTAAAAAATAAATCTTAATTCTGATCTTCAAGGTAACGTGCAACCTCAAATCTGGTTATCTCTGTTAAAAAAATATCGAGCGATCGCCGTGATCCGTGCTCCCAAACGGCAACTCGGAAAACAAATGGCACAAGCAACCGCCGCCGGAGGAATGGGGTTAATTGAGATTACTTGGAATAGCGATCAAGCACCTGAATTAATTGCTGAGTTACGGTCTGAACTTCCTGAATGTCTGATCGGAACCGGAACCTTATTTACCGTTGAAGATGTCAAAAATGCGATCGCATCGGGTGCTCAATTCCTATTTTCTCCCCATACTAACTCTGCCATGATTCAAGTGGCAAAACAAGCCGAAATTCCGATGATTCCGGGGGCATTATCCCCCACAGAAATTATCAACGCCTGGCAAACCGGAGCCAGTTGTGTTAAAGTATTTCCGATTTCTGCGGTTGGGGGTGTCGATTATATTAAAAGTATCAAAGGGCCGATGGGAAATATCCCCTTGATACCCACCGGAGGAGTAACATTAAACAATGCGGCTGCCTTTATTCAAGCCGGAGCGATCGCGGTGGGACTCGCCGGAGATTTATTTCCCTCAGCTTTAATGGCTGAACAAAATTGGGATGCGATCGCCCACAAAACCCAAACCCTCCTGCAACAGTTCTCAGAAATTCCCCCTTAAATTTGTGAATAAATCAGGAGAACAGAATCAAAATTTGAGGTAAAATGAGTTCTGACAGTCTTCGATCTGAGAATTGCCCTTTAATCAAGATGTGTCAGTCAAGGTAACATCTCGTTTCTGTGTCAATTTTTATTCATTTTAACCTTTAATGGAATCTCAGAACAGCATCTATTGATTTCAATTGAGTTAAATAAGAGGAGTAGACCATGAACACCCTAAACTCTTTAATAAAACCTATCGTTTTTTCCCGATTTAACCCTTTCAATAGGTTGAATTCAGTGCGAAGTTTTTCTGTAAAAAGATTTCGTTATTTTGGAATTCTGACAACCGGGGCAATTTTAACAATAATAGTAGGATTAACTGAAGCAAATTTAGCGATCGCCAATGAAGAACATAACCTCATTGCTCGTAATATGATGGAATTACAGCAATCTTCAGAACGCTGGATTTTAATTGATTTATCTCGACAACGGTTAATTGCTTGGGAAGGAAATCAACCCGTTTATGCGGTAATTGTTTCCACCGGAAAATCGGACACTCCCACCCGTACCGGAGTCTTTAAAGTCTACACCAAATATGAGATAACCCGGATGACAGGCCCGGACTACGACGTCCCCGATGTTCCCTATACGATGTACTACGATGGAGGGATGGCAATTCATGGGGCTTATTGGCATAATTTATTTGGTACGCCCGTTACTCACGGTTGTACAAATGTTGCGGTCAATCATGCCAAATGGTTATTTGACTGGGCATCGGTCGGAACTCCCGTTATTGTGCATAATTAACTATGCGGATTATTGCGATTGCTGATATTCATGGCTGTTCAATGGCTTGGGATACCCTGATGTCGATGATTCAGCCTCAACCCGATGATTTAATCATTACTCTCGGTGATTATGTTGATCGAGGGCCAGATTCTAATGGCGTGCTCGAAAGACTGATTAACCTCCACCAAACCGGACAGTTAGTTGCATTGCGAGGAAATCACGAAGTTCTGATGTTAGAGGCGCGGAATTCTCCCGAACAATTAGAAGCTTGGCGTCGGTGGGGAGGGTCTGAAACTTTAGCCTCCTATCCGACAACTCAAACAACAACAAATTTAGGGAATATTCCCTCCCACCATTGGGAATTTTTGGAAAAGACTTGTGTGAACTATTGGGAAACAGAAAACCATTTTTTTGTTCATGGTAATGTTGACCCCCTACTTCCCTTAAATCAACAATCAGATCAAGATTTATTTGGGACTAAATTTCATAACGCTAAACCCCATATTTCAGGAAAAACCATGATTTGTGGTCATACCCGTCAAAAGAATGGTAAACCGATCAATTTAGGCTATGCTATTTGTATTGATACTTGGGTATATGGGACAGGTTGGTTAACAGGTTTAGATATTAATAGCGGTCAAATTTGGCAAGCGAACCAAGTCGGTCACTCTCGAACTTCTTGGATTGATCAATTTAAACCCTCTGAGTCGAGAGCGAAATTTTTTGTTACTTCCTAGTCAGAAAACCCCAAAATTTCTATGACATCAACCCCGATTTTACCCCAGTTATTCCCTTTAGGAATTATTCTGACATTGGGATTGTCAAATTGTGCTATTATTTCTCAAAATCTTGAACCGATTCCGTCTCCTTCTTCCCCCTCGATCACACCAGAAGTTAGAGATTTTAAAAACTTATGTGAAAATCGATCTAATCTTTCCTCGGAAGTGGGAAAAACGATTAGTGAAATCTTAAAAAAATTAGAAACTACAGACTGTTTACAAGCGAATCAAACCTTATTAACGCTGACGGAACTTTATATTAAAAAGAACTGAACTTAATCGGGAATCCGCTTTCTAAAAAAGAATGTCCCGTTTCTCCAGAATCAATTTGCTTATTTTAAACTTTTCCCCTTTATTTGTTTATGACTGTTAATTTTTCTCACAAATGGCAACCCTTTGCACTGCTCTTGATTGATGTTCAAAATGATTTTTGGGCACCTCAAATTCAAGAAGCCTTTCCCGAATTTCCCAACAATATTAGTCGCCTTCTCAACTTTTGTCGCCAAGAAGAATTAGAAGTTATTCATTTACGCGAAGTCTTTGAACCAGATGGTTCTAATTGGCTACCGCGATATCGTTTAAGAGAACGTGCGATTTGTATTCGAGGAACATCCGGCGCTGAGGGATTAGATTGTGCACGGGAACTTCCAGGGGAAAAAGTCTTTGAAAAATACACTTTAGATGGATGTCAAAATACCCAACTGATTGATTATCTTCAAACAAGAGGTAAACGATTTTTACTCACAGCCGGATTAGCGACTTCTGTGTGTGTTTTGTTTACGGCGGCTTCAACCGCTCAATTGGGATTTTTAACCGCGATGATTTCTGATTGTTGTGCCGATTATCCAGAATCTCACGCTCTTACACTTAAGCGTTATTTAAACTATTTATTAGAGGTCGTAACCCTGGAAGAAATTCCCTCCTGCTTAGAAACTTGGCTGTCTCAAATTCAACAACTAGAGACTCAAATTAACAGCGTTGAGTAATCCCCCGCAGAGAATCCATTAAACTGCTGTATTCCGAAGGATTGAGCACACCTGCACTATAAAACTGAGCTAAACAACTATTAATTGCATTAAAGGTTGACTCACGCTCTACCCAATATTTTCCTCCGCTTAGAGCTTCTTCTGCGGAAGAATAGTCCTTGCTAGAGGTCAAATACCCGCCTTCAGGGAGAATAATTTGCCATTTCCAGCGATGACGGACACTAAGCGCCGAGATTAACAAGCCGTAATAGTCCTTGTGCATCGATAATACTGCAAATTTTAACAATTATTTACCAATTATATTACACTTCTTTAAGAATTTCAACTCTTTTTAGCGTTATGTTAAGAAATAAGCAAATATACGGATTGCTACTCAGAAAAAATTCAGTTTTTCTGTATGGAAACGTACACATTTCGGTTGATATTCAAGCTTTTTTCAGACTGTTGAAACTCGCTTTTATTTTATCTATTAAAATAAAAATCTAAAATTGCGTTAAATATATTAAGAAAAGTAACACAAATGTTAAAATTATTAATATTCGTTAAAGGATCAGGTTAATTTCGCTATATTCTTTTAATAAAGAGATCAAAGCCCATTCACAAAGTCAATCAAACTCATGAGGGTTAGAATCTAACCTAATTGTGTTAATTCTTGTGTTACTAATGCCTTTTTATTCCCCCCTTTTACTGATTTCTTTATGAGCTTAACTTTTAAATTTGCCATTGTCAGTGATTTGCATATTGCTCTACCTCAGACCATTTGGGATCATCCAAATCGCTTTCATTTAGTTGAAGTGAGTATTCCGGTTTTAGAATTAGTATTAGAACATTTAAGCCAGTTAGATTTGGATTTTCTTTTATTACCTGGAGACTTAACTCAACATGGAGAACGGGAGAATCATCAATGGTTAAGTGAACGGTTAAGCCAACTTCCCTATCCTGTTTATGTGATTCCTGGAAATCATGATATTCCTATTTTAGAATCTCAGAAAGATGTAATATGTTTTAATGAATTTCCTCAATATTATCGAGCTTTTGGATATCAACAAAGCCCCGGTTTAGATTATACTCAAGAAATTTTACCAGGTTTACAATTAATTGGATTAAATTCTAATCATTTTGATGCTCAGGGAAATCAAATTGGCTGTTTACTGGAAGAACAGTTAGAGTGGTTAGAACAGGTGTTATCCCTATCCCAAGTTAAAAATCAATTAGTTTTTGTGATGATTCATCATAATGTGATTGAACATTTACCGGGACAAGCGACGAATCCTTTGGGACGACGCTATATGTTAGAAAATGCGCCTCGTTTTTTGAACTTGTTAAAAGCCGCCGGAGTGCAGTTGGTGTTTACGGGACATTTACACGTCCAAGATATTGCCCAATGGCAAGGAATTTATGATATTACAACGGGATCATTAGTGAGTTATCCCCATCCTTACCGAGTGATTCATGTTAATACAAATTCACAAGGAAAAGCTGTATTAAAGATTGAATCCCATCGAATTACAGCCGTTGAAAATTGGCCGGATTTACCGTTAAAATCACGGGAATGGATGGGTGAGCGTTCTTTTCCTTTTATGATGAAATTGTTAACAAATCCCCCGTTAAAGTTAACGAATCAAGAAGCGGAAAAATTAGTTCCCCATCTGCGTTATTTTTGGGCAGATATTGCCAACGGAGATGCTCAATTTAACTTTGAAGTTTTTCCCCCCACCGTTCGCCGTTACTTTGAAGGATTTAGTGCAACTGATCAGATTGATAATTTTGCTCAGTTAATTTTATCCTAAAAAGAGTTTAAAAGTCAGGCATCAGGAGCCAGGAGCCAGGAGTTAATGATTTTTTCCCTATTCCCTATTCCCTATTCCCTATTCCCTGTTCCCTGTTCCCTGTTCCCTGTTCCCTGTTCCCTGTTCCCTGTTCCCTGTTCCCTATTCCCTCATACATCAAAATAATCGGAAAGATTAGTCCCTTTTTCTAACAACTTTTCCAAGGTGTCAAATTGAAACCAAAATAGCAAATTTCGATCTGGAAAAATTTCAACTGTTCCAATTAAAGCCACTGAATATTTAGGAGATAAAGTTCCTAATAATAAATTTCTCAGATCTCCTTCTTTATATTTAGGAATCATATAAGTAATGCCATACTCACATAATGTGCTGACTACTCCCATGATGCCATTATAGAAAATATTTCCAACTTCACTAAAAATCGCTTTTTCAAAAGCATCTTTATCTAATTTTCGCCGATCTTCATTATCAATTAAATCAATTAACATCGCCGCAGTGGGTTTAGGAAACACCAGTTGAGTATTACCTTGAAACTCTCCTGTAAATACAAGTTCCATTGCTTTCAAAGCCTTTGAACCTAAGCGTTGTTCCAACTGGATCAATAAGTGTTGGGGGGAGAATAACTCTAAAGAGATTAATTTTAATTTGATCGGAGATCGGGAGATCGTTTCTAACATTAAATCTGCCCGATCAATGCCCACTTTAAACAATTGTGTCAAAATCAAAAGATGCTCTGAATTTTCCTTCATAAACTTCCAGCCGTTAATTTTTAAAGAGATTGCATACAGGGAGGTATCAATCTTTTTTCGTTTAAATCAGAGTGGAGCTTGGTTTATTGTTTTCTTTGTCTACAAATGCCAAAGACTGAGGTATAACCATGCAAAAAGGTTCCATTTCCAACGGGGCCGATTTCACCATTACAGAAAAAGCCACTTAGAGGAATATTAAAATACCGTCTAAACAGTCCCGAATCAAAGTTAGGTTCCCCATAAAGCCCTTCTCCGCGTCCTAAACAGGAAAACATAAACGCTGCTGCATTCGTCATCCCTTGAGGAAAGGAAGAAGCTTGTCGTTGATAGCGTTCTATTAATAATTCTAAATCTTCAGCCGAGGTGCGAGAATCCCTGAGATGAAATTGAATTCGTTGTCCCGGACGAACGCGATCGCCGATGGCAATGGCCCCAGCCCTAGGATCAACCCCAATCAAATTGCGAATTAAAAAATCCCCTGGTTCTAATTTTTGTTTAAATTCATCGCGCACCACCCCCACAAATAAGGAATTTTGGGCCAGTTGCCGATCTTCTTCGCTTAATTCCTGTACGAGGTCTTGCAACGCCTCTAAGGGGGATAACCGCACCGATACCCCAGAAGAAGAAGCCATTTCCCGTTCGGAATCTTCCGGTTGGGTTTCCACTTCTAAAACAATATTGCGTTCCCCTTGGGTGATTCGGTAGGGATGACCAATGGGACGACAACCTTGGGCAACAATGGTTTCAATCACAATATTACCGCACAGAGCCAAACCCACAATTGATTCCGGGTACAGTCGGGAACCACAAAACACCCCCGTTGAACCTCCCATCACACCCGTGCTAGCCAGTCCTCCGACTTTCACCGAACCGGGATAGGCATAATCTAAGCCTTGCAAAAAATCATTAATTTGACTGAAGTAGGGATCAACTAACAAAATAAATTGGGGCTGATCTTCTGGTTTCACCCCGATTAACTCCACCCACTGATCTGGGGAGCTATCCAAATCGGGAAGATCGTCGGCGGATAAATGAAACGGATGAATCTCAACATCGGGTAAATAGCCCAAGGTTAAACCCAGAGCAGGTTCTCCCTCAATTTCTTCTGCTTGGTGATTCGCATTCATGCCAACGATACCCCCTGCGCCACAACCAATCAGAGTGGAAAGACCGAGTTGTTCTTGGAGTAAGGGCATCAGCCGGGAATACTCACTAGCAAAGGCTGAGGAAATAAACACTAAGCCTAAGTCGGGAGAAGCTCGTAGGTCATCTTGAGCCATTTCCACGACTTCCTTGACTGCCGCTTCTAATGAAGGACGTTGAGATAAAGCACTTGCCCAGCGCATCGGTTTGGTTGTCGATTCTGCCATCTTCACCCTCCCTGAAAAGTCTGCTCTTTTGTGTTAAGATAACAGATTGTGGGAAATACAGCAGATGCAATGTTTCTGACTGTTGCCCTCTGGGTTAACTCCCTTACTACAAGTGTCAAAGCCTAGCCTAATGTATTGATTAGTAACATAGTTGGTTCAAAGTCAGCAAATCTTAAAAAATCCAGCTTTGATTTGTGGTTATATTAAGATTGATGTATTACAGTGAGGGGGGAAATCCAGACTTTAGCTGCACCAGGCAGTAAAATGGACAAAGTGAGCAACCCTTGCTAAATGTTCTAAAGTGGGATTAAAACCTGTACTTAGTAGATTGGATTAAACGAAAGGTTTATGAACAACATCAACGAACTCATCGAGAAAGAACTGGAAGAAGCGCGTACAGTCTGCGATATTAGTGGCGCTAACTCTAAAGAATGTGCAGCGGCTTGGGATGCTGTAGAAGAATTACAAGCTGAAGCTTCACACAAAAAACAAGAAAAACCTAAAACTTCTTTTCAAGTCTATTGCGACGATAACCCCGATGCGGCTGAATGTCGGCTTTATGAAGACTAATCAGTCGTTTTCTAGGGTGAAAGGTGAAACCTTTTCTAAGAGTTTCTGCTAATTGATAAGCAACTGGGAGTTAACGTCAGTTAACCCAGTTGCTTAATTTTTCTTTATTGGATTTGATAATTTAGGATGTTCAATCGTTTACTTGCTGTGGAATCTCCTTGGTTAGAATCGCTGGTCTGGACAGACTATCGACTGGCGGTTATATTTACAGTCATTATCCCGTTAGTAATATTAATTTGGGCGTTTGTTCAGAAAGCAGAAGCGCTTCAACGGTTAATGATCACCTATTGGCGTGTTGCTAGTTTGTTGATCATTGCCTTATATCTGATGATCGCAGCCCTACCCATTAGTTTTCTAGCTTCTATTATGGCACGGGTTTTAATTCCGATTTCCCTCTGGTTTTGGGTAGATTTGAATGAGGAAGTATCAGAAATGCCGCCTTCGGGTCTGAAGTTAATCTTTACCTCTTGGCGGTGGGCGGTAACGGTTTATAATACTTTGGGTGCGATCGCTTTAATTCCTTTTTTACATTGTGCATTTTCTAAGGGTCAAAAAGAATTAATTGCTGATTCTAATTGTCGGCTATGGTTAGATCCTCCTTGGTTATTCAAAGAAACGTTTCATCCTAACTTAACCCCTCAATTTTTAGGTTTTTTGGCTTTAGTGGGTTTAGCATTTTATATGTTGTGTTTGGGTTATTTCGTATTCTTCAAATTAGGAAAACAGGGACGTTCAGCAATGGGATAAACCATCCCCGTAGGGGCGGGTTCCGCAACAATTTATAATACCAACAGATCACCTATATAAACCCGCCCAACCCCCACCATTAACTGCAATTAATTTATTATTTGGGTTGAAGATCGGGGCGGGTTTAGCTAGATTTTTGCTCGATATTAAAGGTTAACTCGAACCCGCCCCTACGGGGTACAATATTGAATTGTAGGGGCGGGTTTATNCTGCAATTAATATTATTTGGGTTGAGGATCGGGGCGGGTTTATTTAGATTGTTTATGGGTATTAAAGGTTAACTCGAACCCGCCCCTACGGGGTACAATATTGAATTGTAGGGGCGGGTTCCGCAACAATTTATGATATCCACAGATCACCTATATAAACCCGCCCAACCCCCACCATTAAACTGCAATTAATTTATTATTTGGGTTGAAGATCGGGGCGGGTTTATTTAGATTGTTTATGGGTATTAAAGGTTGACTCGAACCCGCCCCTACGGGGTGTTTAATTTCCTAAAACGGCGTTTTTAATTTCAGACGCTTGTAAATTTTCCCCAATAAACACTAATTGGGTTTGACGAGATTCTGTGGGTTTCCAGAGACGATCATAAAAGGTTTCAATCCGATCGCCAACCCCTTGTAATACTAATCGCATGGGTTTATTAGGAACAGAAACAAACCCTTTAATTCGGTAAATTTCCTGTTGTTTAACCATCGTTTTTAACCGTTCAATTAAATCTTGGGGCTCAAAATCTTGAGTTAAAACCACAGGAATCGAATTAATATTATCATCATGTTGGTGTTCTTCTTCCGTATCATGATGACTCGGACGTGCTTCTAAATTATCCTCAACGGCTGAATTAAACCCTAAAATCACATCAGGATGAATATTTCCCTGTTGACAAGAAACAATTTTAACCCCCTGTCGCAATTCTTGTTTTAACCAGGTTTCAACTTTCTGTTGAGTTTCTGTATCAACATGATCGGTTTTGGTTAATAAAACTAAATCTGCACAAGCGAGTTGATCTTCAAATAATTCTTCAATAGGAGTTTCATGATCTAAATTAGGATCAGCTTGACGTTGGGCTTCTACCGCCTCAATATTGCCCACTAAAGTGCCATTTGCAAGGGCTTCACAATCTACGACCGTTATCACTCCATCAACCGTTGCTCCCGTGCGAATTTCCGGCCATCGGAAGGCTTGAACTAAGGGTTTAGGTAATGCTAACCCAGAGGTTTCAATCACAATATGATCAATTTTATCCCGTCGTTTTAGAAGTTCCTGCATGGCGGGAAAAAATTCTTCTTGAACTGTACAACATAAACAACCATTTGTCAGTTCTACTAAGTTCACTTCTGGGGTTTCATCGTCACAAACTTGACAAGATCGGATCAATTCTCCATCAATTCCGACTTCTCCAAATTCATTAACTAAAACGGCTATTCGCCGCCCTTGATTATTTTGTAGTAAATGACGAATGGTGGTGGTTTTTCCACTCCCTAAAAAGCCCGTAATAACTGTAACAGGAATTTTGGCAGACATAAGATTGCATTCAAAGTTTAAAGGTCAAAAGTAGAGACGTTTGATTAGATAGCTCTACTGTAATTTTATGGGGTTGAATTAGCCTGAAATCCCTGAAGATAAAGGGATTACACCAATGGCTAAAATGGCAAAACCCGAATATTTAATCAGGGGTAATTGACGATTTTCTAACGTTTGCTGGAAGGATTGAGCGAGTTTTATTGTCGCTCCAGCAATCACCATTTGGATGACAGTAAATCCGGCTAAAGAGGAGATTAAAGGAGTCATTAGTAATAATAAACTAAGCCCTAAAAAAAAGACTCGATTGCTTTTTTGCAGCGAAAAATACTGACTCAGATTGGGAAAAGTCTTAAACATTGTAAACATCACCTGTACCGCGCAGATGTGTGAAAGAATAGTCTGATTTCGGTGGGTGTTCTGACTTAGAGATTAATCCTCTCATCACAGTTGCGGGACAGTGTTGGATTTGCGCCAAACTTTCCCCTTACTTCTAGCGACTGTTCCCCGCTAAAACCGACTCAGATCTGTTTATCCTATCACAGAATTATCCCTTAGTAACAAGGAATTAATTGGGAACCCAAAAATGTCTATATTTGAAAGCTTTAATTAACATTTCTCCTAGTATTTAACCCGGAGAAATCTAGGAGAAATACTTAAATAATTACCATTTTTTGTAGGAGAGAAATTTTCCAGACATCGTGATTTTAACCCGATCACCATTGGGATCTTCTACTTTATCCACATCTAAGGTAAAATCAATGGCACTCATAATGCCATCTCCAAATTTTTCATGAATAACGCTTTTTAGAGGCATTCCATAGACTTGCATAATCTCATAAAATCGATAGATTAACGGATCAGTTGGAATTACAGGATCAAGTGATCCTTTCACCGGATAATCTGTCAAAGGTTCAATATATTCTGAACTTAAACCTAACGCTTCAACGATTTCTTTGGCTTCTTCATAAGAAGCGCTCGCTTGACGATAGATAACGGCGGAAATCCAAACTTCATCTCGGCCAATCAGTTGTTCTAAATCTGAAAAGGTCACTCCTTTAGCTTTTTTGGCGGCTAACAACTTTTCTGTGATTTCTGAAACAGCCATTGAACTTTCCTCTTAGAGTAAATAGGATTGAGAATTTGTTTGAAATTATAAAATATTTTGTGAGCAATTCAACGAAAGTTTTTTAGTTTTAGGATTAGGTAATAATCCTTATTCTAGGGGATGTTTAGGCAGGGGTTTAGGAGGAATTGGTAACGTTCGAGTCTGGGTTGTTTGTAATTCTTTGACAACGGACAATAAACGTCTTAGATGAGGTTTAATTACCTCTTGATGTTCTTGGGTCAGTGCATCTAATTTTGTTTGAATTTGTGACAAATCTACCTCAGAAGTTGGTTGTATGGATTTTCCCTGTTGTAATTGATGAATAACATCTTGAATTTCTACAAATCGCCCTTGAAAATCCTGTTGAGTAACGGCATTATTTCTTAACTCGTGAGTAACATCCTGTAACTGTCTTAAATTTTCTTGTAAAGACTCTAAATGAGCGATTTCAGTTGAGGAAAAACTCTGTATTTCTTGACGAAATTGATCTCGAACTTCTTCTAAAGCGGTGGCAATATGTTCTTGCATGGATGTTACTGACTGTCCTAAAGCAGCAACTTGTTTGGCTCGATAAACTGATTCTAAAGCTTCAGTTTTAGGAAATTCCTCTAATTTTTGTTGGAGAGATTCAATTTCATTTAAGAGTTGTTGTCTCAACCCCATTACCACTTTAACAGTATTTTTTTCTAACTTTTCAACGGAGTCTTGAACCTGAACCATTTCCATTTGAGTCTGGTAGGTTTGTTGTTCCAAACGATAGCGGTTGGCAACATTCAGCGATAGTGCTAATGTTAAGGGGGCAACTCCATAAAAAGCTTGACCCGAAAGGGCAACAACCCCTGAGCCAATGGCGGAACTCACGAGAGAAACATACTCTGCCCACTCTAACCAATGCCGTTGTTTCAACGAGGAGAAAACCGTTCTAGGAAAAATAGAGTTGGGCATCTGCATAGGACTAGAAGTTATAGCATGGGGTCGAGTGGGATGGGCAGAAGACGCTGGAGGAAACATAATAGTCTATTTTACTGGGAATATGGGACGGAGTAGCTAACTCCAGAATACAGAAAATAATCATTAAATGCACGAATAATTTACTAATTGATACTCCTTTCCTAATCGCTTAACTGTTAAGATCTTTTCAGAGGACAGCAATAACCTAATTTTTGCCCTCATGCCATTGGGTTGTCTGGATTTTAACACCCTTAACGCCTGTTCTCAACCCTCAATCTTAGAAAACGAGGTTTGTCGCAGCGATAACGCAACGGACAGAAAACAATAATTCCTAGGAGATGAATAACCATGAAACCCAATCAACCCTTAAAATCCAACCCGTTGAGATCAATTCTGAGTATTACTACCTTTATGATTTTAGTGATGGCGGTCGGGTTTCTGAGTGTGAATTTTATTCTGGCTTTAATTCATAAATTTTCATCCCCGATTTAACCCTATTTTAGTGCATAAATTTCCGAATTTGATAGGATCGACTTTCTAAAATGGGCATTTTTAAAACTCCCATTTCTTCATCGAGTTGTTGAATTTTTGAGACTGGAATAGCATCCCACTTTTCCTGAGACTCCCAACGAACCACCATGACAATTTCGTGTTTTTCAGGATCAACCCAAACTTCTTTTCCTAAAAACCCCGAAAATTGTTGAAGTCCGGCTGTCCAAACTTCCTCATCCCGTTGAATAAATGTCTCCCATTGTTCAGGAGGAACTTGAAATTTTAACCATTCAATAATCATTGTTTTTCTGTGTTGGAAATTAAGGATTTTTGCTAGGGAATAGGGAACAGGGAACAGGGAACAGGGAACAGGGAAGTGGCAAAAATCTATAATTCGTAATTCGTAATTCGTAATTCGTAATTCGTAATTCGTAATTCGTAATTCGTAATTCCCAATTCCCTTTAACCTTTAACCTTTAAAATATTGTCCTCCTAAACGCATAGCATCAGCAATATCAACATCTCCATCCCCATCTGCATCTAAAAAACTATTCAAAACAGAATTAGAACTTCCTTGAGGCTGCTGTGTATTTGTTCCGGTTTTTAGCAAGTTTAAAACTAAAGGAACAACCATTGGTAAAATAGATTGAATTGTTTCGGAACTAATACCTGTCCGTTGAGAAACTGTTTGAATTAATTGTTGTTGCTGAGTCGAAGAAAATAACATTTCTACCGCCTGGGGGTTAGATGTTATTCCTCCGAATTGATTGACTATATTTTGTACCCCATCGTTTCCAATTTGGGTTTGCTTTTCTTGTAAAGAAGACCGCACGGAACTCCCCACCATTGACATCACCATTTGACTGGTTTCAGGAGAAATCCCTAATTGATTGCCAAACTGTTGAGCCGTATTGATAATATTACTGAGTTGATCGCTATTTCCCGTTTGGTTAGGATCATTCAGAGCCGTTAAAATTTGATCAAATAGTCCCATAGCGTTACTGAAACCTTAATATAGATGAACTATATTCTAGTTTATCCTAAATTTGATCAATCTGAACGGTTAAGAAGATAAAAAAGTGGTAATTCCTGCCCAATTTAAGGGAGGAGAAAACAAATATCCTTGTCCGGCTTCGCAACCTAATGACTGTAAAATTTCTTTTTGAACTGAGGTTTCAATACCTTCAGCAATAATATCTAAATTAAGACATTTGGCTAAATTAACAATGGTTTTAGTGATTTCCAGATCCTTACCTTGAGATTCCAAATTCTTGACAAAACTCCGATCAATTTTTAGGGTATCTATCGGTAAATTCTGTAAATAACTTAAGGAAGAGTATCCGGTTCCAAAATCATCAATTAAAATTTTAATTCCTCGATTTTTTAACTGAGTTAAAATTGTAATACAATTAGCCGAACTTTCCATTAAACTTGTTTCTGTAACTTCTAACTTTAAGCTTCCAAACGCTAAACCATTAGATAGAATAATACTATCAATTTCCTCTAATAAAGGGGGATAATGAAGCTGCACTTCTGATAAATTAACACTCATGCTTAGATGAGGATACTGTTTTTGTAACTTGAATAAATCTTGACACGCCTGTTCCAAAACCCACCGTCCTAGAGGAATAATTAACTCCGTTTCTTCTGCAATGGGAATAAATTGAGCCGGAGGAATTAAACCTTTCGTGGGATGTTGCCAACGAACTAAGGCTTCAAAACCGATCAGATTTCCTGTGTTTAAATGAATAATGGGTTGATAATGTAAGCGCAAATGATTATGGGTGATCGCCTGTTGTAAATCCGTTTCTAACGCTCCCCGTTGGGTAATTGTTTCTAACATTTGAGGATGATAGAATAGGGTGGCGTTTTTTCCCTGTTTTTTAGCATAGTGTAGAGCTATATCTGCGGCTTGTAAATACTGTTCTGGATTTTCCCAATTAAATTCACGACAAACCACTCCCATACTAATTGCTGAAGATAGATTAGTTCCGTTTAAATTAAAAGGAGTTAAAAACTGATGTTTAATTTGATTGATTTGAGAATTTAAGTTATTGATATTAATAAAATCAGGAATTAAAATAGCAAAATCTTCACTATCCACCCTGGCGACTATATCTTGAACAGTGACACAACGTTTTAAACGATGACTGACCTCGATTAACAATTGTTCAGCTAAACCATGACCCCAGCTATATCTTAAGGTTTTTAAGGGGTATAAATTAATATAAATTAAAGCAAAATTCTGATCAGTAGTGGAGCTTTCTAAACAATGATTTAAGCAATAAACTAATTGACTACGGTTAGCTAAACCTGTGAGAAAATCTTGAAACGCATATCGCTCTAATTGTCGTTCAGCTTGTAGACGAATCGTAATATCTTGTGCTAAAATAACTTTAGCAAGTCGGTTTTTCCACTGTAAGGGATGAGAGCGAATTTCTACATCAATTAACGTCCCATCTTTCTGGCGATGTTTAAACAGATTTTCCGGCTCAATTCCTCCTGCATCGGATGTGATTAAAACCTGCAAAGATTCAGATACTTCAGGAGGGCAAAGATCTGAAATTGTCATCCTCAGAAATTCTGTCTCTGAATAGCCATAATGAGCGATCGCAGCATCATTAACCGCCAGAAACTTCAAAGTTTTCAGATCATAAACCCAAATCGGTTGGGGATGGCTTAAAAACAAATCTCGATACCGTTTTTCTGAGAGTTGCAAACGCTGGGTTTCTCGACGAATTAAATAATAGAGAAGAAGACTGGTAATTAGGATAAAGAACCACCCTTTGACCGTTTGAAGAAGTGTAATTGAATGGGGATAATTAGCCAATAATGCTAATAAGTGATCCGAAAAAGCAATCCAAAGACCCCCAATTATTCCATATATTAAAGGAATTTGGTGGGATGGATTAAGCAGCCATTTTTGCCAATATTTCATAGATTAAACCACACCTAAATGAACGGTTTATCGATTAACCGAGTTGCCATCAATATTTTCTGGGTAACGAGAAAGACAACCGGAAAACAAGGGATTAGGTGATCAGGTAGCTGATTTTAAATCAGCTTAAGCTATAATCATCTTAGTCGAAATTTTGATTAACTAGCTTAACTTAACTCAGGGTAAAAATTCTTAATGAATAAATATCCTACTTCTATAGCAGATGCTCCTACTTTTTTGTTTTATATTCCTCCCTTGAAATCGGGTAAAACTGGGGATAAAACGGTGAATTCTGATCCTGAAAAATACTTAATGAGTGCGGACTTTAAAATTTCCGATCAAAATCAAGAAACAATTTATGAAGCTAAATTCAATTTAGCGACTCAATCAGGTTTATTACGTTTGAGTTTACCTGTATCCGTTTCTGAGTTATTTGTAGCAACAGATAAGCCTTACTTCTGGTCTTTTCAAGTAAACTGTGACAATACAGGAGATTTGAGTGGTAGTGCTACAATTGAAGGGAAAATTCTCCGGCTTCCGGTTTATACAGAAATAGAAAAAAAACTTCTACAACCCATGAGTGCTTATGAGCGCTTTAAACTTTATCAATCGATTGGATTAGAGTACGATGCCCTGATTATATTAGAGGAATTGCGACGTCAAAATCCGAATGACGCTGCTTTAACAACGACTTGGGAAAATTTATTAACATCTCATGGATTTGAAATGCTAATTGGAGTTCCATCCCTTGACTTTGAGATGAATTCAGGTTCACCCCAACTCCAAAATAATTAAATGCTAACACTGGTTTTTTAAGGATAATCGGACTCGGTTAACTCCATCAATCGTTCAAGAGTTGTTACCGTTTCTCGATGAATGGGTGCAAACCACTCTAAATTGATAATCATAACTTCGAGGGTATAAGTATCTGGATTTAAGTAAATTCCCGCCGCCCGGTTTTGCTCTAATTCCACCATCCAATACTCTATCCCATCCACCAGATGTAATTTTCCCCGTTGTTCTAATTTTAAAAGAGTATGATCTTTAGGACTCGCCCAATTGGCATCGACCATTAACCGAGCTTGAGCAATCCGATGTTCGAGATCTTCTGTTTTCCACTGATTGTGTTCAGCGATTTTACCGAGTTGTTCCAACTCAATCTCGCCAAATGTTGCGGATAAGGGAATGGTTTTGAGGGAACCATTAGCACTGAGAAAGGTTTGAGTAGATTTGACAACCACGATCATTTTTCTGTTTCTCACGAATGAACTATCCTGACTTGTGTTCTTATAATCTAGGGATTTTGGCTTAAAGTCAGTGATTCTACAGGGGTTGACCTTGTGATGTTCTGATCACCACTCCGTGAGAATACGCACGATTCGTTTTGACTGAATTAACACCTCTTAAGTGATCTAGATCACACAAGCAGCTAAACAGCATTAAAAAAATTAAATTAAACTTAATTAAAAATGAGTTTATTAAAAGTAAAGAATTAAAGCTTTAAAATTAGTTATCCTTGGCTTCCTGTAACCGATCCTGCTTTTAAAATTGTTGCATAATTGCCAATTGATATAATTCACGAGACTCCTGTTTTACCTGTCCTGACATTGCAGCTAACTGCAAATTTGCAAAAGCATGAATATCTTCAGAATCATAATGGGTTGTTTGTAACATTTGTCTCAATTTGTTTTCTACACTTAGGCTAAGATAGCCTGTAGAGATTACCTCTTGAACCACCTCACGAATACAAGTCATAGGAACTCCCTCTTTTGATTGGTCATCACAATATTTAGTATTAGAGATTTTTACGGAATCTTCAGTGATCCTGATACATTTACTGTACTGATTTTCACCGAGAGAGTGGGGTGATGTTAAACAAAGCTTCATGGTGATGTCAATCACACTGTAAAATTAAACATAGGAGATATTTACCTATGCTGATCCGAATTGTAAACTAGGAGGATTATTCTTTGTGGAACAGGCTTACGAAACGTTAAAACAACAATTGACTGCATTATCACAACGCTATCCCAATTTAGGAAACCGTCTCGCGGAAACTGCACAAAAATTGAAAACCGCAGGAACTCCACCTGCACAAACCTTAGTAGATGAACTGATCGCCTACTCTAAAGATTTTAGCGATATTCAACAAAAACTGCTCATCCAAGGACAACAACCCGCTATTCAAGCGACCTCTGTACAACAGTTACAGAATTTATTGCAGAATTTAACCCCCACATCTGGACATCACAAGACTCACCGACAAGCTCTGCAAATTATTGAGCAAGTTTTAACCCTCACCCACAACGAACAAAAAGACTTTCCTCCGTTACAAACGGCTCAAAATCAAGCGCGTGAATTGCAAACAGCAATTGCTCAACAAACAAACCAACTGCATTCGGTCGCCGAAGCTTTAGCCACTGGAAATCATCCTTTAGTAGCGTTAGTTAGCTTAGTCGAAAAACAAGACAGTTTAGATGATAATCAATGGGCAATTTTAGAAGAACAAATTACTAGCGCCTTTGGCAAATCTCTCGGTGTGGCGATTTCCAGAGGAAAAATTAATTTTACAGTCAAACAAACAGCCCCATCTGTTACGGTTGCTCCTAAACCTGCAATTCCTGATATTGTCATCCTAGATGAACCTCAAGGATCTGGGAGTCCAGAATTAATTATTGTTCCCAGTATTGATGTTACAAAATTACCTCCAACTATTGAAGGTAAAAATATTATCTTTGGTAATACTCCCATTGCGGCTAAAGCCCAAGGCAAGGCAACTCTTTCTAATATTAACTTAAAAATTTTAGTGCATTTACAAGGATTGGGCGATCGCACCTTTTCCGCGAGAGAATATGCTGGAACACGGGGTCAAGGACGCCGTTTAGAAGCCTTCCAAGTAAATATAGATCCAGCAATTGCGGGTTTAAGTTTACGCTACATGGCTCATATCGCCACCATTGGGGACACGCCTCTAACTCCCGAAGGTCAACTGGTGGGAGAACGAGGTAAAAACCGACAAATTGAAGGTTTTGCCATTGAACTCGTCGGCCCCCAAGCCCCTAACTATACCGTTTTCTACACCGCTCACATCCAAAATAAAGGCGATGTTCCCGTGTGCATCAACGGCCAATACTGCGGCACAAAGGGTCAAGGTCTGCGGGTTGAAGGCATTAAAATCTGGATTGAAGCAAAGTAGTTAATGGTTGACGGGTAGGGGCGGGGTCATGGGTGTCAACTTAAGCCGAAAACCTCTGATTATAGCCGAGATTAGATCCCCCTAAATCCCCCTTAAAAAGGGGGACTTGGATCTCCTGTTCCCCCCTTGTTAAGGGGGGTTAGGGGGGATCATTGACTGGGAATCAGATAGCGCGTGAATTCGAGTTTGAGCGCCTACTTCTAGCGTTAAGTTGACACTAATGGAGGTCACCTCGCCCCTACAAACCCCCTACTCCTCTTCTACCCTTGGAGTGCGACAACTAACACCAAAACAAAAGCTTCTGTCCATTCAACAACGGCGCCGTAAGTATCTCCGGTGTGTCCTCCCAGACGAGCGTTAAACCAAGCACCGATTAAAATAGCGATCGCACTCCCCCCTAACGCCAAACCTACAGCTACTAACCAACGCTGGGGATTTAGAATCATTAATATCCCACTGAACAAAATCAGTAATAGCGCACCGGGAATTAAATCCCAGGACGAATAGGGGGTATCTTTGTGAAACGCGCCTTTTCCGGTGGCTTTCAAATAGGGATAACGAGCGATCGCTACTAACTGTCCCCAACGTCCCCACCCGGCTACAGCCATTAAAATTAAGCCTCGATCCCCACTCAAATCCCTTAAAGCAGCGACTTTTAAGCAGATAATCGCGATCGCAGCCATCACCCCAAAGGCTCCCGTTACACTATCAGCCATGACTTCTAGGCGTCGATGCGGATCAGTTACCGCTAAACCATCGGCTGTATCCATTGCGCCATCTAAATGTAATCCTCCGGTGATCCCAATTCCAGTCACAATCACTAAAACCGAGCGGGTTAACACCGGACAACCCAATAGGGATAAGCCGCCATCAATTAATCCTAAAATTCCGCCGATCAACACCCCAATTAGCGGCGCAAAACGGGCTATTCCTCGGAACTCCAACGTCCAAGATAGGGGGATGGGAACACAGGTATAAAATGCGATCGCCGCCCCTAACGCTGCACCCTGTTGCTGGAAAAATTGAGCGATTGATCGCATCATCTGATCATCTGACATAGCAAAAATTAAATTTGCATAGATCTATAAATATTTTCTAGGTTATGCCAGAATTGAAATAACAACTCATGTTTTGTCAGACTCAAGCCAAAGCTAATTGGAGTTTACCAACTCCAGGGTTGTTAAATCACAGATCGAGTTGAAACCGAATCCATCCTTTTTAATTGCTGCCGATCATTTCGGATGTAGAGAAGGAATCGATGACTTATAAACTCAGCCTGTCCGCTTGGAAAGTTGTAGTTTTGCTACAATTACCACATCTACCATTCAGTAAAAAGTATGGTTTTAATCATCCCCAGGAATAGCCTCAGTCTTGTAGAGGAGTTTGAACAAAATTCCCGCTTCAGTCTAGCTATTCCCTCAACAATTATTAGATTAAAACCATTAGATTGACAAAGAGGAATAAGATATCCAAGGTTCCCGGTTTGGAAAGTGTATTGGAGTTAGCTACCTGTACCCCCAGACCCCTTTGTTCGTAATTCCTCTACACCTAGGGATGGGAAAATTTTGTCACTACGGATTTCATTCAACAGAATCATTGCCATTCTGTAATTCACAGATTACATCTGAGGCTTTTTCTCCATGAGTTACGACCAACTAGATTACAGGGTGTCTGCTCCTTGCATTATTGATACGGGTATCGTTTTTAACAAGCGGGATATGCAAAAACTGCTTGTTGATTTGGGTCGTGTCCGTTATTTGCATATTCAGGACGGACAAATATGCACAGAAGCAGAAGGATACATCCTAGAAGTTTTTGCTAATCCTCAACAAGCAACTTTAGTTGCGAATCATTCGTTGTATTTGAATGTTTATAGTTTTGATTACTTAGAACTCAAACAGTCTCCTGAACAGGAAACTTATTTTGATCTGGTTCAAGAAGGGGGGCGTTTGTTACGATTAATTCCTTTAACAAATCCCTTACAAGAACAATTTAATCGCAATTTTAATGCAGCGGCTTTAGATGCGGTTATGGATCAAGTTTTGTCTTCTAATTGGGATAGTCAAATTGATGATGATGACTGCCCGTTCTAAGCGATAAAAGGATGAGAATCTCCTCAAACCGAAAATTTTAATTCGGTTGCTCCCTTAGAGGTTTAGAATAGAAAATAGGAAGCAGGGGGGTCGTTTTTAACCCCGATTCTCCTAAGCCGTTTTTCTATTTTTTTATGTCACACCCTTTCTCTTTTGAAGTTCAGGCGTGCTGTAGTCAAACAAAAGCCCGTGTTGGGTTATTTCATACCCCTCATGGTTGGGTAGAAACTCCACGATTTATGCCCGTGGGAACCTTGGCAAATGTCAAAACTCTCACTCCAGCACACCTCAAAGATGCAGGCGCTCAGATGGTTTTATCGAATACCTATCACCTGCATTTACAACCTGGAGAAAAGATTGTGGCTGGGGCTGGAGGATTACATCGGTTTATGGGCTGGGATGGCCCGATGCTGACGGATTCCGGGGGATTTCAAGTCTTTAGTTTAAGTCAAATTCGCACGATTACCGAAGAAGGGGTAACGTTTCGTTCTCCCCATGATGGAAAAATCATTAACTTCACCCCAGAACGTTCCATCCAAATTCAAAATGAATTAGGGGCGGATGTGATTATGGCGTTTGATGAATGTCCCCCCTATCCGGCGAGTCGAGAAGCGGTATTAAAAGCCACAGAACGCACCCAACGCTGGTTAGGACGCTGTATTAATGCCCATCAACGCACCGACCAAGCCTTATTCGGAATTGTCCAGGGGGGAATTTATGCGGATTTACGAGAAAAAGCGGCTCAAGAATTAGTTGAATTTGATTTACCTGGATATGCGATTGGGGGCGTGAGTGTAGGGGAACCTGTAACATTAATTGAAAAAATTGTTCAGGTGACAACGCCAATTTTACCCTTTAATAAACCCCGTTATTTAATGGGAGTAGGAACCTATCGAGAAATGGCTCAAGCCATTGCTGCGGGGGTGGATTTATTTGATTGTGTGATTCCCACTCGTTTAGCCCGTCATGGAGCGGCGTTAATTAAGGGAGAACGATTGAATTTAAAAAATGCTCAATTTCGAGAAGATTTTCAACCCTTAGATGAAACCTGTCCCTGTTATACCTGTCAAAATTTTAGTCGGGCTTATATTAGTCATTTAATCCGGGCGAAGGAACTATTAGGCTATACATTAATCTCGATTCATAATGTTACCGAATTAATTCGTTTTACCCAACGCATTCGAGATGCTATTTTAAATCATCGGTTTGCGGATGAGTTTCAATTTTGGTTAAGTTCAGCACCCAATTCTGAAGCCGCTTTAGAAGAATTTGAGATGAATAAACGTTCCGAAGGATAAAATTTCTTCCCCGTAGTAAGCCCTTCAGGGCTTCTTCACCCATCCCAGTAAAGGAATTACGAATTACGAATTATGAATTACGAATTACGAATTACGAATTACGAATTATGAATTTTAGCTCCCGTTTCAATCCCTGATAGGGATTATAGCTGATTTCAACTTGGTATTTTTACGGGAAATACTTTCTTTTGCAATATCGGGTTTCAATCCCTGATAGGGATTATAGCTGATTTCAACGATTGACAAATCTGTGTCAATATTGTAAGAGGAATCGTAGTTTCAATCCCTGATAGGGATTATAGCTGATTTCAACTAATTATTGGTTGCTGTATCATCAATTAATACGGAAGTTTCAATCCCTGATAGGGATTATAGCTGATTTCAACAATAAAAGAATTATCGCGATCGCATCCTTTCTATTGTTTCAATCCCTGATAGGGATTATAGCTGATTTCAACCCCCGAATTTGTGCGGGTTTAATTTTGCATTTCCGTTTCAATCCCTGATAGGGATTATAGCTGATTTCAACGATTTAGAGCCGTTAGCAAATTTACTAGAAGCAGCTGCTTTCCGTTTCAATCCCTGATAGGGATTATAGCTGATTTCAACTACATAAATATGATGGCTTTTGCCTTCAGTGTTGTAGTTTCAATCCCTGATAGGGATTATAGCTGATTTCAACACTAACAGAATTTTTTTTGCGATAGCTATAAGGACGTTTCAATCCCTGATAGGGATTATAGCTGATTTCAACTCAAAAAATCCCTCTAAGAATCCTTTTAACTTTTTATCCTCGTTTCAATCCCTGATAGGGATTATAGCTGATTTCAACACCCGCTTAATATTCCTGTAGCAGAATTTGTTATTCCCATGTTTCAATCCCTGATAGGGATTATAGCTGATTTCAACAAGATCCCGCAGCTTGGTTAGCCGGAAGTGTCGCGTTTCAATCCCTGATAGGGATTATAGCTGATTTCAACTCCAATTACGGCCCGATGAAATCAATTGTTTCTGGTTTCAATCCCTGATAGGGATTATAGCTGATTTCAACTTTGCCTTTCGGGCGCTCGCTGCACTGTGAAAGGGTTTCAATCCCTGATAGGGATTATAGCTGATTTCAACCTTGAACCCCGGAGTTGTAAAGCGGATTTTTCTGGTTTCAATCCCTGATAGGGATTATAGCTGATTTCAACCAGAAGGACGGGTATTAAAGAAGCGACTCTTAACAGTTGGGTTGTTTCAATCCCTGATAGGGATTATAGCTGATTTCAACCTACTGGACTGTCTACAGGTGTAGTTAGGTTAGATGTTTCAATCCCTGATAGGGATTATAGCTGATTTCAACTTCATTTACTGCTTTTCCGATATCATCTGTATCCGGGTACGTTTCAATCCCTGATAGGGATTATAGCTGATTTCAACGTTGTCTGTGTAGTGTTGTGCACCCGAATAGGTAGTTTCAATCCCTGATAGGGATTATAGCTGATTTCAACACGCCCGCATCATAGATTCTCATCATCTTTTCAGATTGTTTCAATCCCTGATAGGGATTATAGCTGATTTCAACGGTGCTTTAACATCCCTGTTAACGATAAAATGCTTGGTTTCAATCCCTGATAGGGATTATAGCTGATTTCAACTTTTGATGTTCGGGGAAGACTCGGACGGGATAGAACGTTTCAATCCCTGATAGGGATTATAGCTGATTTCAACTGGAACATCCTATCCCTGATCCAAACTCCAATCTGTTTCAATCCCTGATAGGGATTATAGCTGATTTCAACAACTCAATGTCGTGAGCCGGAATGGTCAGACTATTTAGGTTTCAATCCCTGATAGGGATTATAGCTGATTTCAACCGAAAGCGCCATCCATGACGTTTTTCCCAAATTTTTTGTTTCAATCCCTGATAGGGATTATAGCTGATTTCAACAATAATGGACGCAAGTGTTTCAATGTTGCTGTACATACAGTTTCAATCCCTGATAGGGATTATAGCTGATTTCAACTATGGAAAAGTTGCCCACACTCATCCATTATGAGGTTTCAATCCCTGATAGGGATTATAGCTGATTTCAACGTGGGACTAATTCTTACGTCGTGACCTTAACTTGTTTCAATCCCTGATAGGGATTATAGCTGATTTCAACTCATACACTGATTTTCTAAGGCAAATTGACGAACATCATGATGTTTCAATCCCTGATAGGGATTATAGCTGATTTCAACTCAGGGTAGTTGGATGGGGTGCTTTTTCAGGGGAATTCTGGTTTCAATCCCTGATAGGGATTATAGCTGATTTCAACTGTAGGGGGCTTTGTTGGCATTGACGGGAGTTAGTTTCAATCCCTGATAGGGATTATAGCTGATTTCAACATCCGTCCCCCCTATGCACGGAAAAATATAAAAATGAGTTTCAATCCCTGATAGGGATTATAGCTGATTTCAACTCAACTTTACCGAGGGGGCGTTTGGCGGCGTGGATGAGTGTTTCAATCCCTGATAGGGATTATAGCTGATTTCAACCGCAGGCTTCTGAAACCCTTGATATATTTAGTTTTCGAGGTACGATTCTGACAACCTGATCTAAATATACCATTTCAGCCATCGACTTAGCAAGGGGTAAAAATAAAAAAAGGCTAAAACCCGCTTATAATCAAGCTTTCAGCAGTTACGACAACCTCATTGAAACAAAGAGAGAGTTCAAACCCAGAATAGACAAAGGTTTCAGCCCTTAATTTTGCCGATCTATTTTGAACACCTATAGGTTGTCGCCACAAACGAGACTAATTCATCAATTCAATCCTGGCCCTTAATCCATTACTGGTTAACTGTTGTAATAGCGAATTGGCCCGATATTGATCTCGAAAAGCTCCCGCTTGAATCACCTGTCGCCCTTGTACCACCGTTTGAAACGCTTCTGGGACAATTGACCGAATCCGACGCAATTCAGTATCATTACTACTTTCCACCACAACCCGATAGCGTAATCCCAAAGCCGTCGGACTCAGGGGAATATCGCCACCTCCGGCACTCGATACCTCATTGGGAAGTAAACCGCCTCCTGACCCGATGGGAATATCTGGCCCTGGAACCGCTAAAATCCCAATTGCAGCAATAGAGGTAGGTTGAATGGGTTGGGGGGGTTGGGTAATGGCCTGGGGTGTTTGTTGAGATTGGGGACGGGGGGCCGATGAGCCAGACGCCGGACGATTTAAGATTAAGCGAGAAAATACTGAGACTAATCCCACTGCGGTTGAGTTTGCCGATGGGGAAGTTCTAGCAGCAGGTTGGGGGGTGCGAGTATTGGGTAAAGGGGTTAAACCAGGGGACTCTGGAGGAGGGACGGGGATGGGAATCGCTCTGGCTGTAGGGGTTTGGGTCGGTGTGGGAGGAGGAACAGGAATCGGAATGGTGCTTTGAGTTGTAGGATTGGATTCGGGAAGATAGACGGGAAGGGCGGATGTGGTATTAATCGGGGTCATCGTCGAGGGATCATTGGCAACAACGGCCACTGGCTGTTGACGAGCAGAGGAGGAGTTTAAAACCCGACTAACTAGGGGAGAAGGGGCGGACGCCGGGGTGTAGGTTCCCGATAAGGCGATCGCTCCAAACACCTTAGCGGCGGAGAGTTGATTCCCGTAGGCTTGAATTTGTTGGCCGATTGTCCCATTGTTGAGGTCATAACGGCCATTATTGCGAATTATGTTGCGTCCCGGTTCTTGAGTATTGCCGAGATCGGGTAAGGATTGAGCGATCGCCACAATACCATCCCGTTGATTCCGTTCGATTTGATTATCGCGTAAAATCGGTCGAGCGTTTGCTTGAATTACGACCCCATCTTTATTATCAAAAACACGATTTCCAATCACAAACGGGGCGGCATTTTGAGCAATATTAATTCCAAATCCGGTATTTTGAAAATCGTTATTCCGAACTTCCGGGCGAGAATTCCCATAAATTGTCATCCCATTTGCCCCGTTTTGAGCAAAATAATTATCTTGAATAATCGGCGCACTCATTCCCACAACAGAAATGCCATCATGGGTATTGCCAATAAATGTATTTTGAGTAACAATTAAAGAACTCGATTCAATCCATAATCCATAACCCCGTTCATTGGAATTGGTAATCGTGACACCACTAATTTTGGCTCCATTGGCTCCCAATACCGCAATATTTTGTCGGGCAAAAGTTCGGCTGGTATAAAACCCGCCTCCGTTAATCACAACATCTTTGCCCTTTGTATTCGGATTTCCTTGTAGCATCATATTCGAGTGAAGAATAATCGGAAATTGTTCTCCACTTTGGCTGCTATAGGTTCCCGGTGCTAAAATAATTGCCGTATTAGCTTGAGCCATACTCACCGCTTTTGTAATCGTTCTCAAAGGAGATTGTTGTGTCCCTTGTCCGCCATCATTTCCGGTGGTAGAACTGACATAAATCACTGAATTAGAACGATTACTTGCCTGGGTAATGGGTTGATTTCTTGGAGGAACTGCTAACCCAGATATGGGGTAAAACAGTCCTAAACCCAAACTAACTAATATTAATGGGGAAAAAGATCGCAGTACCATTAATAAAAATGGAGAAGGAAATGCGATCGCAGTTCGGACAAAAGATGAGCAAGATTGAGGAATAGCGAGTTGCCTTGTCATTGCAGGGGGGGTAAGACTGAATGTTCGGATTAGGGATTATCGCCTCTATCGGTTATAGCGCTTCAGTGCTCTTTTGGTAGCGAGGGATCGTCTCTATTCAGATTTAGCTGTTAGTGACATCCCATCGCTACAACGACTCGCAGAAATTAAGGCACTCTGACGCACTGAAATTAGTTTAAAATGTCAGTTGCGTCAAACCAGCCTTAATTTTGCCTTAAATTTAACATTTTGGCTGTTAAGAATTTTGAACTTTGCCTCGACGCACCCAATATCAATATTGATTGGCAAATAGTATACCCTGGATCTGAGAAAATCACACCCTATATTGAGGAAAATTGGATGGAGGAACAATACAGTCCCCTGGCACAACCGATCCTATATCGTATTTTAGATGCCAACTTAGACCGCACCCGTGAAGGGTTAAGAATTATTGAAGAATGGTGTCGGTTTGGACTGGGTAGTGGAGAACTCGCAGAAGAATGTAAACATCTGCGCCAAGAAATTGCCCGTTGGCATACAATGACATTGCGTTCCTATCGGAATACTACCGATGATCCGGGCACAGAATTAAGCCATCCCCAAGAAGAACAACGTTCAGGAATTGAGCAATTATTACAAGCTAATTTTTGCCGGGTGCAAGAAGCGTTACGAGTTCTCGAAGAATACGGGAAATTATATCACCCGGAAATGGGAAAAACCTTTAAACAAATGCGCTATCAAGTTTATACCTTAGAAAGCCGTTTACTCGCCCATCAACGCCATCAGGTTTTACAAAATTCCTATCTCTATTTAGTGACTTCTCCTGGGGAACGATTATTTGCAATTGTGGAAGCGGCGTTACAAGGAGGATTAACTTTAGTTCAATATCGAGATAAAAATTCTACTGATGAAATTCGGTTAAAAACTGCCCAAAAATTATGTCAACTGTGTCATCGTTATAATGCCTTATTTTTAGTTAATGATCGGGTAGATATTGCCTTGGCTGTTGATGCTGATGGAGTTCATTTAGGTCAAGATGATATTCCCCTGGAATTAGCGAGACAAGTCTTAGGCCCTCAACGGTTAATTGGTCGTTCTACCCATAGTCCAGAAGACCTAAAACGAGCCATTCAAGAAGGCGCTGATTATATTGGAGTCGGGCCTGTTTATGAAACCCCAACCAAAGCCGGAAGACCTGCTGCGGGGTTAGAATATGTTCGTCATGCGGTTAAAAATTCACCTATTCCTTGGTTTGCTATTGGAGGAATTGATATGAATAATTTTGATGATGTCATGGCGACGGGTTGCGAGCGTGTTGCTGTTGTTCGTTCAATTATGAACGCGGAACAACCGACTTTAGTGACTCAATATTTTCTTTCCCAATTAAATCGTGTTAGAAATTTAAAAGCTTACAAAGTGTTACCCAATTAATCTAAGAATTACTAATGGCTGAAACAATTACTTTAAAACTTAATGGAGAGTTAAAAACCTGTGCTTCTGATCTCAAACTGCCCGAATTTTTAGCACAACAGGGCTTAAATTCCCGTTTAATTGCTGTAGAATATAACGGTGAAATTCTCCATCGTCAATTTTGGGAAACTACCGAAATAAAACAAGGTGATGTATTAGAAATTGTCACTATTGTTGGAGGAGGAGTCAGTAAAGACGTGCCATGACACGTCTCTACACCGTCAACCGTCAACATCGAAAATATGTCAATAATAGGGATATCTTCAATTAGAGGACACAGCAATGGCCAAAGAAAAGCGAGATTCCAAACCTAGGCATATTGTTCTAACATCTCACCCCACCTCCTACGGCGCCAAACCTATCCCCATTCATTGGGGAAACGCCGACCCCCGCAAACGTGGCCCCTTAATTGCAACCCTAGCTGATCCTACTCACCGCAACGTTATTGGCACACATTCGGGCTCCTATGCCATTTATCGCGCCTTAGCAGTAGTTCAGGGAACCCTGAAAACCGACCACCGCGCCGACTTAACCAATACCTCCCCCATTGTCAATATTGGCCCCTATCCCAGTTGGTCAGATCCCGATAAAATTGTCGCTCTCGATCCTTTTGGCGCTGTGGTTGGGGATGTTTTTACTGAATATTTTGAAAAAGGCTATGATATTCGCCCGACTATTGCAATTACAAAAGCCCATATTAATATGCCAGAATTGTATGAGGCAGCCGCTAAAGGACGGTTAAAAATTGATGGGAAAATTATGAAAGCAAATGGGGATTTAGTGGTGACAAAAGCTGCTATTGAACCTGTGTGGTATTTACCCGGAATTGCCCATCGTTTGAAGGTGACAGAAAGCGATTTACGTCATGCTATATTTGAACAAACTGGGGGGATGTTTCCTGAGTTAATTACCCGTCCTGATTTACAAGTATTTTTACCTCCTATTGGGGGAGTTACGGTTTATATTGTCGGGGATATTGCAGCCATTACTGATCCTGATCGTCCTGTGGCGGTTCGAGTTCATGATGAATGTAATGGATCTGATGTTTTTGGGTCGGATATTTGTACTTGTCGCCCCTATTTAGTTCATGGCATTGAAGAATGTATTAGAACAGCCCACGAAGGCGGTGCAGGGGTAATTGTATATTATCGAAAAGAGGGACGAGCATTAGGAGAAGTGACGAAATTTTTAGTTTATAATGCGCGTAAACGTCAAACGGGAGGCGATCGCGCAGATGCTTATTTTGAACGGACAGAATGTGTCGCTGGGGTTCAAGATATGCGACTTCAAGAGTTAATGCCGGATGTCTTACACTGGTTAGGAATTACTCGCATTGATCGGTTGGTTTCGATGAGTAATATGAAATATGATGCTATTGTAAATTCGGGAATTGAAGTGGTTAAACGCATTGCTATTCCTGACGATTTAATTCCGGCGGATGCCAAGGTGGAAATTGAAGCTAAAAAAGCGGCAGGGTATTATACAGAAGGGGAAGTTTTAGACTCTGAAGGCTTACTTGATGTTAAAGGTCGAGAGTATTAAGGGTATAGAAACCGGGTTTTTAAAGAGAAATTTCGGAACAAATAAACAGGGCGGGTTTATCAAGGTTATCTGTAAATATTATCAGCAATGATACAAAATTATTGCCACTGTCATTCTTCATTCCGCTATAGCGGAATACTGTCATTCTTCATTCCGCTATAGCGGAATGAAGAATCTCGCCATTATCAGTATACAATTTATTTGGTTTTACTGCTTAACTCCTGAGAGAACCCACCCCTACGAAAAACTCGGTTTCTGTGTCTAACCTAAACTGACAATAAAGACAATAAAGAGGGCGGGTTTATCAAGGTTATCTGTAAATATTATAACTCCTGAAAGAACCCGCCCCTACGGACAAAACCATTGATTTAACTATGAACAATTCAGAAACCTCTCAAAATGCGATCGCTTATTTTCGTTCTCCTCATACAATTCGAGAACGCTGTAATTTTATTTTTAATTTAGCTTTATCTGATCAATTACAACATTTTCGTTATCACCCAGAAAAATTAGAATTTGTAGCTAATTTTGTTGTAGATAATATTATTAAAAACTATCCTGACCTGAATGTTCCTTTCCATTCCCGATGGCGACATTTTGAAGTTGGGAATATTCCTCGAATTCAAACCTTACAAAAACAGTTAAATTCTTTATCCGTCATAAAACAAACCCAAGCTAAACTTGATTTAGCCATTATTAGTGTATTATTGGATGCAGGTGCAGGAGAAAAATGGTACTATCAAGAACCGGAAACTGGGTTAATTTGGCAACGTTCTGAAGGGTTAGCAGTTGCGAGTTATCAAATGTTCTGTCAGGGGATGTTTTCGAGTGATCCTGAATCTCCTTTTCAAGCGGATGCAGTTGGATTAATTCATTTAACAGAATCTCAATTAGCTACGGGATTTCAAGTTAATCAAAATAATCCCTTAACCGGAATTAAAGGCAGATTAGAACTCTTACAAAAATTAGGTGAAACGTTATATAATTACCCTCATTTATTTGGAGAAAACAACCCTAGACCCGGAAAATTAGCCGATTATTTCTTAACCCAAACCCCAGACAATCAACTCAGTGCTGTTACGGTTTTAACGACTATTTTAGAAGGATTAGGAGAAATTTGGCCAGGACGATTAACCCTGAATCACGTTAATTTAGGGGATGTTTGGTATTATCCAGGATTAGAAGCATTAGATTCACAATATCCCTTTGTTCCCTTCCATAAACTCTCTCAATGGTTAACTTATTCTTTACTGGAACCTTTACAGGATTTAGGATTAAAAATTATTGATTTAGAACAGTTAACGGGATTAGCAGAATATCGCAATGGGGGATTATGCTTAGATTTAGGATTATTAGAATTAAAAGATCCCAGTTTATCTGAAAAATTGCATAAACCTGATTCTAGTGTTATAATAGAATGGCGATCGCTAACTATTATTATACTCGATCAAATGGCTGAAATTATTCGCCAAAAATTAAATCTTACTCCCCTAGAATTTCCTCTAGTTAAAATATTACAAGGCGGAACCTGGAACGCCGGACGAGAAATTGCTAAACAACGCCGTTTTGATAGTTCTCCACCTCTAAAGTTAGATAGTGATGGAACAGTATTTTAAGTTATAAATAATATTAGTGTAGAGACGTTGCATACAACGTCTCTACACTGATTACTAATTAAGCTTGTACTGGGGGAACTGTTTGTGTCCATCCAGCTTGTTGAACTTCCCGCAATACATAATTCCCCGGCGGAACGTTAGTAAAAACGTAACTGCCATCAGTTCCGGTTACGGTTGTAGGTTCTGTGGGGTCAAGAACGCCGTTAACATTGGAATCAATATAAATTGTCCACCCTTGCAAAGGGGTTTCACCCGCATCAAACAAACTATTGGCGTTTGTATCATTAAACTTTATGCCACTGATAGAACCGAATTGACGGTTGCCAAAGTTGACGATCGCATTCGTGCCACCACTGATGCCAACGGAGCCAGGGTTAGGGGTCGTCTGTGTCCATCCGGGTTGCTGAACTTCCAGCAGGGTATAATTCCCTGGAGGAACGCTGGCAAAGGTGTAGCGACCATCCGCGCCTGTAACAGCACTAGCTTCTGTGGCTTCAAGCGTACCATTACCGTTGGCATCAATAAAAATCGTCCACCCCTGTAACGGGGTTTCTCCGGCATCAAACAAGGCATTGGTGTTGGTGTCACTGAACTTTAAACCTGTGATCGTACCAAATTGGTTATTACCAAAGTTAATTCCAGTGATGTCCGTACCCCCGGTTACGTTCACAGCACCAGGGTTTGGGGTCGTTTGTACCCATCCGGCTTGTTGCACTTCTCGAACGGTATAACTAGCAGGCTCTAAGTTCGTGAAGGCATAGGCCCCAGTAGCATTGGTTACAGTAGTGGGTTCTGTGGCTTCTAAGGTGCCATTATTATTGGCATCAATAAAAATTGTCCATCCGGCTAAACTAGGTTCCCCAGTATCCAAGGTGGCATTACTATTGAGATCATTAAATTTGACCCCACTAATCGAACCAAACTGACGGTTGCCAAAGTTGATAATCGCATTTGTACCCCCACTCACCCCAATTGGGCCAGGGTTCGGGGTTGTTTGTGTCCATCCGGGTTGCTGAACTTCCCGTAGGGTATAATTCCCTGGCGGAACATTAGCGAAGGTGTAACGACCATCCGCGCCTGTGACTAGGGAGCCTTCTCCGGTATCGAGAACGCCATTATTGTTGCCATCAGCAAAAATTGTCCATCCCTGTAACGGCGTTTCCCCAGCATCAAACAAGGCGTTACCATTATTATCGTTGAATTTAATTCCGGTGATCGTACCCGATTGGCTATTCCCGAAGTTAATTCCGGTGATATCTACACCCCCAGTCACGTTCACCGGGCCAGGGTTAGCAGTGGTTTGTACCCATCCGGCTTGCTGTACTTCTCGAACGGTATAACTAGCCGGAGCTAAGTTCGTGAAGGCATAGGCGCCAGTCGCATTGGTGACAGTGGTGGGTTCTGTGGCTTCTAAGGTGCCATTATTGTTGGTATCAATAAAGATAGTCCATCCGGCTAAACTAGGTTCTCCAGCCGTGAGCAGGCTATCTTGATTAAGGTCATTAAACTTAATTCCACTGATGGAACCGAATTGGGTATTTCCGAAGTTAATACCGTTGAGGTTTTGTCCAGAAGCCACTGTCACCGGAGCCGGGTTTTGGCGGCCTTCCCTGATGGAGTCCAATGGCGTTTCTACATTCAGAAAAGGAATTGTGCTGGAGGCGGATAAATTATCTGAAAAGAAAGAGTCCATAAATAAATTGTCCTGTTATGACTGATAATTGAACTACCCTCTATGGTTTTTCTGATGAAAACTGAGAATCTGGCTATTATGCTACTCTATCTTTGATTTTTCTTCTAGTTAGAAGCCCCAGAATTAAATTTTATGAATTCAGATGGCCCAATAACAGCAGTGAGCCCTCAGCCGATCAAATTATTGATTTTAAATATAAAAGGTTAAATGATATATAACATAATTAATCTAACTGGGATTTTGATAACAGAGGAATAAGGTTTTTTTGTTTATTATTTAAACAGGAAGAAAATCTATAAAAAGAAAGATTAAGCTCATTTACTTAGTCTGTTTTTCTAACCATTCTCCTGATAAACCGCTACAATCAGGAAGGGAATCTGCGATCGCTCAATCCACTTAAAATATCAATAGATGGATAAGCCCTTATTCGGACGACAACACTATAGTAAATTAATTGTATTAGAGTTACAACGGCGACTGCAAGCAATGGGTTATGATCCGGGTGCAGTTAATGGTCGTTGGAGTTCAGAAACAGAAGCCTCATTAGAACAAGCACAACAAAAATATGGGGTTTATGGAGGGAAAACGAACGCGGCTTATTTTGTTGTGATTCCTGGGAAACGAGAAGATTTACCAAAAATTGCCGAACAAGTGATTTTATTAGGTGTACCCGAAACAGGCGTTTATCAACGCGATAGTTTATTTGAACCCAAAGTAGCTGTAGGGCCGTTTTTTAACGCCGATATTGCTAAACGTTGGCTCCATTATCTCCGGGATTTCGGATTAAGTCAAGCCCAAATTTATCATGGCTGTTAATAACAATAATCCGTTGATTGTTGACCGTTGACTGTGTAGAGACGTTGCATGCAACGTCTCTACTGACTGATAACTGATGATGCGGATACTTGATTACCGGAACATACTGCTCACAGAGCTATCTTCATGTATGCGCCAAATCGTTTCACCGAGTAAATTAGCAACAGATAGAACAGTTAACTGCTCAAACTGTTTCTCCGGGCTGATCGGAATCGTATTGGTGACGATCACTTCTTCAAACACCCCACTGGATAAACGTTCAATTGCAGGAGGAGAGAAGACCGCATGGGTGGCGCAGGCGTAGACTTGACGGGCACCTTCTCGACGCAGTAAACGAGCGCCTTCAGAAATCGTCCCCGCCGTATCAATCATGTCATCGACTAAAACGGCAGTTTTCCCTTTAACATCGCCAATCACATTCAGCACTTCTGCCACATTATGGGCTTGACGACGTTTATCAATAATTGCTAAAGGAGCATCATTGAGTTTCTTGGCAAAAGCCCTCGCACGGGCGACTCCACCGACATCTGGGGAAACAACAACCAGATCGGATAACTGTTTGCTGATCAGGTAATCTAAAATTACCGGAGAACCATAAACATGATCAAAGGGAATATCAAAATATCCTTGAATCTGAGCCGAGTGTAAATCCATTGCGAGAATCCGACTAGCACCCGCTTCAGTAATCAAGTTAGCCACTAATTTGGCAGTGATCGACTCACGACCTGCGGTTTTGCGATCGGCTCTGGCGTATCCATAATAGGGAATAACGGCCGTAATTTGACGCGCAGAAGCCCGTCTACAAGCATCGATCATGATCAATAACTCCATTAAGTTGTCATTGACCGGATAGCAGGACGGTTGAATCAGATAGACATCACAGCCTCGAATTGACTCTTGAATCTGGATGTAAATTTCTCCATCGGCGAATCGCTTGCGAACCATTGGCCCTAAGTCAATGCCTAAATAACGGCTTACTTCCAGCGATAGGGGAGTATTGGCAGATCCTGAAAACAGTCGTAACCGACTATGATCAGCAACCAATGGCTCAGAGTACGGAAGGGGTAATATAGCAGAACGGATCACAGCGAACCCTCACAGTTCATTCATGGCAATCTTATCATTCCAGAAAAGACTGGAATTCGGAACAGCCTTGGCGGATTGAATTCTATTGCTCGATGTACAAACGCACAACAGTCAGACGCCAAGGGAAAACGTCGTTTTTCGATAAGTTCAAGCACTGCTGCTTGAAATTCTGATCACGAACGTCCTCTATATTAATTGTGGAGAAAAATTGCTGAAATTAAAACAGGGAAAATACTGAAATTTATGTTAAAACAGTTCAGCAAATAGAACAAGAAGAAACTGTATTTTGGTCTAAAGGTCTGTCTGTTATGATTTGGAGAGCAGATGCAAGTCAGGTTAAAAGCCATGAGTCTCAAAGATCGAGTTAGTGAAGATATCAAAGTCGCCATGAAGTCTAAGGACAAGCTGCGGCTAGAAACCGTTCGCAGCATTAAGAAAGTGCTGCTAGAGAAAGAAACCAGTGCTGGGGGAGACGGAAAAGATTCCCTCACCGAAGCTCAAGAATTAGAAGTGTTAATTCAATCGGCTAAACAACGCCGAGACTCCATTGAACAATATCAGAAAGCTGGACGGGAGGATTTAGCGGACAAAGAAAAAGCTGAACTCGCCATCATTGAAGAATATCTTCCCAAACAACTGACCGATGAAGAAGTGAGTACCATTATTGATCAAGTTATTGTCGAGATGGGTGCAACTTCTGCTAAAGATATGGGGAAAGTTATGGGGCTGGCCATGCAACGCTTAAAAGGTCAAACAGACGGTAAAAAGGTTCAGGAACTTGTTAAAGCTAAATTAGGTTGAGTGTTGACGGTTGGCTGTTGACGGTTGACGGTTGACGGTTAACAGCTAACCACCAGATTAAGGATAATAATCTGATTAAATCTAATGAATCTAAATTGCGGAATCAACATCTTTGCTTCTGTAGTTCATTCTGATTAAATTAGCTTAATTGTGCCTAAGCCTTATAATACAAAGGTTAAATTTTCATCCGGGTTTTTCGATTACTCATCTCCTAGACGCATGACGCAAACTGCTATTCCCGTTGGGACAATTCTGCAAAACCGCTACCGCTTGATCAGCGTTTTAGGTCAGGGGGGATTTGGTCGGACTTATTTAGCCGAAGATCAAGGACGATTTAACGAGCGCTGCGCCTTAAAAGAATTTATTCCCGTCCAAGCCGGAACTTATGCACTACAAAAATCTCAAGAATTATTTCGCCGGGAAGCGCAAATTCTCTACCAAATTCATCATGCTCAAATTCCCCAATTTGGGGCAGTTTTTGAAGAAAATCAACGGTTATTTTTAGTCCAAGATTATGTGGAAGGTAAAACCTATCATGCCCTATTAATGGAACGAAAAAATGGGGCTGCTGGTCTTCCTAAAACGTTTACAGAAGCAGAAATGGTGCTATTTTTACGGCAAATGTTGCCTGTTTTAGCCCATATTCATAGTGTAGGCATTATTCATCGAGATATTTCTCCTGATAATATTATTTTACGTCATCAAGATCAATTGCCTATTTTAATCGATTTTGGGGTGGTGATTGAATTAGCAACTCGCATCAATACCCCTGATTTAACCTTACCTCCAGCAACTCGCGTGGGAAAATTAGGCTATGCTCCTTTTGAACAAATTCAAACGGGACAAGCTTTTCCCAGTAGTGATTTATATGCTTTAGCGGTGACGGTAATTGTTTTATTAACGGGTCAAGAACCGCAATATTTACTCGATCAAACGGCTTTATCTTGGAATTGGCAACCTTATGTTAAGGTGAGTCCGAATTTCGCTCAAATTCTAAATCGAATGTTGAGTCGGCAACCGAGCGATCGCTATCAATCGGCCCCAGAGGTTGAGCAAGCGCTACAAACCCTGAATCAGCCCTTGAATTTTCCCCCCACTCAAACTCTACCCATACCAGTTCCCTCACCCACACCCCAACCCCCAGACCCGAATTTTTCTCAACTCCCGACCCTAGCTGTCGGACGACCGTTAATTACTCAATCCGGTCAACAGCAAGCCCAGAATAATAATAGTCCTGTTGTTCCACCTCCTACCCCCAACCCGTTCTCAACTCCTACTCCCGATCCGATTTGGTCGGGATCTCAATCCCTCTGGGATAAACCCGCAACGGTGATTGTGGCGGGTGTTTTGGTGGCCTGTTTAGCAGCTTGGGGCTCTTGGGCGTTAGTAAAAGGATTTCTCAAAGTTGCCGATCGCAACTCCCAAGATACCCCCTCGGAGGTGAATCCGCCCCTCGCTAATCCGTCAAGTCCTTTACCGTCTTTGCCCTTACCGAACGTTATACCGCCGACTACCTCACCGAATCAAGTCCCGACACCTTCTCCAACTGAGCCAACACCCACTACCCGACGTCTGAGTTTAGTCGAGGGTGAACCGACGGTAATTGAAGGAAATCTGAAAGCGAATCAAGCCGCTAACTATGTCGTTCCCGCCGAAGCTGGACAACAGTTTTATGCGTCTGTGAGTGGGGATGGAGTGTTGTTCACGTTGCTTGGCCCGGATCAACAACCGATTAATCAGGGAGAAGCGGTCTCTTTATGGCAAGGAACTCTGCCCTCTAGTGGAGACTATACGGTGATTCTGAATACGATTCCTGGGCTACCAGAAAGTAACTATAAGTTAGACCTGACGTTAATTAATACCCTTTCCCCGATTGTGCCGCCTGAAGTTGAACCCGAACCCGAACCCGCCCCGATTCCTGAACCCGAACCCACACCCCAACCCACCTTTGCACCTGAACCTGAACCTGAACCTGAACCTGCTCCTGCTCCTGTTCCTACCCCAAAACCCACACCCCAACCGACTCCTGAACCGACGCCTGAACCGACGCCTGAACCTGCTCCTGAACCTGCTCCTGAACCTTCCCCAGCACCCCCATTAGAACCTAGTCCTACTCCTGAACCGACGCCTGAACCGACGCCTGAACCCAGTCCCATCCCAGCACCTGAATCTCAACCCATTACTGCCCCTCAGTTGGAATAAAACCGTTGACTGTTGACGGTTGACGGGCGAGGAGACCCATCCGTGTCAACTTAAGCCGAAAACCTCTGAATTATAGCCCAGATTANGGGTTTTAATTTAGAAAATTGGGGACTCAATTTGTCTCCCCAATTTTGTAGAATGAAACAGCCCTGCCTTAAAAAGGGGGACTTTGATCTCCTGTTCCCCCCTTTTCAAGGGGGGTTAGGGGGGATCTAGGACGCTTAAAAAAATCAACGAACTTTTGGTTTTTCGGCCTAAGTTGACACCGATGGAGGAGGGACACAAGCCCCTACTTCCCTGTTCCCTGTTCCCTGTTCCCTATTCCCTGCTATAAATTAATAAAGGTTAAATTGGTTGAATTGTGAAAAAGAATTTATTGATTGCGGGAACGGATACGAATGTTGGGAAAACCGTATTAACCAGCGCGTTAATTTCCTATTGGCAAACCTATTATTTATCGCGGAGTTTAGGAGTATTTAAACCGATACAAACGGGAATTGGGGATCGAGAATTTTATAGCGAATATTTTGCTTTAAATCAATCTCTGCAAGAGATTAATCCTATACATTTTGAAGCTCCTCTGGCTCCTCCAATTGCTGCGGAATTGGAAGGAAAAACCATCGATTTAAAATTAGTTTGGTCGCAATTTTGCCAGTTACAACAAAGTCGGGATTTTGTATTAGTTGAAGGGTTGGGAGGGTTAGGTTCTCCGGTTACGGCCGAATTAACGGTGGCTGATTTAGCCAGAGATTGGCATTTACCGACAATTTTAGTCGTTCCTGTACGTTTAGGGGCGATCGCTCAAGCCGTTGCTAATGTAGCCTTAGCTCGACAAATGGGAGTATTTCTACAAGGGTTAATCTTAAATTGTGTCGAACCTTGTTCAGAAGCAGATATCGAACATTGGACTCCTATTCATCTGATCGAGTCTTTAACCCAAATTCCCATTTTAGGAATTTTGCCTCATCTTGACACTCCGACGGATCGGGAAAAATTGACTCAAATGGCTTCCAATTTAAACCTAGAAATAATTTTTTCTTAATTCAAACAATTTATTAATAAACCCAACACCTACTGAACAGGCATCTTGCCTGTTCTACATAGGCTGTAACAAAGGAATCAGAAATAGCTTGTTCATAAATGTTATAATTAATTTTACTTCTTAATATAGTTTTTAGCTTTTCTGCATACCAATGGTTTCTACACTTCCGGGCTTAAATTCAGTTCATATATCGCAACTGCGACTCGATATTCGTAATTTGCAACCCCAGTTAGTGGAATGGCGACGCCGTTTACATCAGTATCCTGAACTGGGATTTACTGAAATCTTGACGGCAGAATTTGTCTCTCAACACCTGAAAAAATGGGGAATTGATCATCAAACTGGAATTGCTAAAACGGGAATTGTTGCGACTATTGATAGTGGAAAACCAGGGCCGGTTTTAGCTATTCGTGCGGATTTAGATGCTTTACCCATTCAAGAAGAAAATGATGTTTCTTATCAATCTCAACATCCAGGGATTATGCACGCCTGCGGTCATGATGGTCACACAGCGATCGCATTAGGAACAGCTTATTATTTAGCCCATCATCGCCATCGTTTTCAAGGCGTAGTTAAAATTATTTTTCAACCCGCCGAAGAGGGGCCAGGAGGGGCTAAACCGATGATTGAGGCGGGGGTTTTAAAGAACCCAGATGTAGATGCTTTAATTGGTTTACACCTGTGGAATAATTTACCTTTGGGAACTATTGGAGTCCGTAGCGGGGCGTTAATGGCGGCGGTGGAAAAATTTCAATGTACGATTTATGGAAAAGGCGGACATGGTGCAATTCCCCATCAAACCATTGATTCTATTCTTGTTGCTTCCCATGTTGTTTTAGCCTTACAAACGATTGTTTCTCGGAATGTTAATCCGTTAGAGGCGGCCGTTGTGAGTGTGGGTTCCCTGCATGGAGGAAAAACCGATAATGTGATTGCTGATAGTGCTAAAATGTTGGGAACGGTTCGATATTTTAACCCGAGCTATCAAGGGTTTTTTGGAACACGAGTTGAACAAATTATTGCGGGTGTTTGTCAAATTCATGGAGCCAGTTATGAACTCAATTACGCGCCTTTATATCCTCCGGTGATTAATGACAAACGGATAGCGGATTTGGTGCAGAGCATCGCGGAAACGGTGGTAGAAACTCCGGCGGGAATTGTTCCCGAATGTCAAACTATGGCAGCCGAAGATATCTCCTATTTTCTCCAAGAAGTTCCCGGTTGTTATTTCTTTTTGGGGTCATCAAATCCCGATAAAAATTTGGCTTTTCCCCATCATCATCCTCGTTTTGATTTTGATGAAACGGTTTTAGGAATGGGTGTAGAAATGTTTGTTCGCTGTGTGGAAAAATTCTGCACCCTTCATTAGTAACCGTTACTTAAAAACTAACTAGGGAGGAAGGGGAAATGTTGACGGTTGACGGTTAGCTGTTAACAGACAACCGACAACAAATCATTTACAAAACTCAAATTGAGCGATTTCTTTGGGTAATACGGGAGCATGGGGAACTTTAACGCCTTTAGGGGCTAAAATTCCAATTCCATAAACACACCCATCTTTAGTGCTACAACTGGCCATATTGAGATTGAGTTCATAATCCTTGAATTCAGGCGGTTTAAAGGTCATTACCGATAATGTATCTTTCTCCGACTGTAAAACTTGTCCACCGAGGGTTTTAATACTCAAATTCACGTCGGTACAATTTTCGTCACAATAGCCCACAAATAAATATTCTACAGAAGGATCAAGCCGCATCGTTAAAGGCGCATTTGCTTTTGGAGGCCCCTTACGGACAACTGGCCAAAATGCCAATTCATAACCGTCTCTTCCCGCCTCCTTAACCACTTCTTTGAGTTTACAAACCACTGTTTTCTCGTCTGCGGTCAGTTCCTTAGCAACCGCAGCCCCCAGGAAGACTGTACCTAACAGCAGCGCAAATCCAGGCCCGATTAAATGTTTGCTGTTCATCGATAATTTTTTGGGAAGGGATGGTATATCGCAAAATTGAAAATATCAGGAGGATATCACATTTTTGCACAGTTGATACTAGCGTTATGGGCTTTTAAGTCATCTATCGTGAATAAGCGACTAAATTCTAACCCTTCCGCCGCGTAGAGTTCGCCGCCTCCCTGTTGTCGGTCTACTAAAGCAATAATTTGATTCACCTGATAACCCGCATCCTGTAGGCGTTTAACCGCTTTCATCGCCGACTGTCCCGTCGTGACCACATCTTCTAAAACCACTACTGGGGCGCCTGCGGGTAAGGTTGGCCCCTCAATATAAGCTTGAGTTCCGTGTCCTTTGGCTTCCTTGCGAATAATTAAGGCAAAAACGGGCCGATTTTGATAGGCTGAAACCACACTCACGGCTGATACCATTGGGTCAGCACCGAGGGTTAATCCGGCGACGGCTTGGGTATTTTCGGGTAACATTGCTAATAATAAACGGCCAATGGCTAAAGCGCCTTGAGGGTGAAGGGTGACTTGTTTACCATTAATATAGTAGGAACTCTGTTGACCGGAAGATAGGACAAAATCTCCTTCTTTATAGGCTAACTGACAAAATAAATCTAGTAGCCAATGTCGCAAAGTTGTTAAATCTGTTGTAGCGACAGACTCGTTTAAAGTTACTTGCTGTTGTTGTTGATCCATTGACAATGAGAAGGGATTGAGTTCATAATTTTAGTTTACAGGAAAATCTCCTAATTTTATAAAAATTCACGATTGTTGACAAAGATTAATAGTTGCCACTCACTCAGAATTAGAATAGGATATATCCAGGTTTCTCTGGATTGGCTAAGATATGAATCGGAAACAAACGAGCGTCCCCAACTTGCAACTATTCCAGCGAATTCCGGTTCTGTTCACTACCCGGATAATCTTTCCGACAACCCTCTTAATTTGCCTATTTCCTGCTTCGATAACTGCACAAACGATTATTCCGGCGCAGGATGGACACCGAACCCAAGTTACGCCTCAAGGAAATCAGTTTAACATTAATGGCGGCCGTTTATCGGGAGACGGTGCGAATTTATTTCATAGTTTTGAAAAATTGGGACTGTCTCAAGGGGAAATTCTCAATTTTATTTCAAATCCCAAAATTCAAAATATATTAGGACGAGTCACTGGGGGAGAGGCTTCTTTTATTAATGGGTTAATTCAAGTTACTGGCGGCAATTCTAACCTATTTTTAATCAATCCGGCGGGAATTGTCTTTGGGGAAAATGCTAGTTTAAATATTCCCGCCTCTTTTACCGCGACAACAGCAAGCTCGATTGGTTTTGGGAATCAGAATTGGTTCCAAGCTATCGGAGAAAATCAATGGCAAACTTTAGTGGGAACTCCTAGGGATTTTGTCTTTAATTCAGAAAATCCAGGGAGTTTAGTTAATTTAGGAAATCTCACGGTTTCCCCCGGAGAAAATATTACTTTATTAGCAGGAACTGTCTTAAATACAGGAACAGTATCCGCACCCGGAGGAAACATTACCATTGCTGCGGTAACGGGAGAAAATTTAGTTAGAATTTCCCAAGACGGACATTTATTAAATTTAGAATTAACCTCAGATATTCCTCAAACTCCCTCCCCTTTTACTCCCCTATCCTTACCCGAATTATTAACAGGAGGAAACTTAGGAAATGCTAATCAAGTAAAAGTTAATGAACAAGGACAGGTAATTTTAACCGCATCAGGGGTTGCAATTCCCACTGAACCGGGAACCACGATTTTATCAGGAGCAATTAATGTTAGTTCTCCCACCCAAACCGGGGGAACCCTTCAGTTAGCTGGAGAAAAAATAGGACTCATTAATAGTATTTTAGACGCATCGGGGTTAACCGGAGGAGGTACAATTTTAATTGGGGGAGACTATAAAGGATTAGGGGATTTTCCCACATCTGAAAAAACCTTTATTAGTTCCGATTCTTTTGTTAATGCGAATGCTTTAGAAACCGGAAATGGCGGTCGAGTTATTGTTTGGTCTGAGGAGTTAACTCAAGTTTATGGTTTAATTCAAGTTCGGGGGGGAATACAAAACGGAAATGGCGGATTTGTTGAAACCAGTAGTCGCGGTATTTTAGAGATTAACACGGCTCCTGATATTGCAGCGCCTTCTGGGTTAGGAGGAACCTGGTTACTTGACCCGAATAATATTGATATTGTCGATGATACCGGGGGAAATACAAACCTGAATGAAAATTCTTTAGCAACGGGTGAATTATTATTTAATACCACTGATGATAATGCTCGGTTAAGTGTATTTCTCTTAAAGTCTGCCTTAACAGAAGGAAATGTGATTGTAGAAACGGGAGATGTGGAAAACAATTCCCAAGATGGGAATATTACGTTTCAGACTTCCTTAGATTTTGATGGGATTGGAGATGACCGAATCTTAACATTAAATGCGGCAGGAAATATTATTTTAGATGGACAAACAATTAGTGATAGTAACCCCGGTGATGTTGATCAATTAAGCCTTAATTTTAATGCGGATTTTGATAATAATAATAATGGTTCTGTTTTCGTTCGTAACGCTATAATTGATACAAACGGCGGAGATTTCACCGCCACAGGTCGAGGAAATACTACTTTTCGGTCTGGGGTATTATTCGATAATAGTCAACTTAATACCCTGGGGGGCAATATTACCCTTGATGGAATTGCGGTTGATAACTTACCCTTTAATCATGGTATTTTATTAACCAATAGTAGCTTGAATTCTGCGAATGGTGATGTTACCTTAACGGGAACTTCTGGCACACAAACCGATACCAATATGGGAGTTTGGTTAGAACAATCTACCATTAATTCAGACGCAGGCAATATTAATATTATTGGGAATAGTCAAGGCAGTCAAACCAGTAATATTGGGATTTTACTCAATAATAATTCTACCTTACAAAGCACAACGGGAAATATTAGCTTAATAGGAAGTAGTGAAAATGGCTTAAATAGTTTTGGGGTAAACTTGAACCAAAGCAGTATTTTAACCGTTGATGGCACAATTCAACTGACAGGAACTCCCGCCGGAAGTGATGGGAGTGTGGGAATTTATGTCAGTGAGAGTAATATTGCTTCAACGGGAACCGGAATTATTGATTTGCGCGGCAATAATAACGCCACAGGGGATAATAATGATGGGATTTCTATCTTGAATAACGGACTTATTTTTTCGGCGGGAACTGGAAGAATTAATCTATCCGGCGTGAGTGGGGACGGTAATAATAGCGAGGGAATTTATATTGCTAATGGACAAATACAAACTCTGGATGGAGATATTTTAATTCAGGGTTTAGGACGGGGTGCAAATACAAGTCCGGGGATTTTTATTGGGGATGGAGGTGAAATTGTTGCTACTGGAATTGGAAATATTAGTTTAGATGGACTGAGTAATGCCACAGGGAGTGGTAGTCATGGAATTTCCTTGTTTGGAAGCGCCAACATTACAGCAACCGAAAATATTAATTTAGTGGGAAGTAGTAGTCAAACTACCAATAGTCAGGGTATTTTTATTTTAGATGGCCCTATTATTGAGGTCTTAAATGGAAATCTGAATTTAACGGGAGTTAGTACAGCAGATTTTAATGGACAGGGGATTTTATTAGGGAATAGTTTACTTAAATCATCAGGAACAGGGACAATTAATTTAAGTGGAACTGGGAATGGTACTGGGGGAGATAGTAATGGCATCCTTTTAATTAATACCGCACAAATTAATAGTTTAAGCAGTGGGGATATTAATTTACAAGGTCGCAGTGCTGCGGTTCCCGATAGTGAAGGGATAGGAATTTTTCAGGGTAGTCAAATTCAAACCAATACGGGGTCAATTTTAATCGATGGTGTCAATAATGGTGAGAATACAACCAGTGTTATCATCGGAGAAAATACCCCAATTACAACGACAGGTTCAGGAAGGATTACAATATCTGGAAATCAGAATTTATTCATCAGTTCCTTAACAAATTCAGGCGGTGAAATTAATCTCCAAAGTAGCGAAGGAAGTGTTAATAGTAGTTTTGGAACCCTCGATAGTAGTTCGGCTGTTGGGGATGGCGGAATTGTTACTATTGATGCGGCGGGTAATATTAACATTGCGAGTATTAATTCCAGTACAACCGCGAATTCTGGTAATACCCAAGCGGGAAGTGTTACCCTGACTTCTGCTAATAATACAGTTACTATCACTAATAATATTAATGCTTCCGCAACCACAGGTCAGGGAAATAATATTACGATTTCTGCACCTGTGCAACTCACCCAACCAACTACTACATTTAACACCGCAGGGAGTACAAGTAGTGGGGATATTATTTTTAATAATACTGTTAATGGAACCCTATCGGGAAGTAATAGTTTAATTCTACAAGCAGGAACGGGAACAGTTAGTTTTAATGATAGTGTCGGGAATATTACCCCCCTCAATGGTTTAACAGTTACGGGAGGTAATATTAATAGTATTGCACCAATTAATATTACGACTTCTGGGTTAACTATTAATGCCAGTGGAGAGGTAAACTTAGCGGATATTTTAGCGACTGATGGCGGTATTGTCAATATTTTAGCGACGGGAAATATTACAACTCAGGATATTATTACTGAGGGTGAAACCATAACGTTAACCAGTAGTAACGGTGATATTAATACTCAAAATGGGATTTTAGAAAGTCAGTCTACAAATGATAATGGGGGAAACCAAATTATTAACGCATCGGGGACAGTTATTTTAGGAGAAATTAATACCAGTACCGCCTCTAGTTCTACTAATAGTCAAGCAGGAACCCTGGATATTACATCGGGAAATAATAGCATTAGTTTAACGGGGGATATTAATACTTCTGCGAGTGAAGGTCAGGGAAGTGAAGTGAATTTTAATACCAATGTTATCCTTCCTCAAGATAACGTAACGATAACAACAACGGGAAATAATAGGAGTGGTAATGTTACCTTTAATGGAACCGTAAATGGAGGTCGTGATAATAATTCTGGGAGTAATAGTTTAACTCTACAAACGGGAGAGGGAGATGTTAATTTTAATCAAGCGGTCGGCGATAGCGTTCCTCTACAAACTTTAACCATAAATAGCGGAAATGTTGTTACTCAGTCTACTGTTACCGTTGATAATGGCGCAATTAATATTACCGCAACGGAAGATGTTACCTTTAACGATACGGTGACAACAAATAATAATAGTCCCGTTGATGTTGTCGCCGAGGGAGACATTACGACAACGGATATTATTAGCAATGGAGAACGAATTGCGCTCACCAGTAATACGGGAAATATTAATACAACTGCGGGTATCCTCAATAGTAGTTCCACAACCGAAGATGGAGGAGAAATTAACCTGAATGCGGCTCAAAATTTAAGCGTTGGTGCAATTAATACCCGAACTGAATCTAATTTAGGAACTTCTCAAGCCGGAACTCTAACTCTCGCCGGAAATAGTATCACGTTAACCAATAATATTGATACCTCTGCGACTATCGGTTCGGGTAATAATATTACCTTTAATTCTCCGGTTATTTTAGATGCGGATACCGTAACTTTAACCACATCAGGAACCGCAAAAAGTGGAGATGTTACCTTTAATAATACCGTTGATAGTAATACGCCAGGAAATTCTAATTTAACCCTTCAAGCCGGGACGGGAACGGTTAGCGTTAATGAAACTATTGGAGGAACGAATACCCTAAATAGCTTAGAGGTTAACAGTGGAGATATTAATAGTAACGCTAATATTACTGTTGAAGCAGGAGGCGTTAATCTTAATAGTAGTGGAACTGTTAATTTAACTGAACCTATCACCGCTACCAATACCGGAACGATTAATATTAATGCTGAAAATAATATCACCACAGCCGACTTAACAACCCAAGGTCAAGAAATTAACCTCAATAGTAATACCGGAAATATTGATAGCAGTTCAGGAACCTTAAATAGCAGTTCAAATAATAGTAATGGCGGTGATGTTAATATTACAACAACCGCAAGCGTCTCTCTCGGTGAAATTAATACCAGTACCCAAACCAACCAAGCGGGAACCCTAAGCGTTAGCGGTGAAACTATTGCGTTAACCGGAGATATTAATAATTCTGGAAATAACGGAAACGGGAGTAATTTAACCTTTAATAACCCCGTTGAAATCAATCAACCTGTTAATATCAACACTTCGGGAACATCGGGAAGTGGTAATATTACCTTTAACAATACGGTTAACAGTATTCCTGCTGATAATAACGGGTTAACCCTACAAGCGGGAACCGCAAATATCCAATTTAATAATAGCGTAACCGTTGGCGGATTAGATATTACTGCGGGAAGCGTTAATAGCACCTCTCCCATTACCGTTAATACCGGAGATTTTATCATTAATTCCAGTGATGCTGTCACCCTTCCCCAAGATATTACAACCACAAATAGCAGTGAAGTTGAAATTACCGCAACGAATAATATTGTAACGGGAAATATCACCACTAACGGTCAACCTATTACCCTAAATAGTTCTAATGGCAATATTACAACAAACCCCGGAACGCTGAATACCAGTTCCGAAAATAATGGCGGTGCTATTACTATTAATACCCCAGGAACTCTCAACTTAGGCGGCGTTAATACCAGTACCAATAACGGTCAAGCCGGAACCCTGAATATCAATACTCAAAATAATCCGATTATTTTAAATAATGATATCAATACCTCTGCGAGTAATGGTGCTGGAAGTCAACAACAATATAATAGTCCCGTTCAACTTGCATCCCCTAATATTACCCTAACTTCATTCGGTACAAATAGCAGTGGAAATATTAGTTTTAATTTTCCTGTTAATGGTAATAGTAATTTAACTGTTAACGCTGGAAGTGGTAATCTTACGTTCTCAACGGTTGGTGATAGTAACCCCCTCTCTAGTTTACAGGTGAATACGACCGGACTCACCACCTTACAAGGCAATTTAACTGTTAATAATATTGTTGATTTTAGTAATGCTTCAGGAGGAACCCAACTCGCCAATAATATCAGTATTAATACGACGGGAAATAATGGCGATATTCTATTTAATAATAGTCCGATAACAGGTTCCCAAACCCTAACGCTAAATGCAGGAAGCGGAACCATTTCTCTCAATACTATTGGTAATAATAATAACCCCGTAAGCGGATTAATTTTTCAACAAGCAAACGCCGTTAACCTGTTTGGCGATATCTACACCGCCAGTGGACTTGATTTTTCTTCCGTAAATACCGTAAACATTGAGAGTAATTCAGTAACATTAGACACCAGTATTGGCAACGGAGCGATTAACTTTCTCGGCTCAACCCTAACCGGACAAGGGAATTTAACCCTTAATACCGGAAATAATGATGTTAATTTAGATACTTTCAATAACGAATCTCCCCTCAACGGTTTAGAGATTACGGCCAGAACCGTTCAAGCAAATGCACCTATTACGGTAGGGTCAGGGGGACTTAATATTAACGCGAGTAATATTGTCAACCTCAATGCCAATACCCTCAGTAATAATACGGTTGTAATTACAGCCACTAACGACATTAACACCCGTGATATTACGGTTGCTGAGGGTATCACACTCAACAGTCGCAACGGGAATATTACGGTTAATTCCCTCAATACTTCATCTTCTAATCTTAACGGTGGGGATATTACCCTAAATACCCCCCAGGGAAATATTACCACTAATAGCCTGAATAGCTCATCCCCCAATGGTCAGAGTGGGGATATTTCCCTAAGTAGTCCCACTGGAACCGTTACAACCGGGAATATACTGACATCAGGCTTGACTGGAGGTAACGTTACTGTCAATGCAGAAACCAGCATAACCGCCGGACAAATTGACACCCAAGGCCAAACCCAAGCGGGTAACGTCTTCCTCGACCCCATCAACGATGTACAAGTCGAATATATTAATGCTGAATCCGCCAATGGTCGTGGCGGTAACGTTTTTGTTGAATCAACTCAAGGCTACTTCCGTGCTACTAATTCCTTCCCCACCCCATTTTCCCCAACCGGAACCGCCAGTATCTCCACTGCTGGCCGTCTGGGTAGCGGTTCCATCACCATTCGCCACGCTGGCGGGCCACTCAATCCCCCTGTTGCTACCTTTGAAATCGGAGGTAACTTAACTGTCAATGGAACCGCCGCCGCCATTACAACGGGTGATTTTAGCATTCTTCCACCCCAAAGCTTTGAGGGTTCATTTACATTAGGAAATATTGCAATTCAAACTGATGATGCACCACCGAATATTCCCCCCAATGAAAATCCCACCCAGGGGAATACCGGAGTTATTATTCAACAAAATATATCAATTCCTCCAAACTCAGAAGAAAAACAAGATAAAATTACGCCTGAATTTATCAATAATCCCACTAATTCTTCCTTTCCTCAAGAACTGTTATCAACTACAGAAGTCGCTTTTCAATCGAATAATTTAGACTCTAGTATTCTACTTTTAGAACAGTTAAGAAATCAAGAATTTCAACAACATTTAGGAGTTCAATCCAATTTATTAAACCGTTTAGAAGTTCAGCAATTTTTAAAAGAACTTGAATTAAAAACCCAACAAGTTTATGCGATTGTATATATTGTTTCCCGTGAGAATCAATTAGAAATAATTGTTGTTCCCTCCTCCGGTGAACCTTTACACCATAGTGTTCCTGAAGCGACACGAGAAAAATTATTCCCCGTTGTTCGAGACCTACAAACCGAAATTACCAACCCCCGAAAACGTAATACTGTGAGTTATCAAGCATCTGCTCAACAACTCTATGAATGGATGATTCAACCCATAGCAAATGATTTACAAAAATTAGGGGTTTCTACGATTCTTTTTTCCCTTGACCCTGGTTTACGCAGTTTACCCATCGCTGCATTATGGGATGGTCAACAATTTTTAGTCGAAAAATATGCGATTAGTTTAATTCCCAGTACCAGCTTAATTGACTTTCGGTATCAAGCCATTGGTCAAGCCGAAGTCTTAGCAATGGGAGCCAGTCAATTTCAACAACAAAACCCTTTACCTGCGGTTCCCATCGAATTAGAAAATATTATTAATCTTTGGCCCGGTGAAGAATTTTTAAACGAACGATTCACCCTCGAAAATTTAAAATCCCAACGTCGTTTATCCGATTTTGAAGTCATTCATTTAGCCACCCACGCTGATTTTAAACCGGGATCTCCGAGTAATTCTTATATTCAATTATGGAATGAAAAATTACCCATTACAGAACTACCCAGCTTAAATTTTGATAATCCAACGGTAGAATTATTAACCTTAAGTGCTTGTCGAACAGCATTAGGAGATCGGCGTTCAGAATTAGGATTTGCCGGGTTAGCGGTGCAAGCGGGAGTTAAATCAGCCTTAGCGAGTTTATGGTATGTGAGCGACCAAGGAACGTTAGGATTAATGAGTGAATTTTATCAAGATTTAAGACAAGCTCCCATTAAAGCGATCGCATTACAAAATGCCCAAATTAACATGATTCAAGAAAGAACTCGCCTGGAAAATGATCAATTAATTACCACCTTTGACACAATTCCTCTTCCTTCTGATCTCGCAGGAAGCAATATTACAACCCTATCCCATCCCTATTATTGGTCAGGATTTACCATGATTGGAAGTCCCTGGTAATCAGTTATCAGTTGTAGGGTGCGTAAGCGACAGCGCACGCACCAACAGTTAAAAGTCAATTTTCAAAGTTAAAACAACAGTTATCGGGTTAGTTTGAACAGGTTTCCAAGTTAAGAGCGATCGCCGAATTAATTCAATGATTTTAGCGTCCTGAATAGTAGACTTTTCTTCATCTAAAATCACCTGTTTAACCCGTCCTTTATTAATCTTTAACTCAAACACCAAATTACCGTTAATTCCCGTTGGAATTTTAATTGATTGTAAATGTTGAGTTAAAAAAGCGATCGCTTCTTGATCTAATCCCGTCGCGCTCACTATCTCTAAAGACGTTAAAATAGGAGATGGAGGTTCAAATTCTAAAAATACGCCTTCCTCGAAAAAAGCATCCATCTCTGTTGGCTCTGAAAGCGCAGAACTGTCATTCATCTTGAAGCCTCGCATCATTTCCATCCCTCGACGGAACATAGAACGAGTCGCTGGAGCCGATGGAGCCGATGGAGCCTGAAGCAAGGAACCCAAGGAACCATAGCCACCATACATTCCCTCATAACTGACCGCTTCCGGCATTTCCACAGGGACTTGCACCGACACCGAAGCCTCACTCGGATTGACCCGCACATCATCACTCACCGCCACAAACGCCGTATACTGAGATAATAACTGATAAGTGAGAGCCGTTTCCGTTACCGCCTCCACTCCCGCCTTGGTATCCCCTTGCACCATCTGATTCATCAACGCCTTAATTCGAGAGCGTCCCCACAATTGAGCCACCGCCGGATTTCCCCCAGATTCAAAATTCAAGTTAAAACGCTGTTGATAGGACGTTCCACCCGCAGCAGACCCCTGAATCTCCAAAACGCCAGAATTGCCATCGGGTTTCTTGCCAAATAACACTAAGGGTTGTTCCGCAAATAAATCCGGTGCTAAAGTCGGATAAATAACAGGGTTTTCTCCCTTTCCTTGCCAAGATACCTGAATATTGGTTAAAACGGGGTTATTAATCTGAGTAAAAAACTGTTGTACAACGGGTTCTACAGCTTCATCATGGCGAATAATCCGAGAAATCCCCCGGCCCAACTCAGCAATGCGGTTGATCAAAAAGCGATTAACCGAACTCCCTACCCCAAAACTATGCAGGCGGTTTCCGGGTTTGAGATGTTGTTGCACTTCCGCCAGAATTTGATTTTCATTACCAATATAGCCATCCGTCAACAACACCACCGTCCGCAACCGCCCCACATCCGCCACCGGGAAGTTCAAAACCGCCTGAATTCCCCGTAAGAGTTCCGTACCCCCATCCGCATTTAAGTGATTAATATACTGCAACGCTTGGGCGCGATTTTGGGGGGTGTTCGCCAACGGAAGCGCAGACAACTGTTGCGTGGTATTGGCAAAATCAATAATACTAAAGGTGTCGTCAGGATTCAAGCCATTAATAAACTGTCGCATCAATTCCTGACATTGCATCAGTGGCATACCGTCTTGAGAACCCGAAGTATCGATCAGAAAAACCACATCTTTCGCAACAATTTGATCCACAGCATACTTAATCGCTGGAATTAAATAAACGGCAAAATGTCCCCCCCGTTCATCGTTTTGGGTTAAAACCGTTGTTTGAGTTTGTTCCCCGGCCACCTGATACCGCAACATCAAGTCTTTATTGGGGATGGTATCTCCCTCTGCTAAGGTGATGCGGGCATTTTGTCCGGTATGGTCAATCTGAAGTTGATGGGAGGGAGAATTAATCTTCTGAATCGGCACACCCGCATCAATTTCAACCGTTATATTAATATCATGACGCGATCGCATCCCCTCTGGCAAAATCGGCGCATTTAAACGAGACGCATCAGGAACTAAATCCGTATCTTGATTTTGGGTCATGGGTGCGATCGCAGTCCCCCCACCACTGGGATCTTCAATCCCAACCCCCGGAATATAACGGGGGCCAACCACCATCGGAAACACAAATTCATAGTTTCCCCCGGTAAATTTCAAGCTATCGGAATAGCGAATAATCACATCAATTTGTTCACCGGGTTTAATATTAGCCAAAGATTGAGTAAAAATATTATCCCGTTCTTGTTCTAACAGTCCGGCGGTGCGTCCTTCTTGTTTCGCTTGTTCATAAATTTGTTGGGCTTCTTCGCGTTTTTTAATGTTACCTTTAAGAGTGCGATCGCCAATCCGAATTAACATTTCATCAACAGCAGCTTCATCGGGTAAAGGGAAAATATAAACCGCTTCTAAAGTTGTTGTAAAGGGATTTTCAAAACTCTGGGTAACTTCCACCCGTGACAGATTCCCCGCAATTTTAGCACTAACATTCGTATGTTTGAGGGGAAAAGCGATCGATTGTTGGTCAGGGGTTTGAATATATAACCCACTGGGTTGATTTTTAATGGTTTGAGGCATAATGAGATAACCTCTCGGCTTGTTAACTGTTTCTATTGTAGATCCGTTTAATGGTAAACGCTTCTATGTTGAGATCTTTGTAACATTATTCTTAATTTACACCTTGTTGTATACTCAATTGAGACAAACTAAACTTATAAAATTTACCGTGACTGACGAAAACCTTTATCTGAAGCGGTTTTTAGATCCGATTAAAGTTTGTAGGCGATATAAACCTAAATTTGGATTAGGAAATCGAGAAGAAGGATTAGATTTGGCGGGATTTCTATCATTATATGGTTCAGATCCATTTTATTCATGGATTGGTCTGAATTCAGATTTAATGTATGCTGCTCATAAAGCTGCGGGGGGAATGACTTCTATTTATCGACAAATTGGGAGAGGTTGTGAAAGTTTATTTCGACAGATTATTATTGATCAAGCCAATTATGATGATCCAAAAGATGTTCTATGGTCTTACACAGTGCAGACAAAAAATAATAAGGAAAGAACGTTATCCTTAGATGCTCGATTAGAATTAACAGCAATTCAAAATTATGATGTTAGAGAAAGAGTTACGCAATGGATAGCAAATTATAGTCAATCTCTGAATGTTCCTGCACCTGCAAATGGAGCCGTATTTGAAGTTCGACAAGGTTATAAAAGTAAAGATAGTAAAAGACAAAATGCTGATATTGATAATATTGCCGTTGCTTGGGCTAATGGATACTTACCTGTATTTGCTATCTTTTCCTCACAAATTGATTCCGATTTAGTCTTAAGATATCGGAATAGCCGAGGAGCAATTATCACCGGAACGTTATTAGGAACTAGCCAAAATTCTCTGTTTGTTTTTTCCAAGAATGTGTTAGGCTATGATTTAGCAGATTTCTTGCAACGAAATTCTTCATTAATTCGAGATGAAATATATACAACGCTAGAAGCTTTATTAAGGGCTGAATAATGTTATCAACTGTAAAACAAAGACCGGAATATACGTTTAAACATAATCAGAATTTAGGGCGACATGGATGGTTACGTCTGACTCCTGCCTATGGTGTGAAATTAGTTGAAAAGCTTTTAACTTCTGTTGAACCAGATGCAATTATTCTTGATCCATTTTCGGGTACAGGAACTACTGGACTTGTGGCGGCTGAACAGGGAAAACAGACAATTTTATTAGATATTAATCCGTTTTTAGTTTGGCTAGGAAATGCGAAATGTAGAAACTATTCTCAGGCTGAATTAACAGATATCAGGAACCGAATAAAACTTGTTTTTCAGGACTACAAAACTTTAATTAATCAAGACAATTGGATACCTCCTATTTTCAATATTGAAAGATGGTGGTCTAGGCATACCCTAAAATTACTGACAGCTTTGCGAACTGCTTTAGTCAATTATTTTGGCGAGCCCGAAAATAATCATTATAGTTTAGTGTGGATTGCTTTTTGCCGTCTGATTATCGAAACTTCTTCCGCCTCATTTAACCATGTTTCTATGTCATTTCAGGAAACAGTTACCCAGTTTGATATAGAATATACTGAAGAATTATTTTTGACTATTCTTGAGTTTATTTTAAAAACCGCAGAAACCCATATTTCAGGGATTGTAACTGTTATTGAGAAAGATTCTAAAGCTCTAATCGGATTAGATCATATTAAAGTTGATCAAGTTATTACTTCACCTCCTTATCCTAATCGTATGAGTTATATTCGTGAACTGCGTCCTTATATGTATTGGACTAAGTTTATAACTGAAGCAAAAGAAGCAGGTGAAATTGACTGGTTAGCAATTGGGGGAACTTGGGGAATTGCTACCAGTCGTTTAAATTCTTGGCAAATTGAAGAAAATAATTTACCCAAAGAATTATTTATAACTGTCGATAAAATTAAAAAATCTGGGGGTAAAAATGCTGATTTAATGGCTATTTATGTGTTAAAATATTTTCATGATATTCATCTTCATTTGTCTTCACTTATATCTATTCTTAAAGCTCAAGCCAAGTTGTATTATATTATTGGTAATTCCAATTTCTTTGATAACACTGTTGACACAGCATCAATTCTATCTAAGTCTATGAAAATGTTAGGCTATAAACAGATCAATTCTGAAATTATCAGAAAACGAAATTGTAATAAAGCGTTATATGAATATTGTGTTTCTGCAAATAGACCGAAAGTTTAATCATTGCGTATTTTCAGATTAAAATAGTCTGTACACAATCAAAAAAATAAAGCTATAATAGACATAACCTTTAAAATTCAAAGGCTTCTATTCTAGCTTGGAGGTCAATCATGGGATTAATCGATGGCTTGTTAGGTAACGCATCTGAAATTGATCAGGGAAGACTGCAAAATGAACTGGTTAAGCTTTTAGCAGAGGGTGAGTCTGTAGAGAGAGCTTATCAGTTAATTCGAGACTTAATTGTATTCACCAATAAACGATTGATCTTTATTGATAAACAAGGAATTACCGGGAAAAAAATTGAATATCACTCTATTCCCTATCGCAGTATTATTCATTTTAGCATTGAAACATCGGGACATTTTGACCTTGATGCAGAGTTAAAAATCTGGATATCAGGAAGCTCTGCCCCCATCGAAAGGGAGTTTAACAGAAAGCTGAATATCTATGAAGTTCAAAGTGTATTAGCTTATTATGTGCTGAAGTAAAATAATTTAAGCTGCTATCTTCTAGTATTGCGTAGCAGCTTATTCCATTTTTTGATAACACTTATTGAATATTACACAGAAAATAATTAACGTAGGGTGCGTAAGCTGCATTGCACGCACCAATTAAAACTTACCCTAATTCACTCTTAATTAAAACAAACAAACTCCCATCCCCTCCTCGACCAATACGAAAGGTTTCATCCAGGTAAGTAATCTCTAAACTGGGGATTCGACCTACGGGATTTCGGGCGGGAACAACACGGGCGGGTTCCAGTTGAGGAGTCTTAACTCCTACAATATTAGAAATGGCGATATAGCGTTGTTGAAAGAAAACATTCAGGCGGTTATTGGGTAACTTATTATCATCAACAACAGGTTCAAAGGTAGCCGTTACTTTAACATAACCCGAAATCAATCCTAATGGATGTTTGACAAAGGCTTGATTAAAAAATTGCCGAGACTCGACATCAATAATTTGATAGATTTTTCCCACTTTTAAACCTAAAGGTAGTGAAGCTAAACTGCGAATTTCTCTTGCAGTAGAATAGAGCAGTAACCAAGCTCCATTTAATAATAAAGGATTATGCAGTAAGGGACGATAGTTAGGGTTTTTAGCTTCTAGTTGAACCACCATCGCTTCAATTTCTTCTGCGAGAGCGGGTTTGATTTTAACATTCGTGACGGGAGAACCGTTTAATCCTCCAAGTTGAGATTGTACTGCCTCAATTTTAGCGATTAATTGTTGTTTTAAGTCGGTTTGGGTTAACATCATAAAATTCCGTCAGATTATCTTTTCAATAAATCAAGTTTTAGCTAAGATATATTTTAGATGATTTCAGGTAAAAAAGACAAAAACCTCCATATTAAATCATCATAAGAATCTGATCCAATTGCTGGGGGGTGATCATATTGAGATTGTTGCTTTCTAGTATCACCCACCCGACGATTAGAAAAAATGGCGACGGTATTGTTCTATAAAATCAGGTTTTGGGGATTAAATCTCAACCGATTTTACTTAGGCGTTTTCTGCAATTCAGGGCGTTCTTCTGCTACAATTGCCCCTTCAACAGGACAAACTTGCAGACAAATTCCGCAGTCAATACAGGTGGAAAAATCAATCCAATACCAATCCGTTCCTTTTTTGTTTTTTTCCGGCCCTTCATGAATACAAGCAACGGGACAAGCTGCAACACAATCGCTAACACCTTCACAAACGTCCGTGACAATGCTATGGGGCATAGTTAGTATTCTCCTGCTAAAAAATAGGGCGGTTAATTCTTTTTAATTGTTAACGATAAATCAACGAATTGGCAAGGGATAAAAAGTCTAGGGGGGGTGAAACTGTTATCCTAAAATTGATTAGAAATACCCAAAAATTACCCCCCTCTACCCTTAGAGAATTTTCTCAATTTTGGGGTCGCCGTTAACATTAACCCAAGCAATTTGATCAATTCCTCGACGACGAGCATAGTCGCGGATTTCTTCGGGGGTTTCCCGACGTCCTAACTCGACTTCTACCCGCACTAACTCACTAGACTCTCTTAACTGACCCGCATAGGCAAAAGTCGCCGCATCCGCTTCCGGGGTTTGAGCCACCACTAACCAATCACTGGCGGGGGTTTCACGAGGCAGTTCACCTCGTCCCAATAACACCTGATGCAACTCTTCAAGATTCAAGGAAAACCCAATTCCCGGTTCTGTTTCTCCTTGGGGATGATACAGTCCTAGGAGTTGGTCATAACGTCCTCCCTGTCCTAATATTCGTGCCCCAGAAGCGGTATCACTCACTGCAATAAACACAATTCCGGTGTAATAATCAAAGGTTTGAACTAAACTTAAATCCAGGGTAATTGCAGGTTGAATTTCAGAATTTCCCCAACATTTTTGCAATAATTCCATTAAAGATTTGAGGTTATTTACCGCTTGTCGTTGGGACGGATCTAAATCCAATTGAGAAACTTGAGATAATACGGTTTCTGGACGACCCCGTAAATCAAATAAAAATAATGCTCGATCTCGGAGCTCTGAAGAGAGGGATAAGGATTCTAAACCAATTCGATCTAAATTAGCGATCGCCGCTCTCACTTTTTCCCGTTCTTTAGGAGGAAAAGGCGATAATAACGATTGAGTTAAACCCGCTTCTCCGATAATTAAATCAGCATTACTGAACCCCAAAGTTTGCAGACAATCCCGCAACAATAGCAGAATTTCTGAATCCGCGCGTAACCCGCCAGCCCCTAAAAGTTCCACCCCGGCTTGATAATATTCAAGCTGTTGTCCGTGATCAACCGCGTTACCTTTACGGAAGACATTCGCATTGTAATACAGGCGTTGGGGCCAAGATTGCAGACTTCCCATGCGGGTAACCACGGCCCTAGCAATCGACGCTGTTAATTCCGGGCGCAGTCCTAAACGATTTTCAGCATCTTGGAGTTGAATCACCGTTGACGGTTGTACCGCACCTCCAGCTATCAGCGTTTCTAAATGTTCCAGAGTCGAGGTAATAATTCGATGATAGCCCCAACGGTGAAACACCTGTTGCACACGCCGTTCAATCCAAATTTTTTGGGCAACATCGAGGGGAAGTAAATCTCGCGCACCCGACGGGGGTTGATAAACCATACTTGAGTAAAAATTAACAATTAAGCATTAAGAATTGAGTTACAAACGGCAATTTGTAACTTGTTCTACAATACAGCATTCTGGGTGCGGGTTGTCCGTTGTCGGTTAACCGTCAACCGCCAACCCCCTATTTTTTCTTTCCACCAAATAGCCCCCCAAACAAACCTCCTTCTGATTTTTTAGCGCTTTGTTGGGCGGTTTTAGATTTTGCTCCGGCTTGGGGTGTGGCTTTTTCCAGTTGTTTTTTAGCGTCTAGGGCTTGAGGTTGTGTCGGGTTTAGTTGTAACGCTCGATTAATATGGGGTGTTGCTAATTTCGGTTGATTTTGTTTTAAATAAACTAACCCCAATAAACCATGACAATGACTATTATCAGGTTCTCGTTTAATCGCATCTTTTAACTCTAAAACTGCCTGGGCATAGTTTTGACTCGCCATCAATTGTTCTGCACGGTGACAAGCTTGTTCGACAAAAGAATCTTTCTTCGGTATTGCAGCCGGAGCAGGAGTTTGATCGGCAACTTTGACAGATGGAGCGGGAGAAACACCGCCTCTTTGATTTTTACGAAGTAAATAAATTAAATTTAATTCACTAATTTGAGCAATGAAATCCAAGGCTTTTTGAGGGGATTCATATTGATTTTTAGCTAACTCTTGAATAGCAGATTCATAAGCATTTTGATAATCAGAAGCTTGCATCAGCTTTTGCGCGGCTTCCGTTTGCAATTTCAGGTTATGCTGTTCTTTGACCGTGCGATCGCCCATTGTTTTTAACAGCAGAATATATTCTTTGCGTTCACCTTCTTTTGAAAACTGATTATAGGCTGGACTGACTAACTTTGCTAATAATTGCTTCGCTAACTCCTGATCCTGGGGGTTCTCAAAGGGGCAGGTATCAGGATGCAGACGACGGGCGATCCGCATATAGCGTTTGCGAATGTCCTCAAAATCTGCCTCCAGGGAAACCCCTAAAATCGCATGATGATCCGTAAACTCAAACTGAAATAACCCTTGTTTAAATTCAAACATACTCTTCTGCCTTCCTTACCTAAACTTGCGACTGAATTAATTGCACCCCTTTGATCTTAATATAGCCCGTCTTAAACTGTCAGAAGTAGAAAAAACTGGATCTTTGCAAAGAACCCAGTTTTTGAACTCTATAATTGTGATTTGATAATTACACCAACAATTCTCCTGTTTCTTGCAACTTATGTAAACGTTGGTAAATTCCCTGGTGTTGAAGCAGTGCTTCATGGGTTCCCACTTCCACAATTTGACCTTGATCTAACACCACAATTTGATCCGCTTCTCGAATCGTACTCAAACGATGAGCAATAATAATTGTTGTGCGTGTTCCCAAGATATTTTGCATGGCTAATTGGATCGCCCGTTCTGATTCATAATCTAAACTAGATGTTGCTTCATCAAAGATTAAAATATCAGGATTTACTAATAACGCCCGTGCAATTCCTAAGCGTTGTTTTTGTCCTCCTGATAACCGCACGCCCCGTTCTCCTACGGGGGTAAAATAGCCCTTCGCAAGCTGTTGAATAAACTCATCCGCTTTAGCTATTTTACAAGCTGCTTTGACTTCTGTAAAGGTAGCGTTAGGATTGCCATAGGTCAGATTTTCTAACAGGGTTCCATTAAAAATATCCACCTCTTGATGCACAATCGCTAACCGTTTGCGATAACCCGTAACATTCAAACTGCGAATATCAATCCCATCGATTAAAATCTGACCCTGATGCGGTTCAAAATAACGAAACAGGAGTTTAACTAACGTTGATTTTCCCGATCCCGAACGTCCGACTAAAGCGACGGTTTCATAGGGTTCAATCAATAAATTAATATCCTGTAAAACCGGAGTATTCGGATTATAGCTAAAACTCACCTGGGAAAATTCTATTTTTCCGTTAAATTGATAGGAATTTTCCGAAAGATCGTCGGTTTTATTCAGAGTTAAATTGCCAGCATCTTGTCCCGTTGGTAACTGCATAAATTCGTGTAACCGAATCATCGACGCATAGCGACGGGCGAAAACTTCCGCCGTATTGCTAATCGGTGTAATTTCAGAATAAGCCATACTCGCTAGAGTATAGATAGTGACAAAATATCCTAGAGAAATATGACCAGAAATCGTTGCAGCCAAGGTAAATCCTAAGACCATAAACAGACTGAATTGTACACAGGTTGCTTGACGGATCGTTAACTGAATATAGCCTCTATGAATCCGACCTACCGTTACTTTAAACTCTCGATTAAGACGAGTTAGTTGTCGTTTTAATTCTTGAGATTCCGTTGCAAAGGCTTTAACCGTTTTAATGTTTGTAATAATCTCAGAATTGCGGCTTTCCGTATTTTCTTCATGCTGGGCGATAATTTCTTCTAAGTCGATTAGCCGTTTCAATGATTTTAAACTAAAGGTTAAAATCAACAGAAAAGATAGCAAAAAGAAAATGGCAATCGGCCATGCAATCCAGGCAATTATTACAATAATTCCTAAAATTCGTATGAGTTTAGGAATCAATTGACCTGCAATTTCAGGGTATGTCCAAGTCTGGTTATAAATCCCTTTTGTAACTCGGCTGGCAATTCGTCCGGGGTTATTTTCATCATAAAATTCTAGGGGAAGGGTAAGAATTTTTTCCAAAGCATTTTGATATTGATTTCGACGAGTTTTTAATGAAATTAACCAGTGATACCAAAGCCCTAACAAAGGCTGTATCGGGGCTTTAACAACAGTAACACAGAAAATTAAACCCAATAAAACCCCTAAAGAAAGTTGAGTGGTTTGGGCAATTCCGGTTAAATTAGATATTGCTTGAATGGAATATTGAGTCAGTCTATCAACAGGTTGACCTGAGAGAACATTGAGCGTTTGTCCTATAGTATAAGGAACAATTAAATCAATTAGTTCAAAAGCACTTGATGCACTAATACTTAGGATAGATAGGGATAAGTATTGTCGGTAATATTGACCGAGATCCCGAAAAGTCGCCATAATCTTGAGCCGTGAAACACTACAAAATAAGACACATAGGTTACAAGTATAATACAAAAAAAGGATGCTGACCAGCATCCTGATGTATATTACGGGTTTTATTCCCAGTTTTGCCTTTAGGACAACGAATAGGCGGTCTGTAGTGCCCACCAAAGCAGGAAACCAATACCTCCCAAAACCAGCACTGAAGAAACAATAATTGCGGTGGGACTGTCCGCCCCTTTAAATTTCATAATCCCACGATCTAAGTCGGATGCCATGATTTTAGTTTGCCTAACTCTAGGAGAATTCTAGCACAAATAACCCCAACTAGGGGGATTATTCCTCAATCAGTAAACGGATCAAACCAATTTAATCCCATCAGCATCTAAGCTCTGTTTCAGGCGCTCATTGAGATCAGAACGCATCTGAGAATAGTTGAGATTACTAACCCAAACCGTTAATAAAATTTTAATCCCACTGGCGGCAATTTCTCGAACTTCCATACCCGGTGTGGGTTCAGATAAAATTCGTTCATCAGCCTCAACTAGAGTGATAAATAGTTCTCGAAGTTGATCCAAATTGGTATCATAACTAAAATTTAAGGTTAAATCCACTCGGCGGATGGGTTGAATCGAGTGATTAACAATTTTATCGCCGTAAAGTTTACTATTGGGAATAATAATAGTTTTATGATCAGGTGTTGTTAAAAGGGTGGTAAAAATTTGGATTTCCTCAACAGTTCCTTCTACTCCGCCTCCTTCAATATAATCGTGAACTTTAAACGGGCGAAAAATAATCATAAATACACCCGAAGCAAAATTAGATAAAGAGCCTTGTAAGGCTAACCCAATTGCTAACCCAGCAGCCCCTAAAACCGCAATAAATGATGTAGTTTGAATTCCCAATTTTCCGAGGGTTGCTAAAACTACAAAGGTAACAGTCGCAATATAAATTAAATTAACTAAAAATCGAATCAGAGTCGGCTCTAATTGCGCCTTAATCATCAACCGTTTACTGAGACGTTGTATAAATTTTGCCAACCATAACCCCAACAATAGAATTAGGATTGCGGTCAAAATCCGACTTCCAAACACTGTCATTAACTGGATTAATAGGGTCAATAATTCCTGTTGTTGTGCGATTGTCAGCATAAACTCGAAAGCTAAAGAAAAGTTAAAGTTTAATCTATTATCGCTGATTTATCGGCTTACTATTACAAATTCGTGATAAAATATTAAACTGAAATATGATTTGATTGGCTCCCTATGAATTCTTCCCCAACCCCTAACGAATTCAAGAACATCAACGACTTTGAAAATCAACCTTCTCCAGGCGATCCCGGTTTACAAAAGTTTGCAGTGCGGTTGAAAACGAGTATAAGACGAGATACTTTAATTCAAAAAGAACTCGATCAATTAAGAGTTAAACTTCAATCAGATCGAGTTATTTTATATTATTTTTATTATCAATGGAAAGGGCAAGTTACCTTTGAATCCTTGAGTCAAGAAACCTTATCGCTCTATGGTTCTACGGGTGCTGATGATTGTTTTAATCAAGAATATGCTCAGTATTATCAAGATGGAAGAATTGGGGCGATCGCAGATATTGAAACGGCATCAATTCACCCTTGTCATCAAAACTTTTTACGCAGTATTTCTGTTCGGGCTAATTTAGTTGTTCCTGTGATTGTTGCTCACGAACTCTGGGGTTTATTAATTGTTCATCATTGTCAATATCCTCATGTTTGGAGTTCTGCGGAATTAGAACTGATGAAAACCACCGCAGAAACCCTATCAACTGCACCGGAAATTTTGAATCTTAAGCAGTAATAGGAAGCCAAATTTCTAGGTTTGTTCCCTGTCCTGGGGTTGAATAGAGATTCAGTTTCCCCTGATGTTTTTCAATAATTTGATAAGCAATAACTAATCCTAATCCCGTTCCCTGACCCACAGGTTTTGTAGTAAATAAGGGTTCAAAAACGTGCTGAAGAATCTCCTCTGTCATCCCAATTCCATTATCAGAAATCCGAATCAAAATTGATTGTGTATCAGGTTGGCTCGTACAAATTTTTAGGGTAGGAATTCGGGTTTTCATTTGTCCCTGTTGTCCGGCTTCTTCAAGGGCATCAATGGCATTTGCTAAAAGATTCATAAACACTTGATTGAGTTGGCCTGGATAACATTCAACGAGAGGTAAATCGCCGTATTCTTTAACTAATTGAATAGCGGCTCGTTCCCCTAATGGTTTGAGACGATGACTCAAAATTAATAAAGTGCTATCCAGGCTTTCATGAATATTAAATAAAACTTTAGTTAAAGAATCTGAACGGGCAAAATTTCTTAAGGAAATCGAAATATCTTTAATTCGATCAGTGCTTAATTTCATAGAGTTTAGCAATTGCGGTAAATCCTTTAAAATAAAATCTAAATCTGCTGTCAAGATTGCCTCTTGTAGGGGTATGGGCAGTTGCTCATAATAAGTTTGACATAAAGTTAAAATATCAGCTAGATCCCGAACATAGTCCTGAGCTAAAGGAATATTATTGACAATACAACTAATCGGATTATTAAGCTCATGGGCAATTCCCGTTACTAATTGTCCCAGACTGGAAAGTTTTTCTTGTTGTACCAATTGAACTTGCGCTTTTTCTAAAATAGCAGTCCGTTCTGCAACTTGTTGTTCTAGTGTTTCTGTGAGTTGTTTAAGTTGCAAATGCACTCGAACTCTAGCTAATACCTCTTGTTTTTCAAAGGGTTTAGAAATATAATCAACCGCTCCTAGAGAAAGTCCTTTTACTTTATTTTCAACATCCGTTAACGCGGTTAAAAAAATAATTGGAATTCCTTGATTTTTAGGATTAGATTTTAATTGTTTACACGTTTCAAACCCATCAATACCAGGCATTTGCACATCTAATAAGATGAGAGCAGGTTGTTTGCGCTCCACTAATTGCAGCGCACTTTCTCCATCTTCAGCAACGCGCACCGCAAATCCTGCACCTTTTAAGGTTTGGGATAAAACCGATAAATTAGTAGGATTGTCATCAACAATTAGGATAAAGCCAATGTCTTGCATGGATGAGAATAGGGGATGAATTTTAAGATGAGTTGAAGAATAAACCGTTTAAGATTGGCTGAGGGTTTGACTCAACAACTCTCGCAGCTTTTTGAGTTGAAAATTTTCTGCAAGCCGGATCACTTGTTGAGTAAAAGCGAAATAAGGCGGATAATGAGTTTGGATTAAATGAGCTTCTGCTAGTATACCATCTGCGTCTCCTTCTTGAGCTAATTCGTACAAGTGTGATAAGATTTCAATCGGGATTTCTGGGGTTTCCGGCTGAGAATTAGAAGGTAGATTTTGATCGGGAACTGGAGATTCAGCCGAAAGATAAATCCATTCTAAATTCAGGTGAACTTGCAATAATTCTAACAATAAATCGGCGGAAACAGGTTTAGGTAAAAACGCATTAGCTCCCGCATCTAAACTGCGGTGTTGATCACTATCAAATACACTGGCTGAGGAAGCAATAATCACCGTATCTTTGAGTTGTGGTAATTGGCGTAACTGATTAATCAACGCAAACCCATCCATGACAGGCATGACCAGATCAGTAATAATAAAATCGGGGAAAATAGCCTTTGCTTTATCTAATCCTTCTTGACCATTATTGGCTTCTATTACTTCAAACCCAATCGGTTCTAATAAGTTAACAATTACTGAACGATTTGCCCAATTATCATCAACAATTATAATTTTTCTTTGTTTCCCTAGATATCCGTTAACGATTCCTTTGTGAATATTGCGAGAGGTATTTGCCCATTCTTTGGCTTCAGGTAATTCCACATCAAACCAGAAAATACTCCCCTCTTTTAATTGGCTTTGTACCTGAAGCTGACTTCCCATTAAGGAAACTATTTTTTGGCTAATTGCTAATCCTAAACCTGTACCTTCGGTATTTTTTTTAGTCTCTCCCACTTGTTCAAAAGGAAGAAAAATTCGCTCTAATTGTTCTGATGTCATCCCCACCCCAGTATCTTGAATTTCAAAATGCAGATGATACCGCGAATTTGGGGGGATAGGTGTGGCTTGAATGGAAAAGGTTACACTTCCTTTTTCGGTAAATTTAATCGCATTTCCTAATAAATTAATTAACACTTGTCTCAGCCGTTTTTCATCGGAGCAAATACCAATGGGAAGATTTTCTTGAGGTCGATAATTAAACTGAATTCCTTTCTGTTGAGCTTTGATCTTGCAAATTTCTACAACCCCTTCTAAAAAAGCTGGAAAATGAAAATCAGTTGGGTAGAGTTCCATTTTCCGGGCTTCAATTTTGGATAAATCTAAAACATCATTAATTAGGGTTAAAAGATGATAACCACATTGCTGAATAACATCTACCCCTCTGCGTCCTTTTTCGGTCAGGGGTTCCAATTGTTCTAAAATTTGAGCATAGCCTAAAATTCCGTTTAATGGGGTGCGTAACTCATGGCTCATATTAGCCAGAAATTCACTTTTAGCTTGGTTAGCAGCATCGGCTTTTTCCTTGGCTATTTGGAGTTGAGAGGTTCGTTCTTCTACCCGTTTTTCTAAGGCTTTATTGGTTTGTTCTAAAGTAGCAAAAACATCCTCTAATTGTTGACTCATTTGATTAAATGAATCCGCTAAAACCCCTAATTCTTTGATTTTAGGTTCTTCAACTCTGGGTTTAACTAAGTCACCCCTAAACCCTTGTTGAGCCGATACTGCAATGGTTTTAGATGCAGAACTTAAGCGTAAAATGGGTTGAGTAATGTGACGGGTGGTATAAATTCCTGATATAATTGCTAAGATTAAAGCCCCGAAACAAAGTAAAATTGTAGTCCGAGTATTCGCATCAATTTCTTTCATGAAATCGGACTCTGGGACAACTACGACCACTAACCAATCTAACCCTAATTGATCTCGCCAAGGTGCAATTTGAACAAACTGTTGATTACCTTGAAAAGGAAATTGCAGTTGTTGAATGGTTTTAATCGTTTCAAAATCTTTAATTTCTGATTTTAAATAGTTTGCTGTTGCTTTAATTAAAGGTTCTTGACTCTCTGTTACTTTTAATCGTTGCGGTTTTTGTCCGGGTTTTAAATGAAAAGGTTGTTCATGAGTAGAACTGGCAATTATTAATCCATTCCGTTCTATAATAAACGTTTTACCGGAAGAACTTACTTTCAATTCTTGCAAAAAATCATGTAATTGCGATAATCGCATTTCTACACCTAAGACCCCCGTTAATTTTTTATTATTATCAAATAAGGGATAACTGGCTGCAATACAAAGGGGATAAGGTTCAACTTCCCAAGTATAAACTTGACTCCAAGTGGGTTTTCCTAATCTGGCTCCCGCAGCATACCATCCTTCTTTTTGAAAAAAATAATCCTCTACACTTTTATATAAAAGTTGGGTCAGTTGACCGCGATTATTTGTTCCATAAACATAGTCTCTTCCATCACCGTAAGCTTCAGGATCTACCGTATCAAAGGTAATTCTTTGATCTCCAAAATAATTGCCAATACTGGAAAATTTTCCGGTAGGTGTTCCAAACAAAACATAACCAATATTAAAGGTAACACGCTGTTGCCAAAAAAACCGCCCCATTTGCGTTAAATTATTAGGGTTAATGGTTCCAATTGCGATCGCATGAGCATTTAGTTGATTCAGTTGCGGTGCGATAGAAAGATAACTGCTTAAATGTTGTTCAATCCGACTCCCAACTTCATATTGTAACTGAATTGCTAAATTATTTACCGCTTTTTGACCATTTCTTAAAGATAAATATCCGGTCAAACCAACAGCAGCAAAAATTTGTAAAACAAATGGAACAATCAGAATAAAGCGAAGAGGCAGTTTCTGAAACATCTGGTAATCAATTTTGCTCATGTTTTCCCTCTAACAACTCGGTAAGTAAAACTGCATAATTTATACTTACCCCTTTTAATTTTAGCCTGATTAAAATGGGGTAGCCACTGATTCAATCCTGATCATGGGTCAAAAACAAGTAACCTAGTGACTATTTTTTAACTTGAATTCATCAAATTTAATTACTTCTGACTGAGGTTTTTGAGTGTCAAAATAGTAACTTTTAACGGTTCCCGTTTCTGTATCTAAAATACTAAAAACTGTAATATTATTACTGGCAATATAAGGTAAAGGTTTACCATCTTCTGCTAATAATGGGTTTAAGCTAGGAAGGATCGGCTCTAAACCATTCGGATCACCGATAGCGGGATATTTTTCCCTAAATTCCCAGGGAACTGCTCGTTTTTTATCTCCTAAAAATGCACCATAACTATTTCCCACATTAGAAGATTCTAAAAAGTGCATTCCACTGGGACTCATAAAACGGTTCCATAGATGAGAATGTCCATAATAAACTAACTGTACTTCAGCTTTTTCTAATAAAGGAATGACATCTCGAATAATATAATCTTGTTCTAAAGGATATTCATAACGGATCATTTTCACATTTCCTTGATTATCCTTTTCGATAATTTGTTGAGGATCAGTATAAGCAGGAACAATATTATCTCCTAAAGTATGGGGAGGATGATGAAACATGACAATTTTATATTTTGCTTGTCGAAATTCAGGACTATTCAATTCTTGTTGTAACCATTTATATTGTTCACTTCCCGGTTGAATAGACTCAAAAATATGTTGTCCATAGCCCCAATTTTCAGGATGATTAAAGTCTTCTTGTTTCTCCCGATAACGTCCTCTAGCATTCGCCTCTAAACTTGGTGTTCTCCAAATATTTGTAATATACAATACTATTAATCTAATGTTTCCAAAACTCAAGGAATAGTAATTTTTATTATTAGGTAAACTAAAAATTTCCTGATAAGTATCGCTATTAAAGGTTTTATTTTTTAACTCTAATTCTTCGATTTGATCAGGGAATAGCGGAGCCAGTCTTTTCCCGATAAACCGAGGATAGGGATGGTTAAACTGTTCATTTAAACTTAATTCATCAGAAAAAATTCCCATAATTTCATGATTGCCAATAGCTGGAAACAAAGGGATATTTTGAATTAAACTAGCTCCATGATAAAAGGTTTTAACTCCAGCTTTTTCTAACTGATAATTAGCCTTTCCTTGTAAACAAGGAAAAAAAGCATTTCCCCGAATATCATCAAACCATTCTGAAGCTCGATCTGGAATATTCACTAAATCTCCCGCAAAAAAAATGCCATCTAACTCAGGAATTGTTTCTGCAACTTTTTGTAAATTTGCTGCTGTCATGGGCATCAGTTGATGATCAGATGTTAATAAAATTTTTAAGGGAGTTTCCGCTTTAGGTTGAGGGGATAACGTAAACTGATGACTTTCGATTTTTTGATGATTTTCTGTGACACTGGTAACAAAATAGGGAACCTTAACCCCAGAAATTAAACCTGTAACTTCTGCTTGATGTCGCCAAATTTTGCGGGGAGTTGGTTTTTGATAAATTGTTCCTTTTTCCCGTTGTTCACCGACTTTAGAATTCTGATCTTCCCGGGTTCGAGTTAGTTGAGTTGTCGTAGCAAATACCCTTTGCTTAAAGTCTTTACCATAGCTAACAAAATGTTGAGAACCTGCAAATTCTGTAAACCAAATCACCAGGATTGATGTTGGCGTTGGTAACTGCAAAAATGGATCACTCAGTAGTTGCAGTTGAGAAGTTTGTGCTTCCATTTTCCCCACTAAAACAAAAATTAATCCGATTAAAATCCCAAATCTGTATAGATTTCGGAGAGAACGCTGCCCAAGATGAGAGATTGTGTAAAATATTAACATTTTGCAACCTAGATTATAAAGTCATTCGGGATCAATCTCTCTAGGCTATGGTATCATAACCCAGAATCCTGACTTCCATTTGATCGGCGTCAAAATTCCTGCCAGGATTTCCCGGAAACTTAAGGATTATTTTCTCGTCTTTTCTTGTAAAATACAATAGGCTGATTTATCCCTATCTTAAACTAGGTTAATCCGCTTAAAATTTCCCGGTTAAACTCCTGATTGTTCAGTTTAATTGTTTATTCCTCATTGCCAATTCTGAAGTTAATATGCTGATTGTTCAAAAATACGGTGGTAGTTCTGTCGGTTCCGTTGAACGCATTCAATCTGTTGCTCAACGGGTGTTAAAAACAGCCCAAGATCATCAAGTGGTTGTCGTTGTTTCTGCTATGGGAAAAACTACTGATCAATTAGTGGGTTTAGCCCAACAAATTTCTCCAACTCCTAACCGTCGAGAGATGGATATGTTACTCTCAACGGGAGAACAAGTGAGCATGGCTTTATTGAGTATGGCATTGCAGGAAGTCGGACAACCTGCGATTTCTTTAACAGGCGCTCAAGTGGGAATTATCACCGAAGCTGAACACACTCGCGCCCGAATTTTAAGCATTGAAACTCAACGAATAGAACGCCACTTAAATCAAGGACAAGTCGTAGTTATAGCAGGATTTCAAGGGGTAAGTAGTCAAGATGATTTAGAAATTACGACATTAGGACGAGGAGGTTCTGATACTTCTGCGGTGGCATTAGCAGCGGCTTTAAAAGCAGATTTATGTGAAATTTATACTGATGTTCCAGGGATTTTAACTACTGATCCTCGTTTGGTTCCTAATGCCCAATTAATGGCAGAAATTACCTGTGATGAGATGTTAGAACTCGCCAGTTTAGGGGCAAAAGTTTTACATCCTCGTGCGGTAGAAATTGCCCGCAATTATGGCGTTTCTTTAGTGGTTCGTTCTAGTTGGACAGATGACCCCGGAACTAAAGTTATTGCTCCCAAACCCCAACCTCAACCTTTAGAAGGATTAGAATTAGCCCGTCCTGTGGATGGTGTTGAATTTGATACGAATCAAGCAGCAGTTTCCTTATTAAGAATACCCGATCACCCCGGCATTGCAGCGAAATTATTCGGGGGAATTGCAGTTCAAAATTTAGATGTTGATTTGATTATTCAATCGATTCATGAAGGCAATAGTAATGATATTACATTTACCGTAGAACGGGAATATTTTACCCAAGCGATCGCCGTTGCTGATGCCTTATTACCCGCTTTAGGAAAACCCAATAGTTCCGATCTAGGGGATGCTGAAGTCACCGGGGATGACACTCCTATTGCTAAAGTTAGTATTATGGGGGCGGGAATGATTGGGCGTCCTAAAGTCGCTTCTCAAATGTTTAATACCTTAGCGAAAGCGGGTATTAATCTTCAGATGATTTCGACTTCAGAAGTGAAAGTTAGTTGTGTGATTGCTACCGAAGATTGTGAACGGGCTGTTGTCGCCTTATGTGAATCTTTTGAAGTAAGTCTTGACCCCAAACAAACAATCGATTTGGAGGCCAAAAAAACCCAACTCGATGAAAGTTTACCCCCTGTGCGTGGGGTGGCATTAGATGTCAAACAAGCCCGTTTAGCCATTCGTCATATTCCAGATCGTCCAGGAATGGCAGCAAAATTATTTTCCTTATTAGCAGATCATAATATTAGCGTGGATATGATTATTCAATCCCAACGCTGTCATCAGGTTAACGGGATTTTAACGCGAGATATTGCTTTTACCGTTGCCGAAGGAGATGCGGATGAAGCCCAACAGATTTTAGAACAAGCAACATCGGAATTAGGCTGCGGTGAAATTATTGTTAATAAATCGATTGCTAAAGTTAGTGTTGTTGGTTCAGGAATGATCCATTATCCAGGGGTTGCAGCTAAAATGTTTGAAGCGTTAGCTCACAAAAATATTAATATTTTGATGATTGCTACTTCTGAAATTAAAATTAGTTGTTTAGTTGATGAAGACCAAGGCATAGAAGCATTAAAAGCAGTTCATGAAGTCTTTGAATTATCCGGTGAAAAAACCTTTATTGTTCCTGAACGTGCTCCCGTTGCTTAATAGAATTTAGTCGGGTTCATAAACCGGGTTGAGCAAGAGTTAAAGCTAATCCTAAAACACCAAAAAACGCCCTCCTTTCGGAGAGCGTTTTTTGTATTATTTAGGTTAAAAATTAACCATTGATTTGAGGAGCAACCAAAGCCACAGGAGCAGATTCACCAGAAGCTAAGTCTAAGGGGAAGTTGTGAGCGTTGCGCTCGTGCATTACTTCCATACCCAGGTTAGCGCGGTTTAACACATCAGCCCAAGTATTGATCACGCGACCGGTAGAGTCGATGATTGACTGGTTGAAGTTGAAACCGTTCAGGTTGAACGCCATTGTGGACACACCTAAAGCGGTGAACCAAATCCCGACAACGGGCCATGCACCTAATAAGAAGTGTAAGCTGCGGCTGTTGTTGAAGCTGGCGTATTGGAAGATTAAACGACCAAAGTAACCGTGGGCTGCAACAATGTTGTAGGTTTCTTCTTCTTGACCGAATTTGTAACCGTAGTTTTGAGATTCGGTTTCGGTGGTTTCACGCACCAGAGAAGAGGTCACTAAAGAACCGTGCATCGCGGAGAATAAGCTGNACAGGGAACAGGGAACAGGGAACAGTAAGAAGTGAAAGGGTTTCAGGATTTAGAAATGTCCTAACTGTAATGCGTAGCGCTATAGCCAGAAGACCCACACCATAAACTTGATCGTTGGTGTTGGGAGGATGTCAATTTTGATTCAATGCGGACAAAAGGACTTGAACCTTCACACCTTTACGGTACTAGAACCTAAATCTAGCGCGTCTACCAATTCCGCCATGTCCGCTTTTATTGTTCAGCATTACATTATATCAGAGATTTGCAGAATTTGACATTAATGATCAAATTTTATCCGATCTGCTAGTGCTTCAATGGCTTCTAGGAGTTGGGTGTTATTCCAGCCGAGGGCGAGATGAGAGGCGATCGCAGCCCCACCAGCCCCCACTCCCTCCTTAACAAATCCTTGTTCATAGGCTTGAAGTTGAGGGTAACGGGATGTTGAAAAGTTGAGTTGAGTTGCTAATAGGGGTACAGTTCCTATAGTTTCAGCTAACCCAACAGTATCCCCCGTTGCATCTTCGGCGACCCAACGGGTCGTACCGATAACAATTTGGTCGGGACACCAAGGGAGATGATATTGAGTGGCGATCGCATCGACCAAACGATAAACCGCTAACATCTGGGTTCCTCCCGCCAACAATACCCCAACGCTGCGACTTGCAGCAATCGCCATTCCCGCCACTACAATTTGCATCGGATCACCCACAGCAGCTACCAACCGCAACGGATCAACACCCTGAGATCCCGTCGGTGATAACGGCCAAAACCCGCCTTGCTGTAATCCTGTTGTGGCGATCGCTAATTTTTGGGCATGATTACAATCGGGATGGCTACTATTGACTTTCCCCATAGCTGAAATTCCCAACCCTAGCAATACGGCTAAAGCGGTAGTCGTTCCACCAACAACACATTCCGATAAAATTACATAACTATTTTCAGCTTCTTTTGCTAATCGTTCTCCCCAGATTAACCCTTGTTCTAATAGATGTTTGACCGTCTCTAAGGTCATAGCCGTACCGGATGTTAAACACAGTGCTGGTACTCCTCCGAGGTCAATTGTGGGAACCGAAGGATTAACAGCTAATCCCGCATTGAATAAATATAAAGGACACTGCAACGCTTCCACAACAGCACGGGAGATTAAGACCGGAGACGCTCCCGCATCTAAGGGGGGTAAGGGATAGTGAGGATGGGGTTGGGGGCCATTGTAGAGAAATTCAGCATCCGCCACAGCCGTATATTGTCGAGACTCTGGTGTCGATCCAGCCGCAGAAATCCCCGGAATTAAAGCTGTGGCGGTAAATCCCAACACACAAGCAAATACAGGTGAACTGCCTTGATAGCGATGTAACCACTGATTTCCTTGGATTAACTGGGTGTAAACTCGAACCGTCATAAAAATAAGGTGGGAGGGTAGAAATGACCGGGGCTTCAGGAAAACATATCTTTTGCTAGAAGCAATTAACGATGCAGTATGCTATCAGTTGAGGTGATCGTTAGAGGATTTGGGCAGAAAATACGCTCCTGATAACGATTGCTGTACTACCACAATACACCTGTATTAAATAAAGAGAGAGAATCTTCTCTCCGCAGCGACTCATCCACAACCAAAATGATATCTAGCCAAGCATCTGAGCGTCTTAAACACAATGCTGAAAGAATTATGCACCTGTGGGAGAAGCGGGTTCGTGATGAAGTCAGTGCATCAACCCATCAAGATTCTCTGGTCTTGCAAAATTCCCTACCTCTGTACTTAAATCAACTGGTAGATGCACTTTCAAATAGAATTGTTAGGACATCTACCCGAATCACCGCCGACGAGGCAGAAAGCACTCGCATTGGCAAGCTGCATGGGCATGAACGGGCCGGGTATGCTGACTACTCTATGAGTCAACTCATTTTCGAGTATCACATCCTCCGTCAAGTCATCTTTCAAGTTTTAGAAGAAGAAGCACCTTTAGCAATAGAAGATCGAGATATTATTATCGGCTCTATTGAGCAAGCCGTTAATGACGCTGCAACTCAATTCTCCGAAACCCTGCGAGATATTCAAGAGCTATTTATGGTAACGCTCACTCACGACCTCAGAGGGCCTCTGAATGTGGTCAAACTGGGAACTCAACTCACTCTGCGACGACTTGAACGAGGAGACACCCACATCGATGTGGCGACGAGAATGCTCGGTGCAGTCAATCGGCTAGATTTGATGATTCAAGATCTGCTGGATGCGAGTCGGCTGCGGGCAGGACAAAGCTTAAAAATGAAATTTGAAGAATGCAATTTAGAGGTACTCCTTCAGGAGGTAGTGGAGGATTTGAACTTCGCGTATGGAGAGCGATTTGTTGTCGTCTCTGATTCTGAGATCAGGATTTATTGCAGTCGCAAAGAAATACGACGGGTGATTGAAAACTTAGCCATTAATGCGGTGAAATATGGTGATCCGAGTACGCCGATTACACTGACACTTCAGCAAACTGAAACACAGATTAACCTAACTATTCATAATGAAGGCGAGCCGATTGCCCTAGACGCTCAATCAATCCTATTTCAACAATTTCGTCGAACTATTTGTGCTGAGGATCAAACAGGCTGGGGATTAGGGTTATTTTTAGCCAAGAGTATTACAGAAGCGCATCAAGGAACTCTTGAGGTTGAAAGTGGAGAGGGGAAGGGGACAAGTTTTATGATCAAGTTACCCAAGGTTAAGGTTTAAATATTCTCCAATAGTTTCACTCGTAATCTAATAAAACTTGTACCCATTTAGGCGGGCGAGGAATCGGGCTATTAAGGCGATCTAATAACAGCAAAGATACGAGATGAACCACAAATAAATAGACAATACTATTAATAAAAATCATTAAAACAGCGATCGCTTGAACTAACATTAAACTCGGTTGAGCCAAAATCCCTAACTTAATAAAAATCCATTCTGCCAGGGAAGCAATTTGAACAGTGCCATAGGCCCACAGATTTCGTCCCAGAAGAATTGACAGTAACCAATACTTAAAGAAAAAACCAATCGCAACAATCACAGACCCAACGCTAATCGACATCCACCAAGCCTTGCCCCGTTTCCACATTCCCCCCAAGACCACACCCAACCAGCCATAAGGAATCAAAAACACAATACTGCGAGTCGGCCCCATTAACACCGATAATAATAAAAATGAAGCCACGGCTCCCATAACTGAAGCTCGTTTTCCCCAACGTAAATACAATAAGGCCATCGGCAAAGAGAAAAATAGCCGCAGCACTGGCCCCATCGGGAAATAATAATTAACAAACCAAATTAAACTGGCTGCACTGGCCAGAAAAGCCGTTTCAACCAGAATTAGGGCGTTACCAGAAGGCTGATGAGGAGGACGAGTTGAATTTGAAGGAGATGGGACATCTGAATCGGGAGATGTAATTCCCTCATCGTCAGATTCAGAGGTCGCCGGGTCAAAATAGGAACTTGATGGGGAAGAATCACTCATGCAATCGGGAATAGGGTTGTGACACTCAGAGCGTGAGCGTTTAAGGTTAGACTAAAATCCGTTCCAGGGCGTGGACATCGGGAATACTTAAGATATCCCGTTCCCGATGAATTAACCCTTTCTTCTCTAGTTTACTCAGAACGCGAGTTACCGTTTCCCGCGCTAGACCACTCAAACCACTTAACTCCCGATGAGGAAGGTTAGGAATTTGTGTTCCTTGATCCGAACTTTTTCCCTGACCCTCTGCCAGAAACAGTAAAATATCAGCAACCCTTGAGGTGCTATCCGATTCACGCAATCGTAGACGTCGATTTACTTGGCGTAAACGTCGTCCCATTAACTGAGCCAATCGCATTCCAGCACGGGGTTCGGTTGTAATTAACTCCACGAAATCCTGAGCGGGCATATTCCCAATTAATGTGGGTGCTAATGTGATCACATCCGTAGAACGGGGGACTTCATCTAATGCGGCCATTTCTCCAAATAGCTCACCCTTACCCAAAATGTTCAGCGTTACTTCTTTACCATCCAAATTATAGGTACGAATTTTGACCCAACCATCCAAAATAAAATAAACGGAACTTCCCCAGTCATTTTCCAACAAAATAACTTGGTTTGCGGGATGATTTCGACCCACAATATGAGATGTCGCTTTGTCCGCCGCCTCTGGGGGCAAGCCTTCAAAGAAAGGCGTTGAGCGGATCATCTTGAGAATATCAGATTGATTGTCACGGGAGAAATACCGATCTTCCATGAGGCTGTCGTACTACTATAAATTCGCGTTGATCCGTAGCTAATCAAAAGAGTGGGTTTTTAGTGGATTGCAGGAAAGGAGAATTTGCGCTCTGAGTGGTCAATCACCCTAAAATTTCCTCTATTTATTAACTAAGATTCCGCCTCTGTTAATTCCCACAGGAATCACAAATGACTGAGCAACTTTATATTTTAGAGCGATTAGGCCCCAAAAAAGTTAAACTGGTTTAGTTTTTAACTGTCTTGCTCCTGCTCCTCGATCTTCCAATCCACCCAAAATTCTAACTTAGCTACTTGAGTGCTTCTGAAGCCTAACATATTATGTAGATAACAACTGCTTTAATCTAGGGAATCCTGAAGATCAAGCGATTGTGAAGTTAGGAACGTACAGAACGCATCAACCAGTCCCATTCTGTTAGCGTCAGCACCCCGTACTGAAGCGACGGGGCACCAGGCGCGAAGCGCAGGCTTCGCGCCTGGTGCCTCACCTTCAGTGATAGTTGACCAGCCTAAGTCTTAATTGACTACGTTTTTTGAGTCATGACACCCTGTGGATGCGTAGCTAGTCCCTGGCTCTGTCGTTAGTAGTTAAACATCTTTATCGGGTTAAGGAAGTGCTACTAGCCTAACAAGCTCTTAAAACCTTGGCGAAGCTAACTTTACCCTAGAAATAGGAGTTAGGAGGGCAACCATACCCTCCTCCCCGAAAGGGGAAAAAATATAAAGCCTAACTAGAAGTTAGGGGTTTCTACCCATTTTTTCTGATGATTATTGAGAGGGTTCAGCCTTGAATGTTCAGAAGGATCAGATTCAGGCACTCATCGCCGAAATTGACGATGTTCTAAGCCAGCCCAACTTGCGTTTACCTTGGGTTGTCTTTGGGGAAACCGTCACACGCTCCCGTCAAGTCCTAGAGCGTGTCCGAAAGTATTTGGTCGTTCTTCAGCAACAGGTGGACGAGGGGGCACTCCTGTCGCCGATGGAGACCAATCAACCGTCATCTCCTGGTATGCGAGAACCTTTGTGGCAAGCAATCCGGCGGGAAATGATTTATCTGCGGAGCCATTTAACTCAACCCCTTCAAGATGAGGTTGATCGCTTACGCACGGAACAACGCAATTTAGTCCAAGAAATTCAACAATTAGAAGCCCGAAAAGCCCAAACCCTGGCGCAAATCCAGCCGTCGCCATCCTATCAACAACAACTCAGTCGTGAATTTTTGCAGGAGTTCATGACTCGATTACAGGATAGTCTGATTCATAACGTTACCGAAACCCTGAATCATATTGAAACTCGATTTTTAGATTCGGTTTTATTGACGGAATCAAACTCACTCCCGGCACTGGCGGCCGAACCTGTGGACAGACCCCGAACGTCTCTGGCGAGTCTGACTCCGGCCCAACGTTTAGAACAGATGCGACAGTTGCAAACACAATCGGATCATTTGTTGATGACCTTGGATTCCAGTCTGAGTGTGATCTTTGAATCGTTGCAACGGAATCTACAAACCTATTCTGACTCCCTATCTCAAAGTCTGGAACGGATGCACGGTTTGGGCCAACAAGGGGAAGTCATGTTTACAACCTTGGTGAACCAACTGGCCCAACAGGTCGGTCAAGAAACGTCTTCCTATTTACAATCTTCATTACAATTAACCGAATCCGAACCCCCTGCTAATACGATTGCTCCTCCGGCTCCCACTGAGAGTGATTTCCCCTCGGTTGCTCCATCGGAGGATTTACCTTTAACGTTTGAGGAACTTTTACCTTATGCGGGGGCAGAACTCCCTAGACAACCTGCGAGGCCTGTCAATCTCTCTGATAGCAAGGAAAATAAACCGCAACGACCGAAAACAACGGATCAACCACAGGTTCAATTTGAGTCCGTACAAAAACTGTCTTCTCTTCCGAGTCAGGATGAGTTAGATCTGATGCCGGAAGAACCTGCTTTTTCCTTAGATTTAGATCAGTCTGGATTAGAACAGTCGCGTTCTGAAGATGATTTAGACTTAGAAGCATTGTTTAATATGGCTGAGGAGGAAGAACCTCCTGTTGCTTCTGTTGCGAAACTACCGGAAATTGATTTATTTGGGGAGGATGTTGCTTCGGTTGAGGAGGAAGAATCCTCCGTTGCTTCTGTTGTCGAACCAGCAGAGATTGATTTCTTTGACGAAGACGCTGCATTTGTTGAGGGCTACGATGAGGATGAGGTTTCCGAGGATGTGGAAACCTTATTGTTAGATGAGGAAACGCAAACGGATGATGCAGGATCTGATTGGGATCAGGATCAATCGCAGGTCAGTTTAGACACGGAAGATTTGTTTGAGGATACCGCCGCCACGGCGATCCAACCCCTAGAACCGGAGGATATTTCCCCGGAAGCCCTTGATGAGAGTCCCTTGAATGCCTTGGATCTGTTTAATGAATCTGACCCAGAGGTGTTGATAGAATCTGAGTTACCCCTAACGACAGAATTTATTGAATCTGCATCCTTAGAATCTGAGGATTTATTTCCAGAGGAAGCTGAATCGGTGTCCCTAGTAATGGAGCAACTGACGGCTTCCCCTGCTGCTTCTGCGCCTAATCCGTTTGAGGAAACTTTAGCAGATTTAAGTGATATTTTTGAAGAACCTACTTTTGAGGACGCTTCCCCCGTCGTTTCCAGTGTGGTATCTGCCAAAACCCAACAAATGCTCACGGGGGTTTCGACTCCGGTGGAGTCTTCCTCTCCTGAGAACAGGACGGCTAGATTGGAGACGGATGAGTATATTCAAGCGTCCCCAGATGAAAATTTACTGCCGATCGAGTTAGATGAAGATAGCGATCAAGTGGATTCTCGTTTATTAATAGATCGCAATACTTTGGAATATTTAGAGGTGGATCTGTTTAATTTAGAACAACCGGAAACGAATTCTACCCCTAAACGTTCTCCCGAAAAATTAACGATTTCTCCACCTCAACCCATACCCCAAAAGCCAAGGGTGGAAGCGGTTCCCCCAAAAGTATCCCCACCCGAAGAATTGATTACCTTTGAGGATTTATTTCGGGATATTGGTATGGAACCTCGTTCGGCTCAATCTGTTCCTTCTCTTGCTATTGAATCTGTGAATAAACCATCGGTGGAGGCGCAGAATTTGGTATCTCTACAAAGTTTCTCGGATTTAACTTTAGATGATGTCTTCAATAGTTTGAATCTGGCTGAGGAACAACCCCTGCACTGGGAAACCGAAGGGGAGGAAAATTCACTCTCGTTGGAAGCGTTGAGTCAAGAGTTTCATCAGTAATTCTTTGACTGTTGACTGTTGACTGTTGACTGATAACTGTTGACTGATAACTGATTAATTTTATGCCGGATTTTGGTATGGAGACGGATATTTCCGTTTTACAATTGTCGAGGGGACAGACTCAATGGTATTTGGGAGTTGATTTGGGAACGACGGGATTATCCGCCGCTTTGTTACATCGGGAAACTCACAAAGTTTATCCGATTTATTGGCAAGCGGAACAGACGGAACTCTCGGAAGTTGAGGATTTTCCGTTCACATTTCGTCTTCGGTGTCAAGTCTATTATTTAGATTCTCAGGAGGAGGCAACTCCCACCCGTTTACAACATTTTAAACCCTTATTAAATCTGGCAATTCCCTATCACCAATCTGTTGATGTCTCTGGGTTAACGGGGGTTCCGATGATTCAGTGGTCGCAACAACAGTCTATCTTCTTGGGGGGATTTCGGGAAGCGTGGACGGCTTTATTATCTACGTTAAATCCCAGTCGGGTTTTGCAGGGTCGGGGCACCTCTGGCATTAGGTCACGAAACCGGGAAACCCTTCCCCTGATGGCTTTACCGAATACTTATCGCCTCGGTGCTGTGGGACTTGATGGCAGTGAATTCCAGCAGGCGTTAATGGCTTTAGGGGGAATTATTTTAGGCTGTCCGGTGGGAGCAACAGAGGCCTATCGGTTTAATCTTCGGGAGGCTGTATTAGCGGCTGAAATTGTCAAACATCCCGAACAGATTTTTATTCTTGAGGATGCGATCGCTACTTTATTATATCAATTTTACCTCAATCCTCCTGAACCCAATAGCACAATTTTAATGATTAATATGGGTGCGACAACAACTGAAATGGCAGTAGCAACCCTCCCCCAAAATTTAACAGCAACACCCCAGGTAGTTTGTCATAATTTAGTTTATGGTGGAGATGCTTTAACTCAGGATATTATCACTCAATTGTTGATTCAGCCAGAGGGTTCACCGTTCCAACAGTTCGAGATTTCTGATTTAGAATTTCCCCAACCCGGACAACCGGATTTAGAAAAACGTTATCGTTTACAACAGCTTTTACACAGTTCCGAGGGGGGATTAAAGTTATTAGAAATAGCAGAAATTTTAAAATCTCAACTTCAACACAGCGATCGCTATATTTTAACACTAAATGGGGATTCTTGGGAGGTTTCTCAACGGGATTTAGAACAAAAGGTTTTGATTCCCTTTGTACAACAGTTAAATCGAGAACTGAATCATCTTTTGAGTCTTAAAGGGATTTCTTCTGTGGGAATTAATCAAGCCATTTGTACCGGAGGAAATGGCACTTGGCCGACGTTTAGCCGTTGGTTACGCCAAAAATTACCGAATGCGTTGATTACTCAAGATAGTCCCCGTGAGCCAGAAAATCAGGATAATAATTATTCCCATTGTAGTCGATTAGCCTGGGGTTTGGCGGTATTACCCCTTTATTTTCAAGTTTTGGATGTGTCCCGACATCAATACAGTGATTATTTTCTTTTAGCTGAACTTTTGCGGGTGTTTCAAGAACAACCTTTATCTTTAGCCGAAGTGAATCAACTGTTAGAAAGTCGAGGAATAAATACCCGTTCTTGTCAGGATCGAATTGTGGCAATTTTAAAGGGAAAATTACCCCCAGGTTTAATTCCTTCAACTTCTGAGGCGATTTGGTTAACTCAAGAATCTCAAGAAAATCCTGATTATCAAGGATTACTCGAAGGTGCGTTATTTTATCAAGATGTAGATCACAATTATTTTCTAAGTTTAGACCGTGCAGATATCACTCGGCAATATTTAAGCCAGTTAACCCGGAATTCTCATCAAACCTGGGAAGAACCACAATCTGTTATCAGTTATCATTAATCACTGATTAGTGTAAGATTTAAAAGTTAGGAGTTAAGAGTTAATCAATTGTAAGCTTCTTAACTGATAACTGATAACTGATAACTGATAACTGATTTATGAATTTACCCACTTGGATTACAGTTTCCCGTTTATTCGGAGTCCCCTTTTTATTATATGGTTTACATGATCCAACGGTTACTAATCGTTGGATTTGTTTAGGAATTTTTTTGGTTGTCGCGAGTACAGATTGGTTAGATGGATATTTAGCTAGAAAACTCAATCAAGTCACAGATTTAGGAAAATTTCTTGATCCTTTGGTTGATAAATTATTAGTTTTCGCGCCTTTATTAGCCTTTATAGAATTAGGACAAATTCCCGCTTGGGGAGTCTTTTTAATTTTAGCACGGGAACTTACAATTGCGGGATGGCGGGTGAATCAAACTCAAATTTCTGGGGCGAATATTTGGGGTAAATTAAAAACAGTGAGTCAAATTTTAGCGATCGCTTTTTTAATTGCTCCTTTACCTGAAGTTTGGCAATTTTATACTTTAATTTTATTCTGGATTTCTGTCGGATTCACTCTAATTTCTGGTTTAATTTATTTGATTCCTCAACCCCAACAGTAGTAAGCCCTTCAGGGCTTCAATTCCCCCTTTTAGAACACGGATTAAATGGATTTTAATAATAGAGTTTCAATCCCTGATAGGGATTATTGGTTATTGCAACAACCTCAATTTTTATTGAATAAAGCAAGTCGGTTGTAATAAGTTTCAATCCCTGATAGGGATTATTGGTTATTGCAACTAGGGGATGACCCCCGCGACTGCAAACGGATTTTGTTTCAATCCCTGATAGGGATTATTGGTTATTGCAACTAATCTCGTCAGAAGTCTCTCAAAATTCATCAGAGTTTCAATCCCTGATAGGGATTATTGGTTATTGCAACAAATGACCCCGCAAGCGTCGGCTAGAATAGCTTTAGTTTCAATCCCTGATAGGGATTATTGGTTATTGCAACTTACTAAAGGTACTTGGTTTGCCGAAGCTGATTTGTCTGTTTCAATCCCTGATAGGGATTATTGGTTATTGCAACCCCATTTGCTGATACCTACTCCGGTTGCCACAATTCCGTTTCAATCCCTGATAGGGATTATTGGTTATTGCAACAAAACTCTCATTCAATCGGGGAAGCGGCAGATAGGTTTCAATCCCTGATAGGGATTATTGGTTATTGCAACTGATTCTGTGGAGTGGAATCAGGGCTAATGTTTTGTTTCAATCCCTGATAGGGATTATTGGTTATTGCAACTTTCTTTTTATAGCCCTAAACATCAACAAAATCAAGTTTCAATCCCTGATAGGGATTATTGGTTATTGCAACCGCAATATCTTAATTATATGGCAACAACAGAATTACGTTTCAATCCCTGATAGGGATTATTGGTTATTGCAACGGATATTTCGCAGGATTACAAAAATACGGTTAAGGAGTTTCAATCCCTGATAGGGATTATTGGTTATTGCAACCAACACTTGTAATGGGCTTGTGTTTACATAATAAGTTTCAATCCCTGATAGGGATTATTGGTTATTGCAACATACCCCGTACCGCAGCCTTTAGCAGGTCGTGTTTGTTTCAATCCCTGATAGGGATTATTGGTTATTGCAACTTCTATACGATCAAAACACTGTACTTCACAGAGTCAGGTTTCAATCCCTGATAGGGATTATTGGTTATTGCAACACCTAGAAAATTTGATAAATAAGCAGTCCAGTGTTCTACTGGTTTCAATCCCTGATAGGGATTATTGGTTATTGCAACCCGATAAAAAATGGCTCCGCCTTCGTTGGAAGGTTTCAATCCCTGATAGGGATTATTGGTTATTGCAACGGTAGGAGTTGGCTCTGTGTGCAAGAGAAATTCTTGTTTCAATCCCTGATAGGGATTATTGGTTATTGCAACAATCAATACATTAGTTTTTCTGCGGCCAGTCCAGTTTCAATCCCTGATAGGGATTATTGGTTATTGCAACGCCGCCCCCATCTTTGTTACTTTTCGGAGTCGTTGCGTTTCAATCCCTGATAGGGATTATTGGTTATTGCAACCGCAGGCTCCTGAAACCCTTAATTTATGAAGTTTTCAAGGTGCGATCGCGGCAACCTGATCTAAATATATCATTTCAGCCCTCGACTTGACAAGAGGCAAAAACAAAAAAACGCTGAAACTCTTGGATGGTATGGTTTTCAAGAGTTACGACAACCTCCAAAGACAATCAACACAGTTCAAACCCTCAACAGACAACGGTTTCAGCCCCAAAATTCCTCCATCAGTTTTGAACAGCTACAGGTTGTCGCCAACAACAGGATATCTGGGTAAACTCCAGACCCTAACTTAACCGCCTGTCTCACTCGTTGAATTGGGACTTGTATTAAGCTCTTGAAGTTGTTTTTCAGCTTGTTGTTTGGCTTGAGTTGCTTCCCGATAATCAGGACGATATTGTAACGCTTTTTGATAGGAAGAAATCGCCTCTGGATATTGGTTTAAGTTTACAAAAGCATTCCCCCGACTATACCAAGATTCAGCATGATTGGTGTTTTGATAAATCGCCTCATCATAGGATGCGATCGCCTCTTGATAACGACCTAAATTATATAAAGAATTCCCAATATTATACCACATTAAATGATCATTTTTGTTAATTTCCAACGCCTTATTATAAGCTGTAATTGCTTCTTCATAACGTTGAAGTTGATGGAGTGACCACCCTAAACTATACCAAGCTTGATAATAGTTGGGTTGAATTTTAACCGCCTGTCGAAAGGACTCAATTGCTTCTTTTTCCTTGTCTTTTTTCAATAAAGCATTACCCCGACTATACCAAGCTTGATAAAAATTAGGATTAAAACGAACCGCCTTATCGTAAGATTCTAGGGCGTCTCCATAGCGTTTCATTTGCATTAAAACATTTCCTCGATTATACCAGGCATTCGGATCATTGATTTTAACTTCTACCGCTTGATCATAAGCTTTAAAAGCTTGTTCATAATCTTCTAAATCATGATAAGCTTTTCCGGTTTTATATAAAGCTTCAAAGGAAGAAGGAAACCGATCTAAAACCTCTTTATAGGCTTGAATTGCTTCTTCATAACGTTTGAAACTGAGTAAAACATTCCCTTTTCCTAACCCAGCATCTATCGCATCGGGATTTTGTTTAATTGCTTGTTCAAAAGCGGTTAAAGCATCAGGATAGTTTTGTAAAGCGTTGAGAACTTTCCCTCGACCTATCCAAGCTTCCGTATAATTCGGGTCAATTTGAATGGCTTTATCATAAGCTTCTTGAGCTTGGGAATATTGTTCTAACTGATAGAGAATTTGACCTTTATCCTTCCAGGCTTCTTTATAAGTTGGCATTAAATTAAGAGCTTGATCATACCGTTTTAAAGCCTCTGGATAACGGTTTAATCGATATAAAGTATTGCCTTGATGATGGAGTCCTATTGCATTAGAAGACTGTAGAGATTGCCATAAATATATTCCGGTTCCCGTCCCTAACCCAATTAACCCTAATATTGACAGAATTATCCCATAAATTTTAGGTTTTGAAGGTTGAATTTTTAACGGTCTAAGCCAAAGAGGAATAGCTGGAATTGTTGCCATAGTGGGTTGATTTAGGCTTTTAATTGCCTCTAAAGCTTCCGTTGCTGAACTATATCGTTGTCGAAAATCATAGCGTACCATTTTATTGATCACTTCAGCAAATTCTGGACTCACAATCGCTTGATTTTGCCAAATCATTTCCTCGGTATCAGGGTCACTTGGTAATTGATGGGGCGCAATTCCAGTTAAGGCTTGAATTCCAATCATTCCTACTGCATAAACATCACTACTGGGTTTCGGATTTCCCCTCGCTTGTTCACTGGGCATATAACCCGGTGTTCCAATTCCCACACTCAAACAACTTTGTCCGGGAGAATTCAACATTTGAGTCGTAATTTGTTTAACCGCTCCAAAATCAATTAAGACTAATTGATTATCTTTTTTACGACGAATTAAATTTTTAGGACTAATATCTCGATGAATTACATTCTGTTTATGGACAAAATCTAATATTTTTAAAATATCTTGCAACAGAATAATAGTTTCCGCTTCATTAAATCGTCCTTTTAGGGGATTTGGGATAACTTGAGTTACACTAGAATGAATCGATGGTTGTTGAGGCGGTTGGGTGGAAGGAATAGAAAAAGCCGGAATTAATTCTTGACTTAAATCATGACCTTCTATAAACTCTTGAACGAGATAAAATTCTTGATCTTCTTCAAAAAAAGCAAACAATTGGGGAATTTGTTCGTGATATCCTAAACGATATAAAACCTGAGCTTCTGTTTCAAATAAACGCCGTGCAATTTGTAACGTTGTTGGGTTCGTGGCGTGGGGTTTTAGTTGTTTAACCACACATTGATGGCGATCTGGAAGTTGACGATCTTCCGCGAGATAGGTACGCGCAAATCCTCCACCCCCTAATGATTGTAGAATGTGATACCGTCCGCCCAGTGTAGTTCCCAGCATATCCTGATAATTTTGATTGCGGATGTTGAGCGTTGAGTTACGCCTGGGTTTATTTTAACTGACAGTTGGGGGTAGAGACTTAAAATTTTGCCTCTCTACCCTAAAACTGTCTCCAGAATCACAATTTCTTAAGCAGAAACCGCCTTAATAATTTCATCATCCGTCGAAAAATCAACTTCCGCTTGATCGAGTCCTCTGGCTAAATAATCATTTTGAAAAGAATCTTTTAAACCAGAAACTAAATCAAATTCAGGTTTCCAGTTTAAATCTTCTATCGCTTTATGAACATCGGCAAAAAAGTGTTGAACTCGCATCGGAAATGCTTTACGTTTGCCAAAATCAAACTGTTTGGGATCGTAATGAATTAGTTGAATAGAATCTAAGGATTTTCCCGCAGCAACAGCACAAGCTTTAGCTAAACCATCAAAGGTAACATAACGTTCTCCTGAGATATTATATACTTGACCTAGGGCTTTTTCATTTCCTAAAACGGCTGCCATTGCTGTTGCTAAATCTTGAACATGACCTAATTGGGTGAGATGAAATCCATTACCGGGAATAGGAATCGGACGACCCGCAACAATGCGATCAAAAAACCATGATTCTAAGGGATTATAATTTAACGGCCCATAAATATAAGTAGGGCGAATTGATGTCCAGGGTAAATTTTCTGCTTGTAAATAACTCTCGGTTTCGTATTTGCCTAAATGACGACTTTTGGGATCAGTAGCATCTCCTTCAATATGAGGCATTTGATCAGACTTTAAATAAACTCCGGCTGAACTCATATACACAAAATGTTTCACCCGATCTTTGAATAAATCGGCTAAAGGTTTGGTATCATTAAGTTCTCGTCCGTTATTATCAAAAATGGCATCAAATTCTTCATGGGCTAATTTATCTTGAATTTGGTTAGAATCAGTGCGATCGCCATGAATTTGTTGAATTCCTTCAATAGGTGCAGGTTTTTTTCCTCGATTAAATAGAACAACATCATGCCCTTTTTCAACTAAAAGTTTCGTTAAATAAACTCCGATAAATCGGGTTCCGCCCATGATTAAAATTCGCATTTCTATCCCCTAAAAAAGTTTAATTCTGACCAACACCACAACAGGCAATTCTCATCCTGGTGTGTTTCTATTCACTTTGGGTTATTAATTACCCTATTTAATATTCATATCAAATAAGGGTACAGTCGTCAACTGATTGAAGGGGGTTGAGTCCGTAATTTGTTACTGAGAATCAAGTGATTGATCAAGTCAAACCTGGGGAGAAACGGCATGATGAGGGGAATCAAGCTGCGCCGGAATTTCAGATTTGGATGAAAAAAAGATTTGATAAACAATACCGGGTAATACCGATAGGAAGATCATGATTGCTGTGAATAACCCGACATAATATAAACGTTTCATATTAAATTTTAGTAAAGGGTTTATTGAGTTAATTTGGCTATAGTATGCCTAAAATCCTCTACTTTTTCCTCATCCTAGTGACTGAATTCTTTAGATAGAGTTTAGGCGTTTTGAACTGACGTACAGCGTCATCAGTCAGTTCCGTCCCAAACTCTACAGTCCCAAAAACAGCGATTAATAAATATAAATTGCTCCGGTATCTTGGATATTAATCGCATTATCTCCCGCCACACCCGCCGCCGTTTTTATAGTAACATTAACGACATTATCCTGCACATCAATTCTATAATCGAGAACAGCAGCCCTCGTTATAGAATTAATCACAATATGAGAATTTTTCGGGACATTATTAATCGTATAACTGCCACTAGGAGCAATTTGGGTGTTAGTTTTTCCGGTCGTTAATCCAGTTTCTAAATTATATCCAGTTTGATTCAAAATCGTAACGGTTACAGGTTGATTGGGATTAATTCTTGCTACAGGTTGCCAAGCCCCCGGCGTATAGGTTTGGGCAGGAGTTCCTTGAATTACTGGAATATCCACAGCATCTTGAGCTTGGACAGAGGATAAGGATAAAAAAATACTCCCGATACTGAAACAACCTGTTAATAAAAAGCTAGGAAAAAGATTAAGAAATTTGATCATAAATTTAACCTTGTGTTGAATAAGATGGCTATTGATTAAGAGACTACTCATTTAATCATATCAATTTCTGCTCGACAGTAACCGGAAGTTGAAGCAACGATACATTTAAACGACCAATTGAGTAGAGACGTGCCATGGCGCGTCTCCAGAAGGGGATAGCAGATTTAAACACTTCCCTATCGTTAGAAAGATGCTGAGTAGTTCAATTTATGCTATTTTTGTAAAGATGAAAAATTAATAAAAAATTGTGATGTTATTTCAGCGTTCCAGTGGGATTTTACTTCATCCGACCTCATTTCCTAGTCAACATGGAATTGGAGATCTGGGAAAATCAGCTTATGAATTTATTGATTTTTTAAAGCGGAGTGGTCATAAATTTTGGCAAATCCTACCCTTGGGGCCAACAACAGATGAACATTCTCCTTATATTATGAATTATAGTACCTTTGCGGGTAATCCTTTAATGATTAATTTAGAACAATTAGCCCAAGAAGGATTATTAAAAGCTGAAGAAATTATTCCCTTAGAAGAAGAAGACCGAAATCAAGTTAAGTTTGACAAAGTTATTCCTCACAAAACCATCTATCTCCAAAAAGCTTACACTAGCTTTAAAAAACAATTCGATCATCAACCCCCTGCCGAATTTGAAATTTTTTGCCAAAAAAACGCTTCTTGGTTAAACGATTATGCCTTATTTATGGCTTTATTAGATGCGAATGAAAGCAAAGCCTGGAATTATTGGGAACCTGCCTTAGCCCATCGAGATCCTAATGCCTTAAACGCTAAAATAGAAGAACTACAACAACCTATATTATATCATAAATTCCTGCAATTTATCTTTTTTAAACAATGGGAAGAATTGCGTCGCTATGCCAATCAACAAGGGATTAAAATTATTGGCGATATTTCTATTTATGTTTGCCATAATAGTGTTGAAGTTTGGGCAAATCCCGATCTATTTCAACTGCATCCTGAAACCTTAGAACCCTTGTATATTGCCGGAGTTCCCCCCGATTTTTTTAGTGAAACGGGACAACTTTGGGGGAATCCGATTTATAATTGGGAGGAAATGCAAAAAACAAAATTTGCTTGGTGGATTGAACGATTTAAAACTACGCTGCAATATGCAGATTATGTCCGCATTGATCATTTTCGAGCCTTTGAAGCTTATTGGAGTGTTCCGGGAGGCGACAAAAATGCAATGAATGGAGAATGGATTAAAGCGCCGGGTTATGAATTTTTTGATTTACTTCAACAAGAACTGGGAAATTTACCTGTTTTAGCGGAAGATTTAGGAATTATTACTCCCGAAGTTGAACAATTACGAGATCATTACCATTTTCCGGGGATGAAAATCTTACAATTTGGCTTTGGAGGGGATGCTAATAGTGTGCATCTTCCCCATAATTATGTTCAAAATTGTTTAGTTTATACGGGAACTCATGATAATGATACGGCGTTGGGATGGTGGGAAACTGCAAGTGCAAAAGAAAAACAACATTTAGCAGAATATTTAGGGTATTCTTCCCCAGATGACATCACAAATATTAACTGGGTGATGATTCGTTTAGCCTTAAGTTCTGTTGCTAGTTTAGCCATTATTCCCCTACAAGATATGTTAAATTTAGGGCATAGTGCCAGAATGAATGATCCCAGTCATAACGATGGAAATTGGCGTTGGCGTTATCAAAGTTCTGAGTTATTAACTGAAGAATTAAGCCATCAGTTGTTAAAGTTAAATCAACTATATGGTCGATGAAAGTAGGTCTGGGGTGTAGGTAGTTCACCTACACCCGTCTTGAATTAATTTTATCCAGAGTTTTTGTCAAGTTTTCTATACTGATTTCAAATCCACTATCCACCTGTTTACCGACCACAAAAGCATATTGAATTCCTAAGCAATCTGATCGACCTTTATAGACATTATTAAATCGATAAGGCGGTTGTAATGTGAGAATAACGCCATCTTCTGCTACTGTAAATAATCCATTTGCTAATTGGCTTCCTTCAACCCCAACAATAATTTTTGCCCCTAAAGTTTGACGCACAATTTCCCGTGCGGGGGTGTTTTCTGGGTCAATAATAGTAAAGCCTTGATTTCTCAGAAATTCAGCAATTTCATCCTCATTTAATAGATATCTTTGAATACCTGACTTTCCCCGCAATAACATCACACCGGGACGGACTGAAGGCGAATATAGCTGTTTTAATTTAGCTCGGATATATTGATATCGTTCGCGTTTAAATTGATTTTGTCCATAATCTTCAATAATGATCAATTCCTTAAATTTAGCGTGGTTAACAGGAGTGGAATTAATCTCAAACAGATGGCTATATTCAATTTGATTAGGACTAAGTTTCTGATCTGTTCTGATGGCTGTTGCTAATTCCCGCGCCGCCAAATTCAAAATAACATCATCGGTCATCCAATGACCAAAATAAAGGTTTCCACAAAAGGTACAAGCCAGCGCTGCTTCAGAAATATACTCTGTTTCACTTTGATTAAACCACGATTCTTTTGTCGTTGTCAAAGGGAATTTCATGGCTCCTTTATAAATATATCCCCTGTGAATTTGTACATCACTTAGTCGATAAGCTGTTGTTGCTGCGTGTTGAGTTATTCCCCCTTGTATTCGTTGCAATTCATTTGCATAGGTTGTTTCTATGGGAACACCTGTCACCTTATCAAGTTCTCCAGGTAAATAGATTGCAGGTGGAGAAATTAAACTCTGACCCGGAGAAAGAGTCCATTGCTTGTCAGATAAATCTTTATAGCTTTTTCGTCCGTTTAAAAGACGCAATCCACGCTGTTTTAAGAGAGCTAAATTGATCATATTATCTCGATGAAATACTGTTGTTTAATATCTTTAACCCTGGGGTAAGTTTCAGGTTTTAATCAGGAATCAGAGCGTTATTTTAGTCTAGCATAACTCCCCTTAAGAAACAAAGTCTTCTCTAATAGCTGCTATTTCTTGAATATGAGCAATCCTTCTTTGAAATGTTTTTTCAAATGTATGTTGTTTGGCAAATTCAAGAGATTGATAAGATTCAGCAACTATTGCTTCCCGATTTTGATTTAACTCGGCAATTTTTCCAGCCAATAAATCCGGTCGATTCATCTTCACAAACCAACCCGCCTGGGAGTGGTGAACAACCCCAACAAAAGCTTCATTGTCATATCCCACAATGGGAACGCCACAACTCATCGTTTCTAAATAGGTGCAAGAAGGATCACCTTGGCGATGACAACAGATAAATAAATCCACATTTTTTTGAACAAAAGGAACCAATTCTGTTTTAAATTCCAGAACCCCTAGCATTTTAATAGAATCAGAAAGTCCCCTCAGTTCAATTTGCTGTTGCATTGTTTCTTTCAATTCACCATCGCCACAAATAAACATCTCGAATTTAACCCCAAGCTTTTTAAGATTTTCAGCAACTAAGATTAAGTGATCTGCACCTTTCATTTTAATTAAACGTCCAGAAAAGAGTAAACGCAGAGGTTTTTTTTCTAGACATTGATCGGTTCTTGTCGCTAAATTAGCAGGGCTAACTATCATATCTTCTGTAATTCGAGTATCAAAATAAAGGCAAGGATTGGGGGTAATTTTTTGATAAGCTTTGTAAGTTGGAACACCATTACACTGAACTCCATTAGCGATGGCGATCGCTTTTCGTTGTTTAAACTCTTGCAAAATTTGCCAAACATATCTTCTCAGCCTTAGAATCGGATTTTGAGTCGTCGCATTGATAATTTGCATTCGGGTTTTTAAGCTGTATTCAGTAATATAAATACAGGGAATATTATGGGATTTACAAACTTTACTGATCTGATTGTGTCTAAAGCTGGTACTGCTCAGAAAAACCGAATTTTCGTGTAATTCTTGACGTTCGGGTATAGAATCAAAGTTAATAATTTCTATGTCAAAAGGTAATTCATCAACATTAATTAATCTATTGTCAAGATTTTTATTTAAACCCTCATCTTCCTCAATGAGGACTACTATGGAGCCTGGCCAATACTTTTGATACTCAAAAACACCATCGATAAATTTTTGAGTGATGATCATTTGATGGTTTGATGCTTTTTTGACTTTTAAACCAGGAAGTAAGACCAACTTTAAGGATTTCATCGTTCTGTTTCCTCATTTCCTAACTTTATTTTATTTTTTTAACCTTTATAGAAATACCAGATTGTACCTCTACAAAGGTTAAAAAAATCGCTTTAATCCTAGCCTTAATTGCGATTACAACCGTTTTAAAACCATTAGCGATCGCTCAGTTACCGTAATGGGTTTATCCAAGGTATAACGAATATCATCTTTAACAAAACGAGATTGATTCGTATCAATTATAACTTGCCATTCTCGATTTGCCATGGCTTCAGGGAGAAAGAAATCTAGGGGTTCATAATGAGCATTGAACAGGATATAAAAACTATCATCAATAATGCGTTCTCCCCGTTCTCCTGGTGTGAGAATTTCTTCACCATTTAAAAATACACCAATAGCTTTAGCAAATCCCATGTTCCATTGTTCCTCAGTCATCACACCGCCATCGGGGTTAAACCATCCCAAATCGGTCACTCCTGAACCATAAATTGCCCGACCTTGGAACCATTTCCGACGGCGAAAAACCGGATGTTGACGACGGAAATAAATCAATTGACGGGTAAAGTCTAATAAAGAAGAATTTTCTTCTTGTAAATTCCAATCTAGCCAAGAAATTTCATTATCTTGACAATAAGGATTATTATTCCCTTGTTGCGATCGCCCAATTTCATCTCCACTTAACATCATCGGAACCCCTTGAGATAACATCAAAGTGGTTAAAAAATTCCGTCGTTGACGGTTGCGAAGTTTCAACACATCAGGGTTATCTGTAGGGCCTTCTTCTCCACAATTCCAAGAGCTATTATGATGATCCCCATCTTGGTTATTTTCTCCATTAGCTTCATTATGTTTATAGTTGTAACTGACTAAATCATTCAACGTAAATCCATCATGAGCCGTGATAAAATTAATACTCGCATTGGGACGGCGACCATTAAACTGATATAAATCTGAACTTCCTGTAAAACGATAGGCAAATTCTGCTAAAGTTTGGTCTTCTCCTCGCCAGAAATTGCGGGCATTATCTCGATATTTTCCGTTCCATTCTGACCATAATAAGGGGAATTCACCAACTTGATATCCTCCTTCTCCAATATCCCAAGGTTCAGCAATTAATTTCACGTCAGATAACACCGGATCTTGATGAATAATATCAAAAAATGCGGCTAATCGATCCACAGCATAAAGTTCCCGTGCTAAAGCCGAAGCTAAATCAAATCGGAACCCATCGACGTGCATTTCTAACACCCAATACCGCAAACTATCCATAATCAATTTCAACACTTGCGGATGGCGAACATTCAGGGAATTTCCACAGCCTGTAAAATCCATATAATAGCGAGGATCTTCATCCACTAAACGGTAATAAGCTGCGTTATCAATGCCTTTTAAAGATAGCGTCGGCCCTAAATGATTGCCTTCTCCGGTATGGTTATAAACCACATCTAAAATGACTTCAATTCCCCCTTGATGAAGGGCTTTAACCATTTGTTTAAATTCCGTTACTTGTTGCCCTAATGTGCCACTGGAACTATAACCCGAATAGGGGGCAAAATAGTTAATGGAATCATAGCCCCAATAATTTTTTAAGCCTTTATCCACTAAATAGCCGGGATAGGCTAAATAATGATGTACAGGCATTAATTCTATGGCTGTTATTCCAATAGATTGTAAATAAGAAATACTGGCGGGATGTCCGACTCCTGCATAGGTTCCGCGTAAGGGTTCAGGAATGTCAGGATTTAGTTTAGTAAACCCTTTGACATGAGCTTCATAAATAATGGTTTCATGGGAAGGAATGCGTAAAAGTTGATCTTTTCCCCAATCAAAAGCTTCATTAATTACAACGGATTTCGGGACTAAATGAGCATCATCTTCTTCAGAATAGGAAAAATCTTGATCGGGGTGTTCTGCAATATAACCTAACGTTTCTATTCCCCCTTGAATATCCCCATCAATAGCTTTAGCATAGGGATCAATTAATAGTTTATTAGGGTTAAAACGATGACCTTCATGAAGTTTATAGGAGCCGTGTACTCGAAAACCATAGCGTTGACCTGGCCCTACACTGGGTACATAACCATGCCAAATAAAATTACTAACTTCTGTTAAAAATAAACGAGTTTCTTTTCCTTTTTGATCAAACAAACAGAGTTCAACAGCCGTCGCATTTTCGGAAAATAAAGCAAAGTTTGTTCCTTTTCCATCCCAATGAGAACCTAATGGATAAGGTTTACCCGGCCATAAAGGAATATACATAGCGTTGACTCCAGGGGAGAGGGTTTAATAATGTTACATCCCCATGTTAGAGGAATGAAGAATACTACTTTCAAAATCAAATCCTATCCAGTTTTATCAGGAATCAGCATATCCCTAAAGGTAGATTTTTTTAATTTTATTATTAATTTTTCTACTTGATGTTGCTACACTATTATTTTTACTACCTAAGACGATATTTCTTCAGAAGGTAAAAATTTAACCTGTAAAAACATAATTCCTGCCCCTAAAATGGCAATACTTAATCCTGCTAAAAATGAACGTAAAATTCCGGTTCCACCTTGCCAAGGAATAATAAAAATCAAGCCTGCGGCTAAAATTAAACTGCTCCACCAACACCCAATAATTAAGATAATTTTTAAAAAAGAAATTGAAGGATCAATTTTTTTGACAACAAGACCCATGAAACAACCGCCAATTAAACCCGCAATGGTAAAATTAATTAATTGACGAATTGAACCTAATGTAAAGGAATCTAAATGTAACTGATTAAAAGCCAGATCATATTCATTAATATAAGCACTAAGTTGTACTCCAATTGCGAAGGCGATCGCCCACATTAAGGCAATAATAACGACACGAATTCCACTTAAAGACGGGATAACTTTTTTCAAACCCCATCCCACACTTAATCCCCCAATTAATCCACAAGCTGCACCAACAAGAATCCGTTCTTGCAGTAATTCGGAGGTTAAGATATCCACAGTAGGAACATAGCGGGCAATATCCCATAAATCGAGCAAAAGTCCCACTGACCAAAATAAACTAATGATTAAAAGATTGAGTATCATTTTAATAGAAATCAAAGGGTTTAAAGTTTATAGCAGTCACAAAACTAGGGTATTTAATAATGTAGCAAACCTAAAAGATTATGGTGAAGTTTCTTTTATTTCTGTTCCCCGTTCCCTGTTCCCTGTTCCCTAACTTTCTGATATTGATAGGAACGATTTTCAGCCCCCCAAACTTGTTTACCTTTCGCATCAAACCCTCGATCTTGAGTTTCCATTCCCTTTTGATCTAACTTAATCGTATTCGTGACTTTAACCGCTCCCTTAAAATTAGTAACACATCCTCCCGGTTGCGTTTCACCTAAATATTGAGTTCCGACAGGTTTTAAAAATACACGACAATTAAGATTATCAATTTCTTGAGAATTAACCACCCGTTCTGATAGCGGTTTTTCACACAAACCAATCCAATTTTTAGGGTTAATGGGTTTAAAACTAACGGACTCCACACTGTTTCCCTCAGAACTTGGTATAATTTCTAAAAATCTCTGACGATAGGGTTTTGATAAATCACGAGTTAAGGCCTGTTCTTGATAGAGAAAAACCCCGTTAGAATGTTGAACAGAACCATCTGTATTGTTCAATTTCACCTCACAAGTCGTCATCCGAACACTGGGCGCATCAGGAATCGCTTTAGCCTGTGCTGAAGTCTCCATTACCCCTGTCAAATAAGATGCCACTTCCTGAACTTGACCAGACATCGGATCAGGTTGAGTCACACATCCACCGAAAATAATAGCAACCCCTAGAATAGAAATGGGAGATAATTTAATCATCGGAACATCCAAACCGTAGTAAGCCCTTCAGGGCTTCAAAACATTGTAAATCCACTTTCTAACATTACCTTGTAAATTATTATTATGCCCACTTACACCGGAATTTCTAGCGAAGCCTTTCGTCATCCCCTTGATCAAGAAGCAGAAGCTGCTTTACGCAGTGTTCCTGGCTTTGATTTAATTGCCAGTAAATTTGTAGAATTTGTCTATGAACGGCCTCAATATGTTTACTTAATGGGCAATAGTATACAAGTTGGGCCGAGACAATATGCGAGTATTTATCATCTATTTCGAGAATGTGTGCGAGATTTAGATATTTATCCTGAACCCGGTTTATTTGTCTCTCAAAATCCCCAAGTTAATAGTTTTGCTCTGGGACAAGAACACCCTTATATTATTCTGAATACAGGTCTTTTAGACTTAGTAGATGAAGCAGAATTACGAGCGGTTTTAGCCCATGAATTAGGCCATATTAAATGCGGTCATCCAATTTTAAATCAGATGGCAATTTGGGCAATGGGTGTAGCTTCAATGATCGGAGAAATGACCTTTGGATTAGGAAATTTAGTCAGTAGTGGTTTAATTTATGCCTTTTATGAATGGCGTAGAAAAGCCGAATTATCCGCAGACCGGGCGGCATTATTAGTGACAGATGATCTTAAATGTGTGATGAAATCCATGATGGAATTAGCGGGAGTCAGTACAAAATATGCTCAAGAATGTAGTTTAGATGAATTTATTCGTCAGTCAGAACAATATCGAGATTTAGATCAAGATGGTTTAAATCAAGTCTATAAATTTTTATTGTATAATGGCGGTCAAAGCATGATGTTAAGTCATCCCTTTCCCGTTGAACGGATTCAATATTTACGAGAATGGGCTGATTCTGCGGAATATCGAAAAATTCGCTCCGGTCAATATCAACGAGCAACCGCCGAAGGTTCAGTGAATGTTAAAGCCGAAAAATCTCAAGATGAAGTCGATGATTTACGTCGCCAAATTGAGGAGTTACAAAATCAAATTAATCGGATGAAATCTAAATAATATTCTCAAGAAACCAAAATTCAAGAAACCGGGTTTCTGTATTAATCTAGCTTTAATATCATTAACTCTGGGAGAGAAACCCGGTTTCTGGGCCCGATGGCAAGAAACCAATGTCTAATAAATCCGTCATCACAAAACATAAAGTCAGTAATTTTTTTGCTACACTCAAGGCATTATGCTAGTTTGTAATCCAGATGAACACGATCTCAATCTCTATTTCAGATGAGCGCCTTCTCAAATTACAACAAGTTGCCAACGAACTGAATCTGTCGATAGAAGAGTTAGTCTTAATAGGGATAGAAAACTTTCTCGCACGGGGAGAATTTTCTTCACCAAATACTGCTAAAAATAGCCTTAACAACAATGCTGAAATTTCCACAGAGGTAGTTGAAAAATTTTATGCACTAGCCTCCGATTGGGAGAAAGAGGTTTCTGGACTGTCTTCAACTGCTCAAATGTCTGAGCATCCAGCCTATCAGGAAATTATTAATATGGGAACTAAAATAGTGCCGATTTTGCTATTAGAACTCAAAAATAATCCGCTTTACTGGTTATCAGCGTTGACTGCAATTACGGGTGAAAATCCGATTAAATCAGAACAAAGGGGTCGGGTAAAACAGATGGCATCAGCTTGGATAGAGTGGGGTAAAAATCAAGGTTACGCGATCGAAGATAATGTATAGAAGACCAGAACTTGAAGTTAAGTGGCAAAATTTATCTCGCACGGATTATCAAGTTACCAGCCCCAAATCTCAAGAATATAACTGCTTTGCATGGGCGGCGGCGGAAAATGATCGTTGGTGGCAACCGATACCTGGAGAGCAATTTTATTGGCCAGAAGGTGTGCCGCAAGAGGAGACGATAGCAGCCTATATTCAGGCTTATAAAACACTGGGATATGAAATTTGTCAGGGCGATGGATTAGAAGTTGGATATGAGAAAATAGCGATATATATTGACTCAAGCGGTATTCCAACTCATGCAGCTAGACAATTAGCAAATGGTAAGTGGACGAGTAAGCTGGGCTGGTTGGAAGATATTGAACACGAACTGGATGGATTGACGGGGGATAGGTACGGAGTTGTCGCTCAAATTCTCAAACGTGCAGTAAATTAGGGAAGGGCGATCGCATCTTCTAAATAAAAATTATTGCCCCTAATAAAAAAGGAGCGATACCAGCACATTTATTCATTAATTAGAGTTCGGCTAATACTATTGGTAAGTAGTTAAATTTTTAGCGGCGATCGCACTACATCTATTTGTGCTAACATTAAAGAGATTAAACATTAACTATTAAGAGTCTTTTACTATAATGTCTAAGAAATCTGTCATCACAGAACATATTGAAATCACCTCTGGGGTACTTGGTGGTAAACCGTGCATTTCAGGTCATCGAATTGCTGTAGCACACATCGCCGAAATGTATCTCAAAATGGGAATTTCTATAGAAGAAATCGCAGGTAAGTATGATTTGCCTCTAGCCTCTGTTCATGCAGCAATGACTTATTATTACGATCATAGAGAAGAAATTGATCGCCGCACGGCTGAAAGTCGAGCTAGGGTAGAAGAATTAAAGCGCAATAGTCCACCCTCTCCGTTACAAGAAAAATTGATCCTAATTAGGAGGTGAGGAGGAGTTATAATGAAACTACCCAATGGTAATCAGGCTGAAATTTCTCTGCAAAAGCTGGTCGGCTACTGCTTAAATCAAGAGCATTCGAGTGGCAAACACAAAGCCAGAGTCTTTGCGTCGGTTTTGGGAATCACCACTAACAATGCAGAGGTTTTGCGAGAGCTTATTCAAAAAGCAGCTATTGAAGGTGAAGTTATCCAACAAAATATTACTGATTTTGGGCAACAGTTTAAAGTTGATTGGACTGTACCCAATACAGCAGGGATTCAACTTCGGACAATTTGGGAAATTACTTCAACTAATTCTAATCCTCGTTTGATTTCAGCTTTCCTTAAACTATGACAAAACACCTTAAACTTTTCGATTCTGTTGCTATTCTCAAGCCTATTTCAAATACACGGTTAACGCTAGTGGAACCGGAATACGAATCTGTACCTAGTTTACCAGTAGGACTTGTAGGAACTATTGTTGAAGTGTATGATACGGAAAAGGAATGTCGGTATTTAGTGGAGTTTGCTGATAGTCAAGGGATTGAATATGCTATGGCTATTTTAAAAGCAGATGAAATTTTAGTTCTGCAATATGAACTAGCTGTTGCTTAGAAACGTAAGAGGAATAGAAGTTAGAGAGAAGCGATCGCGCTTTGGGAAAGAAAGAGCGATCGCATTTATTTTTGTAATTACGCTATCATTTAACGTGCAGTTTCAGCTTGAATTTCTCGAATAATCGTGGATATTTCTTCTTCTGAATCAAGATGTCTGGCTAGAACTTGAGCCGTTGTATCCAACAGGCGTTCTGAAAAGGCTTTAGTTAAGTCTGTCCGTAAGCCTTGTCCTATATAAAACTTCAGCAACGCTTCTACAGACATATCTCGAATTGTCGCTATTTTTGTCAGTGATTCTAAAGTATCTATTGGGACTTCAATCGAGACTGTTTCCGTGATCCGAGGCCGCAATTGCAATTTTATTTCTGCTTCAGGATTGTTCATATAATTTCCTTTCAGTGCGGGTAGCAGGACGGGAAGAAATGATGCGGATTCGCAGACTACGTTTTACATAAACTACGAGTAATAGGCGTTGAGAAAGGGAATAACCCAGTATAAAATCGCGGGGTTCTTCACTGCCAGTAGCGTCTCCCTCCTGATAGAATGGATCGAAGAAAACTTCTGCGGCTTCTTCAAAGCTAACGCCATGTTTTTCTAGGTTGCTCTCGGCTTTGTTTGTGTCCTATTCAAAGTCAATACCTTGTAGTCTGTACACACTATCCATACTTCAATATTAACATTATTTAGAGAAAAGCGAAAGTATCAGCGAAACTAGGTTTTTCTTTCTTCCAGAAATTAAATTCAGAACGCGATCGCACTTTTGGAAAAAACGCGATCGCATCTTCCAAATAAAGAGCGATCGCACCTTTTGTTATTTGGGAAAATAAGGGCGATCGCCCCTTAAAGGAGTTTCAGTGCTACACTAGAATTACAGTATTGTCTGGTGGCAATTGTGTCATACCCTACTTGCAGGAGGAAAATACATGGTAACTACGCTCGAAATTGACAAAACTCTTCTTCAAGAAGCTCTTGATTTGAGTAACCATTCAACACCTACTACATTAATTGAAGCAGCTTTACGCGAGTATATTCAACGTCGTAAACAACTAAAAATATTGGAATTGTTTGGTGCTATTGACTACGATGAAGATTATAACTACAAGCAACAGCGACAAACCTTATGAATGTTCTTGTTGATAGTTCCGTTTGGTCGCTGGCATTGCGGCGGAACACAACAAATGATGCGATCGTGATCGTTAATGTTCTGCGCGATTTGATTGTAGATGGACGAGTTGTTTTACTAGGGGCTATTCGTCAGGAGGTGCTTTCTGGGGTGCGCTATAAGGAACAGTTTGTTCGTTTGCAAGAGTATCTTCGAGCTTTTCCTGATTTAGAGCTAACAACTGAAGATTATGAGTTAGCCGCAGAGTTTTTCAATACCTGTCGCACTAAAGGCGTTCAGGGTTCAAATACTGATTTTCTGCTATGTGCCGTTGCTCATCGTCGCGGCTACAGCATTTTCACTACTGATAAAGATTTTGAGAATTTCCGATCGCACATTCCTGTCATATTGCTATGAGTTTGTAACGGGTAAAAGCTTGATATGAGGCGATCGCACTTTCGGAAAATAAGCGCGATCGCATCTTGTAAAAAAAGAGCGATCGCACTTTTTGTTATTTGGGAAAAAATGGCGATCGCTGTCAATTTTTACTCTCGAATGCGAATTCTGTAAACTTCTACCAGTAGTAATTTACCTCGATAATGCTCCTCACTATCGTGCAATGATAAGTATTCTGTTAGCCTTGCCATCAACTGAGGAATAATTTCCGGGTGATTTCTCAGTTGAATAGAAATGATTCCTTGATATGAACTTGGCGGATAAGTCACAATATCTGCGAAGTCTCCATTGAGAGAAACAAGTATGGCATTTAATTCCTGAGCTTTGGCAATGACAATAATATCTGGAGATTCAATTGGAATGTAATCTCCCAATACAAAAACTTCATGTTCGGTATCACGAAGGATTGAAATAATAGACTTAGGAACACATTGATCGATGAACAATCTTAAACCCATTAGGCAACTGTTTCAAAATCTGATAAATCACGAGCATAATCAAGACAAGCAGCTATCTGTTCTTTGACAATATCTGGAAACTCGTCCATGATTTGTTCGACAGTGTTATTTGATGCTAAATATCCTAAAATCAGACTAACGGGAATTCTAGTTCCTTTGATTCTTGGTTTACCTCGCAGTACATCGGGGGTACTAACGATATGTTCTCTCCAGTTTACAGGCATAACTTGTCTTTTGATGAATCTGATCAGTTATATGATCGGATATGACAACTTATATTTTAACTTAAGGAATGACGATCGCACCTTTTGTTATTTGGAAAAAAAAGGAAGATATGTTATAATGACATCATACTATTGATAATAACCATACAAACGATGAACAAAGAAAACATGATGCTAACATTGGATAGCGAGAAAAAAGCTGCAATTTCTGCGATCGCTACCTTAATGGAAAGGGATTTCAGCGACGTAGTTAATGAGGCGATTGACAGCTATCTGGACATTAATCAATGGCTAGGTTCAGAGATCGAGAGAGGTATTGGTGAAGCAGAAGCAAATGACTTTGCCAGCGATGAAGAAGTTCAAGGTGTTTTTGCTAAGTTAATCAATGAAAATTAAGTGGCTGCGAAGGGCGCTGCGAAATCTGGAGATAGTGTACACATATATTTCTTCTGACGATGCAGACGCAGCAAGGCAAACAATTGTGAGGATTAAGGATACTGTGAATCAATTAGCACAATATCCATTTATGGGAAGATATGGTCGTGTAGAAGGTACTAGAGAACTTGTCATTGCTAATACACCTTATCTTGTCATTTACCGAGTAAAAGAGGAAACTGTACAAATCATTCGGGTTCTTCATGCTTCCAGAAAATATCCAGAATGAGGGCAAGTTGTTTTGAAATCGGGGAATGAAGAAAATAAGAGCGATCGCACTTTCAAAAATCAAAATCATATCAACTATAAGCCTCATCATGACTACCAATATAATATAAGTTTAAAATCCCCTCTCCTGTTGACTCGTCTATTGTTTCCATATCAAAAATAATTCTACAATCATAGGCAACAGAGCAAGACCACAAACCATCCAGATTTACCTTTAATTTATGGGTTTTTAGGGATGGGATAAAAGGGTCTTCAGATAATAAAGTTATTACTGAAATGACTTTTTCTTGCAGTTGGGGATTCTTCTTTACTAATCTTTTAAATGACCTTTTAAAACTATTTTCATAGACTATTTTCATAAATTAGTCTGCCAAAAGATTTGCAATTGCTTCTTCCGCAGTACCACAAAAAGCTGTGCCATTTTTCTTGGCTTCTCGTGTCAGCTTGACAGATTTTAGTATTTCTTGTTCTTGTAACTCTAGCCGGCGTTTTTGCAGAAACTCAATCAGTTGATCTCGTTCTTCTGAAGTTAAATTATCAAATGTATTAATCAAATTTTGTTTAAAAGTGATGTTCATATTAATATTTAGTCGTTTTATCAAAGTTAAATTGATTATAGCAAAATATTTTTGATGTTCTGAAAATGATCGCCCGATCAAAAATCAAAAGAGCGATCGCATCTTCTAAACAAAAACTGATCGCCCCTAATAAAAAAGGAGCGATACCCGTATATTTCAAATTAAAATAGTGAGCAATAGTAGAAAATCAACCCACGAAAAATCACTGTAATCATTGAACTTTGGCTGCTTCTACAACATCCTGAACCATTTTAATGGCTTCCTTAATTGGCAGTTGACCAGATTCAACAGCACCGATTAATTGTTGGGCATCTTTAGGACTAATGAGATTAAGCTTAATAGGTTCTTTTAGGCAAAAAATGAATTCTGTTTTGTCGCTTTCTTCTACTTCAGAAGCTCTTTCTTTCGCTTCAATTTCTTTTTTCTGTTGTTTTAGTTGTTCTAACAATGAATAGCTTAAAGAATTTTTGAGCAATTTCAATCAGACTTTGAGTTACTCCCGTAATACCGTCAGATTGGCGATGTCCTTGATCTAAGCGATGACCTGAGATCGCACCAATAGTCACCCCTAATGCAGTGGTAATAGGGCCTAACAATGGGCCCAAAAAAGGAACCGAATATCCTAAAATTCCTACCGCCGCACCCACAGCCATTCCCATAACTAAATTTGGATTAGCTTGCACAAATTCGATAATTTTAATCAGAATAATTTTGCCAATTGCAATTACTTTATGACCAGCTTTTTTTGTATAGGTAACAAGTTGATGCAGACGAGTTGTCACTTCTAAAGGTAAACCGCTATCATTTAACCAAACAAACAAATCACTGCTACTCATGGAATCTGCATCGACTTGCCAGAGAGCTAATTTTAAGTTAGCTTGGGCGGGAGATAAGGCTGGCGTTGTCATAGTTTGCCTCGATCAACTAATTGAGTTTTTTCATGTCGATCTGACTGCCTTTTATGTTTGTTAAATCCAAGGCATATCAGGAATATTAATCGCTTTGATAAGTATTGTAGCTGATAACTTGGTTTTTGCCAATACAGGAAAACATTTATATGACTTACATTGAACCCGAAGAACAGCAACAGCAAACCCGCTTTAGGGTTTCTCCCCTGCTTAGACAATCTGCTATTTCAAATTTTAGTTAATCATTCAACAAAAAAATTTAAGAAACCTGGTTTCTAACCCAATTAGGAAAATGGCTATCTTAGAAACCATCATACATGAACTATCATCTAACTTTTAGGGGATAAAAATAAAAAGTTATTTGCAGTTAGGTTATGATGGTAAAATTTGAAATCCAGCTTGAATAAAATGATGATCTAAGGTTAAAGCTGTAACAATCTCTCGTTCTTCCATAACGATAAATGATAAACAATCAGTGAGGGAATAAGATTTGTCTTTATGCTTTTGAAAATATTGCCATCCCTGATTAAAGAAAGTCCGATCAATCTCTATTAACTCTATATCACGACTTTCCAAGAGACGATTACCAACTTCAACTGCTTTATAATGAAAGTTGCGACTATTAAAAAAAGTTACGACTTCATCAAAAATGTATGTTGTGGTTACTAAAAAAGGTTTGGAGCTTGCTAAAGCCACCCAATTTTGTAATACTTTTTTATGAGCGTCTTCATTTATTATTTCCAGAGCTAAAATATAGCTGGTATCTAAAAAATAGATATTTTTCATGGAATATACAGATAATGATCATGATTAACTGCGCCATCTTTTAGATCACATTCCACAGGGTTTGAACCTAAATCCCAAATCGAAGATTCTTTTTTGATACCCGTAATAATAATTTTTTCCTGTTCTTGAATGATTTCAAACTCTTGATTTTTTCCTAACATTTCTTTGGGTATTAATAATCCTTGATCTGTTGCTGTTAATCTCATTTAAAATAACCTCAATTGATTATGTTATTAATCTGTCGAGTAAGTTGGGCTATTCTATTATAATCTATTTTGATAGCGATCGCACTTTTGGAAAAAAAGCCTGATCACATTTTCTAAATTCGGAAATCCTGAATCGACACAGGAACCCTTGAAAGATACAATAAAGATATTCTAGTATTGGTTCTAACTCACTCTCTAACTAACATGATGAAACTTGACACTATTCAATCTAAACCGTCTTCAGGTTATATCGGTAAAGGTGCAATTATACTCACGATTTTAGCAGGAACAATGGCATTTACTAATCCTCCGCGAGAAGAATATCTCAATTATGCTTCTGATCAATTATCCGCAGAAATTAAAAAATCGATTTGTCAAGAGTCCCAAGTCCCGGAATTTTTAAAAGGACTTTCTAATACATTAGTCAATACTTGTAATACCTTAGTTACCACCCAACGCAACTTAATTAAAGATACGATTGATAAATCTACAACTCGACAAAATACGGTTTTATTTAGTGTTTATACCACCGAGATTGCCGGATATAAATATCAAACATTAGGAGGGTTTGGCAATTTTCTAACCTTTCCCACAAAAGACCCTAAAACCTCTCAATCTACCTCTAAATGATAGGTTGAGAATTGCCTTCAATTTCCTGCTTTAATTGCGTAATAAAACTATCTCGATTAACTTGATTTAGAATCTCTTTAATCGTCGTATCAATCCCATTTTCACCCCAAGTACAGCCCTTTTCTAAATACACTTGCGCCGCCTGACCCACCGTATAGGTTAAATAGGCAGAAATAGACGCTTGAGTAATCGCAATTCCCGCATAATTAGCGAGATCCGTTGCTAACCCTGCGGCACTTTTACCAAATCCTAATATCCAACCGCTTCCCATTTCTGCTAATAATAATCCTCCCGAACTCAATAGAATTTTTTTCCATAATTTCCCCGCTTCATAACTGGTCATCGGTAAACCATATAAACGAGATAAGGAACGAATTAAAATCAAATCGCTAATCGTTGCACCCAAAACATCTAAAATCGCAATCGGATTTAACGCTACAGCTAAGGCTTTATAGCGCGTAAATTTCCAGATTAATTCTTCCGCTTCCGCCGCTTGTAATTGAATACTTTGACGCGCAATAATACGTTCTGCTTCTCTTGCTTGAACTAACGCATTTAACGCTAAAAGCGATCGCCCTTCTCGATTTAATAACTTTAAAAGAATGTGTTTTAATTCATCAATTTGGGGCGGTGGAGACTCCCATTCATAAGTTATATGACCGTCCGGCCATTCAATTCTCAGTTTTACAGGTGCGGGTTCGGCTGATACTTTAACAATTTCAAATGGGGTTGAATGTTGAGGAATATCTATCTCAGTAGACGAAGAAAACTGATCTAATTCTGGGTTTGGAATTTTGGCTAATTGTTGTAAATTTCGATAAATTTTATCCTGTTCTATTTCCGTATATAAATCAATTTTATTAAACACAATAATTAACGGTTTATGAGCAGTTTGTAATTCTAAAAGGGCATCATATTCCGTTCGGGTTAAATCCCCCGATACCACAAATAAAATTAAATCCGCTTGGCGAGTTACTTCCTTTGCCATGTCCCCCCGAACTTGTCCGGCGACTTCATCTAATCCAGGGGTATCAATTAACTCAACTAAAATCGGATTTAGGTCTTCAATATTATCAATCCGGTTGGGTTCTTCAATATGAGATAAAGGTACACTCCAACGCACAGAACGGGGCCATTGTGTCACGCCATTTAAGGGGCCTGTTTGGAGAATTTTTTCCCCTAATAACCCATTTAAAACTGCCGATTTTCCCCGACTCACTAACCCAAATACCGCAATTCTAATTAACCCCTGTTCCAGCTTTTCTAAATTCGTTGATAAGACTTCTAACTGTTTTTGTAATGTCGCTTGTAATTCAGGATGAGAACTCCGCCGTTGACGTCGTAAATGGTGATAACGCGCCAAGGTTTGTTTTAAACTAGAACGAGCTTGATTAAAATGAGTATTCATTATATAAGTAGTTGTGCAAAATAAATGACCGAGTTGAGAAAGGGAACAGGGAACAGGGAACAGGGAGATGTAGGGGCGAGGTCTCCTCGCCCTTACAGAAGCTTTATCTCTGACAAAATTACCCCATTTATGAAGACGATAAAATTTCTTCTAGGGCAGGTTTAATCGTTGGATATTGATAATTAAAGTTGTAAGATAGGGTACGTTTAGGGATAACTTGTTGACCTTGGAGAATTACCTGCGCCGCATCTCCTAATAACATTTCCAGGGCAAAATCAGGAACCGGAAGCCAAGAAGGACGATGCAAAACTTCACCCAAAGCGTGACATAATTGCTCCATTTTTACCGGGTTGGGTGCGGTTGCATTCAGAACCCCTTCTAGTTGGGAATTTGTTAAACTAAATAGAATTAAATTGACTAAATCTTCCCGATGAATCCAAGAAAACCATTGATGTCCTGAACCTAACGGCCCCCCTGCAAACAGTTTAAAAGGAGTTAACATTTTTTCTAATGCTCCTCCCATTCCTAAGACAATTCCTAATCTTAAGATCACTAAACGAGTTCCGACTTCCTCTACCTGTTGGGCGGCGGCTTCCCAAGCCAGACAGACATTGGCGAGAAAATCCCGTCCATTGGGACTATTTTCATCAAACAGGGCCGTTTCGCTGGTTCCGTAATATCCAACCGCCGAAGCACTCACCAGAACACTCGGTTTAGAATCAGCTTGAGCGATCGCTTCCACTAATTTTTGAGTCGCCGTTGAACGACTTTCTAAAATTTCCTGTTTGCGTTGGGGTGTCCAGCGTTCATCCGCAATGGGGGCTCCAGCGAGATTCACCACGCCATCACAGCCAGAAATCGCCTGTTGCCAAGCCCCCGATTTCGTCGGAGTATAACCCACAATTTCTAACCCGGAAGAGACAGAACTGGGAAACACTCGTTTAGCTTGTTCTGGGTTGCGGGTCAGGACTAACACCGAATGGCCTTCCTGTTGTAGTCGTTCTACTAAACGACTTCCGACAAATCCCGTTGCTCCTGTAACTGCTACTTTCATTAAATAACTCTTAATAGCTGAATGGTCGCACCTGTGTCTTTAGATTATCAAATCTTTGGTACTTCCCCTGTGCGGGTAGCAAGCTAACATAGGGAGAAATAACCGCTTTCTTTCTGATCAGAAACATTCCTGAAAACCCCCGCTTGGAAATCATCATGCTGATCCAGAAAAAATCAAAACTGATCATAGCTGTTGCAGCGATCGCCTGTATCGGGAGTATCGCCACCGTCCTGTATTTAACTCATCAACGGTACAAAGCCTATAGTGCCTTAGAAACGGGCAAACTTGTGCCGGGTGAAGCGATCATGGCAACCTTTGTATCTCCCACGCCTCACGCCTTATCACAATTACAAAATTTTGGTACTCCAGAAACCCAAGCGTTAATCGGACAAGGAATTCAAGCCTTTCAAAAGCAAAGTTTAGCAGGCACAGCGATTAATTTCAATCGAGATATTCAACCTTGGATCGGCGGGGTGATGGTAACGTTACTCCCTCCCGATCCAGTCAAACCCGCCTCTGATCCGCAATTGTTAATGGTGGTGGGAATTAAAAATCAATGGAAAGCATGGCATTTTGCCCAAAAAGTAAAGGCTTCACCGGATATCAAATCTCAACAGAGTCAATATCGAGGCATTACCCTGTCCCGTTACACCGAAAAAAGCGGAAAACAGTACAATGTCGCGGTTGTGAATGATCAATTAGTGATTGCAGCCCGTCCTGAACCTGTGAAACGGGCGATCGATACCTTCAGAGGATCGCCGTCCCTTGTTAGTTTATCAGGAAAATCCGACCTGTTCTTTAAAAATGCAAACCTCTCTAATCCCTTAGTCACTGTATTTATAGCGGACTATGAGGGTTTTATGAAAGATTTAAGTACCACTTGGCCCGATGCTTCCCGTTTATCCGGTGAATCCTTATCTCCATTTAAACCGATTCAATCCGTTATTTTGGGGGTTGGGGTAGAATCGGAAGGAATTCGCTTCAAAACCATCGCCCAGTTCCGTCCCGATGGTGCTGTATCGCAGCATTCCCCAGAATTTGGGAAAATGGTAAATCGCTTTCCCACAGAAACCGTCGCCTTTGTCAATAGCCATGATCTCGATCAACTGTGGTTACAGTTTTTAACATTAGGAAAAAACAATCCCAATTTTGAGAATCTGACCCGTCAAATTCGTTTGGGACTGCAAGCGATTGATTTAGATGCGGATACAGAAGTTTTTGGCTGGATGGATGGGGAATTTGCTTTGGGTGCGATCGCATCGGAAAAAGGAGTGTTAGCGTCCTTGGGATTAGGGGGAGTATTGTTAATAGAAACCAGCGATCGCCCCGCCGCCGAACGAATGTTAAATAAACTTAATACTATTATTGCCAATAGTAATCCTCCGATTAATATTGAACAAAATACCTTAGCCGGAATTGCCGTCACTGAATGGAATGACCCCAAACAAGGAACCTTATTTGGGCATGGTTGGTTAAATCCCAATTTAATGTTTCTCGCCTTTGGGGGGCCAGTGGTGGAAGCGATTACCCAGCAACCCCAACAACCCCTGAACAAAAGCCAACGATTCCAAGAGATTAGCAAATCTTTACCCAATTCCCATCATAGTTATGTCTATTTAGATATGGAAAAAATTACCGCTTGGGCGATGGGATATCTGTTAGCGTCCCCGGCTATTTCCCTACAACCCAACCGGATGACAATGCTCAATTCCATTCGAGGTGTCGGGATCAGTGCCCGGTTTCCTGATGCTTCAGAGGTGGAAGTGGAGATGGTATTGGTGCTGAAGCCGAAAAGCTAGGACAACAGGCCATAAGCGACAGAGGCGAGGATTTTCTGTTCAACTCTAGTATTTTGGCTGCGGATATGGGTACGATGAGTGGGAGTGCAATGAGACAAGCGCAAAAATAACGAGTCTAACTTTAAGTCTTGCCGACTGGATAGCCTTCATCCCTTGACATCTAATTGTGATTTTTATCCCTCCTCCTGGCTGAGACTGAAGGTTTTAAGTAGTACGAATCTAGGTAAGTAGCTAGAACAGCCAAAATCTAACGTTAAAAAATCCCAGGTTAAAATAGTTTAGAATTCTCAAGGCTCAGATGATATTTTCTTGATCATGCCCAGGAGTCTAAAGTTTAAAGACGAATCATGCTAAAACCGTTTTTAGGTCTACCCAAAGCGTATGCGTATATTAATTTATTCCTATAACTACTATCCTGAACCCATTGGTATTGCTCCTCTGATGACAGAACTAGCCGAAGGCTTGGTCAGACGAGGGCATCAAGTGCGGGTTGTCACGGGAATGCCCAACTATCCTGAACGCCGGATTTATGAGGGCTATCAGCATAAGTTTTATCTGACGGAAGAACGCAATGGGGTGATAATTCAGCGCAGCTATATTTGGGTGCGTGGCCCTAAGCCGGGGTTATTGGATCGTCTGCTTCTCGATGGTAGTTTTATTATGACGAGTATGGTTCAGGCGTTTAATGGGTGGCGACCTGATCTAATTTTTGCAACGGTTCCGCCTTTATTGGTGAGTGTTCCGGTTACTTTTTATGCAACAGTTCGCCGTTGTCCAGTCATCCTCAATATTCAGGATATTGTTTCAGAAGCCGCCCTGCGGGTAAAATTAGTTAATCCTGATGGGATTGTGATTAAAACAGCCCAAGCCGTTGAACAGTTAACATACAAAAAAGTTGAGCGAATTTCTGTTATTGCCCAGAGTTTTGTTGATAAGTTAGTAAAGCAAGGGGTTCCTGAGAATAAAATTGTTTATATTCCGAATTGGGTAGATACGAATTTTATTCGACCTTTACCGGAGACGAATAATCCCTTTCGGATCAAGTATCAACTGCAAGATAAATTTATAGTTCTGTATTCGGGGAATATTGCTTTAACTCAAGGGTTAGAAACGGTTATAAAAGCGGCAACCTTATTAGAGTATATTCCTGAAATCTCTTTTGTGATTGCCGGGGAACAGGAAGCATTACAAGAGTTAGAGAATTTACGCCAGGATTATCAAACCCAAAATATTTTATTTATTCCATTAGAACCGCGTGAAAAATTACCGGAGATGTTATCGGCTGCTAATGTGGGATTAGTGGTGCAAAAACGACAGGTAACAGCCTTTAATTTACCCTCTAAAATTCCGGTTTTATTAGCGAGTGGCTGTGCAATTGTTGCCTCTGTTCCTGATACAGGAACGGCTAAAGAAGTCATTATCAAAAGTGGAGGAGGAATTGTGGTGCCACCAGAAGACCCAGAGAGTTTAGCTGAAGCGATTACACATCTTTACAAAAATCCAGATCAGCTAGAAGCTTTGGGGAAACAGGGTCGAAAATACGCTGAAGACTATTATGGCATTGAACAAGCGTTGAGCCTGTATGAAACTTTATTTGCAGAAGTGGTAACAAAATCTACACCCCTTTTAGAATCCCAGCCCGAATCTGTGAGACGATGATTTAGAGGTGATCACCCTTTCAGGCTAACTGTCCCCCATCCAGTCCGCTTTTCCAAAAGCTGAATTGTCCAAAATTAAAAATAAGGATTAAGATAATTAGAATAATCATTAGTTTTAGGGTTAATCGCTCTCAAGAGAAAACCTAAACAGTGATGTTTGGAATCCCTGCACTTCTAGGGTGGGGAGGATGTCAATATACGAGGAATACAAGAGCTTAATGTTTGATCACGCCAAAACCAAATACGCCTCTGATCCCGCGATCATCTCTGCCGATTCTGATCCCGATACCAGCAAGGAAACGGCACTGGCCGCCGCCCGCGCAGCAGATGACCGGAAAGCGGATAATATTCTGGTGCTGTGCGTATCAGAAATTTCTTATTTAGCAGATTATTTTGTAATTGTAACGGGCTTTTCTCAAGCTCAACTCCGGGCAATTTCTCAAGCCATCTCTGATCAAATAGAAGTAGAACTAGAACGGCTTCCCCTCAGAATTGCAGGTCAAAATGATGGTAATTGGGTGTTAATGGATTATGGCGATGTAATTGTTCATATTTTGTTACCTGAAGAACGAGATTTTTATAAATTAGAAGCTTTCTGGGGTCACGCCGAACAAGTGCATTGGCAGTCCTAAAACTCTACAAGGGTTGTAAGGATGTTAAAAAATAGCGATCGCTCTCCCTATATTACAAGAGATAGCGATCGCTAAAGATATAATCAAAGAGAATAAACATCCATCAAATTGCATCGGACAATGCAGAATTTTCTGACTGCTATTTCTGGATTCAAAAAATAATATGAAATCNCGACTACGCTCTTCAGCCTCGCCTTAGGCCCTGACTTACCCTCCGCGGACGAGCCGTGCGGAGGAACCCTTAGGATTTCGGGGTCTTGGATTCTCACCAAGNTTTCTATTCCCTATTCCCTCCTGTTCCCTGTTCCCTGTTCCCTGTTCCCTTGCCATCTGTAGCACTAATTTAAGGATTTCATATAAGTTTTTATGACTTATTGTAACGGAACATGGGTAGCAATTTTTTGGTTATCTGCTCCATAAACTTCTAAGGGGATTTGGGCATTTTGACTAATCGTTTCTAAAGCCACTTTCAGGACTTGAACGTGATTTTCAGCTTCAGAACGTTTCTTAGAATCTCCGCTTTGATCGGCTGTTTTAGCCGTGGATTGAATTTGATTCACATAATCCGATGTTAAACGAACTGTGATTAAATTTTCAGTGACACTGTAGTTACAAACTTTGGGATTTCCACTGCACAACTTCGTTAAATCTTGACGCGCTTTTTCTAAACGAGAGGTAACTCGATTTTTAACATCAGCCCGTTTCCAAGAATCATTATAGGTGGTTAAAAGGGGTTTGATTTTAGCAGAATAAGAACTACTTACCGGAACTTGTTTCGCATAAGTAACCGCCCGACTCCAATAGGTAACCGCCTCCGACCAAGCACCCCGTTGTTCTAAAAGTGTGGCTTGTTCAGCATTATTAACCGCTTGATTATAAGCATCTAAACCCACTTGTTCAATAGTTTTGCGATCGCGGGCTTCCTCTAATTTCGGTTGATAACGTGCTAATAAAACCTGTGCAGATTGATAAGCCGTTGTCCCGTAAGGAATCGTTGTTAAAGTATTAGCAGCAACTTGCCAAGTATCAAATACTTGTTTCCAACTGTCTGCATATTTTGCCACTCCTTGACGAGCTTCTGCGACTTGGGCGGCTTTTTTGGCTGTGGTTAAAATTTGTTCTCCATCCCGTTCTAATTTTAAGCGATTTCTCACCTCGGCTAAATTGCCTCTATATTGTTGCCATCGAGCTTGAGCAAAGGGATAAACCACACTACCACTCTTGACTTGTTCTAAAGATGCGATCGCTTGCTCCCACAAGGATTGCATCTTCACCCAATCTTCTATCGGATGGGGAGGATTTTGGCTAATTTCTGAAGCTTTGGCTGCGGTTTTTAATGCTTTTAATACCGAATCTAACTCATTAGATTCCTGGCGATAAACTGATAAAAGGGCTTTAGCTTCAGGATAATGGGGCGACCAAAAGGGAATCGTTTCTAATAGTTTAATTCCTGATTGTAAATCCTGTTGAGCTAAAACAGGGGCTTGAGCAGAAGCAACGGTTTCAATGGTTTGTTTAGATTTTTGATTAAAGTCTCTAGCAGTATCTACTTCCTGGCATTCTCCCATCACACAGGGGCGAGTCACGGTATAAACACATCCGAATACCACCACCAAAACCGCAGCAACTTGTGCCAATAAAACCGGATTAAATCGTTTATTAACGGGTTGTTCTTCGGGATAAATTTCGGAAGTCGAAGCATCGGGATCGGGAGAAGAACTTAAATTCTCTAAATCCTGAAGATCAAACGGATTGTCTTCCAGGTTTTCGGCTTCTTCCTCTTCTAAAAAAGGATTTTTAGTCTCTACATCAGAAGAAGTTTGACTGTTGTATTCTTGTTGTTTCTGCGTTTGTTCTAAAATTGCTGTTTTCATAATTTTGCCCCTAGTTTGTAAGACATTCTACAATTTGAAATTTTAGATGATAAATTTTATCAGGGTCTTCTGGAAACTAGGTCAAAGATTCATCTTCCCAGACTTCCCCTTATGATTCTCCATAACAGACTTGTTCAACAGAAAATCTTCCCCCATATTTTTTAAAAGGCTTTGTCGCATATCCTAAAGCCAGGAGACAACAAACATCAACCTCTTCTGGAATATTAAATGCGGCTTTGACCTGAGATGCAACAAATCCCTCCATCGGACAACTATCCACGCCTTGACATCCTCCCGACACCAACGATCAAGCTAATGGTGTGGGATTGACTCGGTTTGCACCTAATTGGGCTTGCTATTTACTTTAAACCTAACTCCCGTTTCAGTAAACTAATCGACTCGGCGCCAATATAATTGGGACAGCAGACCAGTTGGGGCTGACGAATGAGTTCCTCGCGGTGGGTGTGAACGAGATCTTTAACAATGGCATAACTGGCTTGATCACAAACAATTAGTCGCGCTGTCCGAACAATAGAATTAATTTTATAGGTATCCGTTAATTGTGCCGTCATCACTAAAATTTCATCCCCCCGCAGACTATGAATAATCACTTCCGTTGCTCGTAATAATCCTGAACTCAGACTGATGATCCCTAAATAAGTCCCTTTGGGTAAATCTCGAACTAATTCAATTTCCTTAGCAAAATTATAAATATCAACGGGAATCACCCGCACGGATTTTGGGGCGGCGATCGCTTCAGCTTGTCCAATAAAATAGCGACTGGTAACAACGGTGCCCGATGGAACTTTTTCTAACAGGTCGGGTAACTGTTCCATGGGAACTAACTGTACTGGAATTTTCAAGGCTTCTTCTAACTCCTGCGCCATCAATTGTCCGATCCCAATATCTTGAGTCGGCGCCGTAACTAAGACTCTCGCACTACAGCGTAATCGCCAATCAATTTCGCCCAGAAACATTTCTCTGGCTTGATTGAGGCTGCATCCGTGAGATAGTAATTCATCTAAACTGCGTTGAATAATTTTATTGGCTTCGGGAGAATGTTCTAAAATCGGCGAATGTAACCGAGATCCGCCTTCATGACCTAATGCTCGGACATAAATCCCTGATCCCGCCTGGGCTTCGACTAAGCCATTATCTTCTAATTGTCGATAGACTTTGCTAATGGTATTCCGGTGTAATCCCGTTTCCATGGCGAGTTGACGAGTGCTGGGTAAACGGTGTCCGGGGGGAAATTGTCGAGAGGCGATCGCAAACCGAATTTGATTAAACAGTTGGTTAGACGCTGGAATATCGCTATCAGGCTGAATATAAAACCGAACCATCTTTACATCTCCAAGGAAATCAAAACAAAATTAACAAAATATAGCAATCCTATTTGAGTTGTGTTCAAAATTTAGGCTTAAAAGGGAACAGGGAACAGGGAACAGGGAACAGGGAACAGGGAACACTGGATCTGGGGTAATACTTCTGGTTGTTTCATGTCAGTATTAAAAAGTTAAAACCTAATAACTATTGTGATTGAATTCACGACTAATTTCTTGGAGAACTCTATGAATTTTATAATTTTTTGTCATAGTTTCTATATTACCAGATTTGGGTATATCTGGGTATATTATCAAAAATGGGAGCCAGAAGACCCGCACCATAAGGAACGTTGGTGTCGGGATGAATGGCGGGACATCAAAAAACAAATTACAGATTCCGTGTTAGAATGTAAGACATGACAGAAAAAGCCTATCGCTACCGATTCTATCCAACTCCTGAACAAGAAGACCTGTTGAGGAGAACATTGGGGTGTGTTCGACTAATCTACAATAAAGCATTAGCAGCCAGAATCCAAGCCTGGTATGAAAAAAAAGAACGAGTAGGTTATTGTGAAACATCTTCCCAGTTAACTGAATGGAAAAAAGAAGAAGAACTGAACTTTCTAAATGATGTTAGCTCAGTTCCACTTCAACAAGGATTAAGACATCTGCAAACCGCTTTTACCAACTTCTTTGCAGGTCGGGCTAAATATCCCAACTTTAAAAAGAAACGTCATGGAGGTAGTGCAGAATTTACGTCATCTGCATTCACCTATAAAAACGGTAAAATTTATCTAGCTAAGAATAAACAACCTTTACTGATTCGGTGGAGTCGTCAACTTCCAAAAGAATGTCAACCTTCAACTATAACAGTTAAGTTAGACCCTAGTGGTCGATGGTTTGTCTCTTTAAGAATTGATGATTTAACTAATAACAAATTAGAACCCACCGATAAAAATGTAGGAATAGATTTAGGAATTTCTAGCCTATTGACAACCTCTGACGGTGTTAAGGTAGCCAACCCCAAACACTTTAATCAGTTATACAAAAAACTTCGACTTGCTCAAAAATCTTTGAGTCGGAAAATCAAAGGTTCAAAGAATCGAGAGAAATCTCGAAAAAAAGTAGCTCGAATTCATGCTAAAATTGCCGATTGTAGACGGGATTCTACTCACAAGCTAACCACTCAACTGATTCGGGAAAATCAAACGATAGTGGTTGAGGATTTAGCCGTGAGAAATCTGGTCAAAAATCCTAAATTAGCGAGAGCAATTAGTGATGCAAATTGGGCAGAATTTGTCCGTCAATTAACCTATAAAGCTGAATGGTACGGGCGAAAGTTAATCAAAATAGACCGATGGTTTCCCAGTTCCAAACGCTGTGGAAACTGCGGACACATTTTAGATAAATTGCCATTAAATATCAGGGAATGGGATTGTCCTAATTGTGGGAGACATCATGACCGTGATATTAATGCAGCAAATAATATTTTGGCGGCCGGGCTGGCCGTGTCAGTCTGTGGAGCGACCGTAAGACCGGAACAGAGTAAATTTGTTGAGGCAGGTGCGAAAACCCGTAAGGGACGGAAGCAGAAACCCAAGTCGTGAGCCTTGGGAATCCCGCACCATTAGCTTGATCGTTAGTGTCGGGAGGATGTCAATGATAGCACGGTGAAAGATCATGATAAATCAACCTATTCGCGCGGCTCATGTTCAGGTTCCTAATGGGGAATTACAAATTGATGCCTATCTTGCGGAACCCACCGGAGAAGGGCCATTTCCCGGTGTTGTAGTGATTCAAGAAATTTTTGGGGTAAATTCTCATATTCGAGATGTTACCGAACGCATCGCCAAAGCAGGATATATTGCGATCGCACCTGCTATTTATCAACGCCAAGCCCCCGGTTTTGAAGTCGGTTATACCGAAGCCGATATCGAATTAGGCCGAAAATATAAAGATCAAACCACCGCCAACGAACTATTAAGCGATATTCAAGCCACCCTCAACTATTTGAAAACCCTCCCCAACCTGCAACCGAAATTCGGGGCTATTGGTTTTTGTTTTGGGGGCCATGTTGTTTATTTAGCCGCTACCCTACCCGATATACAAGCCACAGCTTGCTTTTATGGCGGTGCTATTGCCACAATGATCCCCGGAGGCGGGGCGGCAACCATCACCCGCACAAAAGACATTCAAGGGGTTCTCTATGGCTTTTTTGGTACAGAAGATCCGTTAATTCCTAACGAACAGGTCGATCAAATTGAAACCGAACTCCAAAATCATCAAATTCCCCATCAAATTTTCCGCTACAAAGCCGATCACGGCTTCTTCTGCGACCAACGTAGCACCTACAACGCTGAAGCGGCCCAAGATGCCTGGATACAGGTTAAAGGTTTATTTGATCAGCAGTTAAGGGGTTAGGGGAGCAGGGGAGCAAGGGAGCAGGGGAGAAGGGGAGAAGGGATAACTGATAACTGATTACAGTCAACCGTCAACTCCTCAACTATGTTATGCTCAAATGATTGGAGTGTTGTTGAAGACGAGAGCAACGTTATAAGCAGGTTCCTAAGACCTTAATTTTTGTTTTTCTTTACTTTTTGCTATGGCTACTAAAAACCCGTCCTTTTCCCTTGATGATTTTGCCAAAGCCCTAGATCAACACAGTTATGATTTACACAAAGGGCAAATCGTTAAGGGTCAGGTAGAATCATATACCAGCGATGGTGCTTACATTGACATTAAAGGTGCTAAATCACCAGGTTTTATTCCCAAAAAAGAGATTTCTGTTATAGAATTTGAGGATATTTCCGAAATTCTGCCGTTAAAAGAAGAGCGAGATTTTCTAATTATTCGAGAGCAAAATGCAGATGGTCAAATGTTACTTTCCATCCGCCAATTAGAACTTAAACAAGTTTGGGATCAACTCCTTGATGTTCAAAACAGTGGTCAATCCCTACAAGCTAGAGTGACTGGAGTTAATCGCGGCGGTGTTACGGTTGAAGTTTATTCTTTACGAGGATTTATTCCCCGATCGCATCTTTTAGAAAAAGACGATTTAGAATCGTTAATAGAACAATCCTTAAATGTTAGTATCTTAGAATTAGATGTCGAACGAAATAAAATTGTTTTATCCCAACGGTTAGCTTCTCAATCCATCGGTTTTAGTCAATTAGAAGTCGGTCAACTCGTCGAAGGGAAAGTCATGGGAGTTAAACCCTTCGGTGTTTTTGTCGATATTGAAGGGGTGACGGGGTTAATTCACATTAAAGAAGTTAGCCAAAAATATGTTGAATCTTTACCCCAACTCTTTCCCGTCGGTCAAATGATTAAAGCGATGGTGATTAGTTTAGATGAAGGTCGCCATCGGATTTCTCTGTCTACCCGAATTTTAGAAAATTATCCGGGTGAAGTGGTTGAAAAATTATCAGAAGTGATGGAATCTGCTGAAGCTCGTTCTGAACGAGCTAGAAAGTTAATTAATCTGTAATTCAACCTTTAAAAATCCCCCTATATTTTAATTAATTTTAGGGGGAAAACTCACAATTTAGGTTTTAAGGGAACAGGGAACAGGGAACAGGAATGAAACCCAACACCCGAAACCCAACACCTGTTAATAGGGAATAGGGAATAAGGAACAATGATTCATGTTTTAGGGATTGATGGTGGCGGTTCTAAAACGGTTTGTGTGTTAATGAGTGCTGATGGCAAAATATTAGGACACGGACAAGCTGGGCCATCAAATTATCAAACAATTGGAATAGAAGCTGCTAAAATAGCGATTATTTCAGCAATTAAACAAGCGGTTGAACATAGTTTTTTAGCCTTAGAAGGGTTCGTTCCGATTCAAGGAATTAGTTTAGGATTAGCAGGGGTTGGACGTTCTGAAGATATTAAAATAATTCGCAATTTAATTGAAGAGATTCAAACCTCCTCAGAATTACCGATTGACTGGAAATTAACCCCGGAAACTATTATTATTAATAGTGATAGTGTAATTGCCTTAGTCGGTGGTTTAGGTCACTTTGTTGGTATTGTTGTCATAGCAGGAACAGGTTCCCATATATTCGGAAAAAATCATCACCGAATCAGTAAAAGAGTCGGCGGTTGGGGGTATATTTTAGGAGATGAAGGCAGTGGTTATGATATTGCTGTTCAAGGGTTAAAAGCGGCGTTACGTTCCTATGATGGTCGCTTAGAATCAACTCAACTGATTCCAAAATTTCAAGAGGTTTTAAGTTTAAATTCTATTGAAGAATTAATTCCCGTGGTTTACCGTCAAGGATGGAAAGTTAAAGATATTGCTAGTTTAGCCCCCATTGTGGATCAAGTTGCGGCTTCCGGTGATTCCATTGCTCAAACTATTATTAAAAATGCAGCCCATGAATTAGTATTAGCTACAGAAGTTGCTATTAATTCTTTATTTGAACCCACAGAATCCTTTGAAATTGTGGTCATGGGAGGAGTATGGCAAGGATTAGCCAATTTTCGCCGTCAATTTGAAGCTGAAATTAACGCGATCGCACCTTTAGCTAATATTATCTCTCCGCGTCATGAACCTGCTTATGGTGCTGGATTGTTAGCATTAGAAACACTAACTTAAAATTAAATAAAAACTATACAAAATGTCTACAATACTTGATCCTTTTCAACTACCATCTTTGCCCTTAGCTGAACGTAAAAAATTACCGGATTGTGCAGCTATTTACTTTGCCATAGATGCCAATAACAGAGTTCTCTATGTCGGCAAAGCCAAAAAATTAGTAGCAAGGTGGAAAAATCATCACCGCCTTTATAAGTTAGAAGAAATTGATAAAGAATGCTCTGTTAGAATTGCTTGGCAAGCATGGAATGAAGAGGACTTAGATGAAGCAGAGAGAAGCTCAATTAAACGATTCCAACCATTATTAAATAATACGGAAGTTGAAACACCTACTGTTGTACCATCAGAAGTTGTGTTGAGGGATTTTCTGAAAACTTTTTCACGACGATTAATCATTATTGGAATTGAGCCTAAAACCCCTGATAGGCTACTCAACGTTCATCTCAAATATGACTGGAAAGATTGTTCAGCTAAGGGAACAGCAGCAAAAATTAAAGAGTATATTAAACAGAATCAGAATCAAAATACAAGCCTTAAATTCAAACGTCATAGGTATAGCAATTTTAATTTATTTGCTGGAGAGGTTTTTCGTCCAGGCAGCAGAGAACAACGAACAAGAGCACGACAGCATCGTTCATTCAATAACCATTGGGAGTTTGCCTGTAATGGTGTTGTTATTCATATCACGCCTACAGATGACTTTCAAAAATATAAAAATCAATCTCAAGTAGTAAAACTGGCTGGAGTAAATTTTCGTGCCGTTATTGAAGAGGTATTTGTTGATGTAGAGAAAAACACTAATTACGAACTTTCTGGGCTGTCTTGTTTTACAAGTGATCCAGTCCCTCTACTCTGGCTCAACTCCTAGCTATCCAACCTTTTGAATATCAAAGATATTCCGTAGACTGATCCTCCACCCTAGACGGTGAACTTTTTTCCTCCTTCCTATTCCCTGCGATAACACAAATTTTCTAATAGCGTTTCATCGCCCGCTCCATCGCCCGTTTATCATCTTTTTGACGAATATCTTCCCGTTTATCGTGGAGTTTTTTGCCTCGGCCAACGGCAATGTCAATTTTAACTCGTCCGCCTTTGAGGTACATTTTCAAGGGAACTAAAGTTAATCCCTTTTGTTCGACTTGTCCTAAGAGTTTATTAATTTCTTCTTTGTGCAACAATAACTTGCGGGTGCGACGAGGATCATGGTTAAAATAAACGCTGGCTTTCTCAAAGGGTGAGATGTGGGCGTTCAACAACCAGGCTTCACCTCCGCGAATCAAAGCATAGGCATCTTGCAGGTTAACTTTACCCGCCCGAATCGATTTGACTTCCGTTCCCTGGAGGGCGATTCCCGCCTCATACGTCTCTAAAATCTCGTAAAGATAGCGGGCTTTGCGGTTGTCGCTAACAATTTTATATCCTTCTGTGTTTTTGCTCATAGTCTCAATTTAGCAGATGATTCGGTTTAATGTCTATTGGGGTCAGAAACCGGGTTTCTCAATTGATCTTTCTGTTAGTAGCAAAGGTTAACGCAGAAACCCGGTTTCTTGGTATTACAGATTTTTGTAAAGATTTATGGCATCGATTGAATGTAGGGGCGGGTTCAGTGGGGTTGCGGTTAATCAGAAAAGATCTTGTTGAACCCGCCCCTACAAACCCGTTGAAACGGGTTAATAAAATTAAGTCTTTAGTTATCTTTAGATAACTTCAGCTATTAGCCCGAACTTTAGTTCAGGGCTAATAGAATTTCTGTCCTAATTATTATTAATATAATAAATAACAGATAAACTGACCCTCTGAAGATTTTTAAGTCAATATTGATCAGAACAACCGAATCATCCTAGCATTAACAATAGGGTAAACTTATGCAGTAGAATCTAACCATCGATGAAATCAACTATTTGGGAACTCGATTTTTATAGTCGCCCCCTGCGGGACGAAGAAGGGAAGAAAGTTTGGGAAGTCTTAATCTGTGAAACCCCGCTTAATATTGAAGATCGCGCCGAGACGATGTTTCGCTACACCCAGTTTTGTCCCAGTAACCAAGTCAACTCAATTTGGTTAAAACAAGCCATTGAAGATGCGATCGCCAAAGTCCCTACACCCCCCTCTCGGATTCGTTTCTTTCGTCGTCCGATGGCGAATATGATTTCTAAATCCTGTAAAGAATTAGCCATTCCTTCCTCTGCCAGTCGGCGTACCTATGCCCTCTATCAATGGTTACAGGAACGCATGGAAACATTCTATCCCACTTTAGAAAATTATCAAGAGGGGGCTAACCCTTCCGTTCAGTTTCTGGAGTTCAAACCTCAACCGCTTCCTGATGCTTTGCGGGGGGATAAATGGGCGTTTGTGAGTTTAGAAGCGAGCGCCTTTTCTGACCTGTCAGAATGGGATATTAGCTTTGGTGAAGCCTTCGGATTATCAATGGTGGGGTTAACTCCAGAAACCTCTATTCCAGGGTTAATTATTTACTCCTCTAGGGCGACTCCTTTAGCCGCTTGGATGTCAGGATTAGAATTAGCTTATTTACGATTTGATAGCAGTTCCCGTCCTAGTTTATTATTAGAAACGGGGGAAAATGAAAGCTGGATTTTAGATAATTTAGCCGATGCTAAAACCCAAGGAGAAGCCCAAAATTTTGAAATTGCTAAACAAAAGGCTAAAAACGTGCATTTTTTAGCAGTTCAATCTGACCCTAATTCCGAATCCTTTGCGGGATTTTGGCTATTACAAGAACTAAAATTCTAATCCGTAGGGTGCGTAAGCGTAGCACACGCACCACTATTACTAAAATTCTAATCCGTAGGGTGCGTAAGCGTAGCACACGCACCACCTTAACCCCATGTTAAAATCAATATAGCAACCCTCAATAGGTTGTAATATTTTATCGTAGGGGTTTGGTTTCCAAACTCAGGTACAAAGAGGGTTGGGAGGGACGCCACCCCTACAGGATTTTTCAGAAATTATTGAAGATTGCTATATCCCTTATTTTTAAATGAGGATGAAACCATGACAACCCTAGTTTCTATTCCTGAATTAACTCAAAAGAACCAATGGCGACCTGCTACTTGGGAGGATTATTTGGGTTATGTTAATAATCGCCATTTAGACACTATTAATATTACATTTAATCAAGGATATTTGTGGATTGATATGGGAAATGAAGGCATTAATCACTCTAATGTGAATGATTTATTGAGTTTCTTATTTTATGTGTGGTTTTCCCGTGAACCTGGGGTCTTAGCAAATTCCTTTAGTGGATGTGTTATTGAAAAACCCAACCAACGGGCGGCTTCACCGGATAAAGTATTATATATTGGTGAAAATTCTCCTAAATGGCAAGAAGGAGAACCCCGAAGAATCAATTTAGAACAATGGCGAGTTCCTGATTTAGTCGGGGAAATTTCTGATACCACTTTAGCTATTGATTTAGATGAGAAAAAACAACTGTATGCCGCGTTAGGAATTCCTGAATATTGGGTGATTGATATTAGAGGAAAACGGGCGATCGCCTTTCGTTTACAAGAGAATGGAAAATACCAGGAAATCAACACTTCTCTGGCGTTAAATGGCTTACCTATGGTATTATTAGAATTAACCTTAGAACAATTAGAAAAAACCAATAATTTTAATGCAGCATTCTGGTTTTCTCAGCAAATTGTTAATTTAGAAAATCCTTAATATCGCACTGACTATAACTTACCCCAATCAGAGAACAATGTTATCATTATTATTTTACCTTTTAGATTCCTGCTCAAACCATTGAATTAACTGTTTAACAGTTAATTCTTGAATGGGAATATTTTCCGCTTGAGATGCTTGTTTTAAAGGCTTTAATGAAGCCAAGATTAACTGACTAAAAAAATTCTTAAAATTAGCATCTAGTTCTAATTTTTCTTGAAAATTCGCATCCTTTTCAATCCAGCTTTGAACTTGCTCCGGTTTAATATTTTCAATAATAATTTCTTCGTTTTGAGAAATTTGTTTCAAACACCGTAACGCATAAATTGCTAACCGCGTTGAAAACTTCTCCTTAGAAGATAATAACGCCGCATCCACTTGAATTGCTTCGTCCTCAGTTAAAAATTCCATAGGTTTTATTGATTAGTTAATATACCAGTCGCAGCACCACAGTTAGGACAAAGATTGATGTAACAAACCAGATATTGTGTCTGTCTTTTCCTCCGGTGTTCCCCGTCCCTGTTCCCTGTTTCCTCCGATAATTAAATAGCCACAACGATGTTCCCCATTCACAATCCAATGGGTTCTTTCTACCGTACAATCTTCTAAAATAGCCCCAAACATTTCTAATTCATGACCACACACACTGGGAAAAGATTCGGCAACATTAGAAATGGCACAATTATGTTCCGTTAAAATATAACGTTCTCGCTGAGTATCCAATTGTTCTGACTCCACCGCATACCACTCAGCCATATACCCTTCGGCTTTTCTTAATTCAACTAATTTTTCTACCCGTTCTTTCAGCGAACCCTGCCCAACTTTTTCCCGATATTGGATAGCTTTTCGTTGCCATTGTTTGTGTAAAATTTGACTGACCTGTTCATGTCCGACAGTTTGCGCTAAAGTATCGAGGAAGGAAATCGCAAACTCATCATAACGGTTCGGAAAATGTTCCCGTCCTTGAGTCGTCAGTTCATAAACGTGCTGAGGTCGCCCCATCCCCACCTGAACCGAATTATAGGCAATTAACCCCTCCAGTTCCAAATCTTTGAGATGGCGACGAATGGCTTGGGGACTAATATCAAGGGTTTCCGCTAACTCCTGGGCCGTTGCCTGTCCCTGCTTGAGAAGGAGTTGCAGAATATCGTGTTTCGTGGATTGCTGCTGAGTGGTGGCCATCGTCTTAACAAAAATTAATGAATTTGGACTTTGACAATACGCTTGTTGTTAATGTAGCTTAAAATAGACTTAAGTAACAAATCTGTTGCTTAAGTCTACAGCTTACCACCCGTCTGTCATCCGTTGAGAACCGTCGAACACTAAATTTAAGCTTATGAGTGCTTCCGTCAAAACCCTAGTCAACCAACCGTACAAATACGGTTTTGTCACCGATATTGAGTCAGACACCATACCCCGTGGACTCAGTGAGGATGTTATTCGCCTGATTTCGGCTAAAAAAAATGAGCCAGAATTCATGCTCAACTTCCGTTTACGAGCCTATCAACAATGGCTAAAAATGGCAGAACCCACTTGGCCCCATATCAATTATCCGGCCATTGACTATCAATCTATTATCTACTATTCCGCTCCCAAAGTTGAAAAGAAAAAAACCAGTTTAGAAGAAGTTGACCCCACTTTATTAGAAACGTTTGAAAAATTAGGCATCCCCTTAAGCGAACAGAAACGTCTTTCTAATGTGGCGGTTGATGCTGTCTTTGATAGTGTTTCTATTGCCACAACCTTTAAAGAAAAATTAGCGGAAGATGGGGTAATTTTCTGTTCTATTTCTGAAGCGGTCAAGGAACATCCTGAACTGGTTGAAAAATATTTAGGCAGTGTGGTTCCCGTTGGCGATAATTTCTTCGCGGCGTTGAATTCTGCGGTGTTTAGTGATGGGTCATTTGTTTATATTCCTAAAGACGTTCAATGTCCGATGGATTTGTCTACCTATTTTCGGATTAATAATGGAGATTCGGGACAGTTTGAACGTACCTTAATTGTAGCAGAATCAGGTAGTTCTGTCACCTATTTAGAAGGCTGTACCGCCCCGATGTTTGATACTAATCAACTGCACGCTGCTGTTGTGGAATTAGTCACTTTAGACAATGCGGAAATCAAATATTCTACGGTGCAGAATTGGTACGCCGGAGATGAACAAGGCAAAGGCGGAATTTACAACTTTGTCACCAAACGGGGATTATGTAAAGGCGTAAATTCTAAGATTTCTTGGACTCAAGTAGAAACCGGGTCTGCTATTACTTGGAAATATCCCAGTTGTCTATTAGTGGGGGATAATTCAGTGGGTGAATTTTATTCCGTTGCCCTGACTAATAATAAACAACAAGCGGACACCGGAACCAAAATGATCCATATTGGCAAAAATACCCGGAGCACGATTATTTCTAAAGGAATTTCTGCCGGGAAATCCTCCAATAGTTATCGGGGTTTAGTCAAAATGGGGCCGAAAGCGGCAGGCGCGAGAAATTATTCTCAATGTGATTCTATGTTAATCGGAGATCGAGCGCAAGCCAATACTTTTCCCTATATTCAAGTGGAAAATAATAGTGCCAAAGTTGAACATGAAGCGTCTACTTCTAAAATTGGAGAAGACCAACTGTTCTATTTTTCCCAACGGGGAATTTCTGCCGAAGATGCTGTATCAATGATGATTAGCGGTTTCTGTAAAGATGTGTTCAATAAATTACCGATGGAATTTGCCGTCGAAGCTGATAAATTATTGAGCTTAAAATTAGAAGGAACTGTTGGTTAATCATTCCTTTCCTCCTCTCGCCCCCCTCGTTTCTAGGTTCTACCTAGAAACGAAACATAGAGGCTCTGCCTCTATTCAAAAAAGGAGGCAGAGCCTCCTGACTGCATTCCCTGGTAGAACCAGGGAACGAGGGAAAAAAGTCCTAAATCTAACAACATAAAACCATGATTAAAGAAAACAGCGAACTGATTTTATCCGTTAAAAATTTAACGGCTAATATTGACAATAAAGAAATCCTCAAAGGCTTTAATTTAGAAATTAAAGCGGGAGAAATTCATGCCATTATGGGTTTAAATGGTTCGGGAAAAAGCACCTTTTCTAAGGTTTTAAGCGGACATCCTAGCTACGAAGTGACCGGAGGAGAAATTACCTTTCTCGGTCAAAATTTATTAGAATTAAAACCCGAAGAACGCGCCTTAGCCGGAATTTTCTTGGCGTTTCAATATCCAATTGAAATTCCTGGGGTGAGTAATGTAGACTTTTTGAGAGTTGCCTATAATGCTCATCAAAAACATAAAGGATTAGAAGAATTAGATGCCTTTGATTTTGATGAATTAATCCGAGAAAAACTAGAGATTGTTAAAATGCGGGATGAATTTTTAGAACGCAGCGTTAACCAAGGATTTTCAGGCGGGGAGAAAAAACGCAATGAAATTTTACAAATGGCGTTATTAGAACCCAAATTAGCGATTTTAGATGAAACAGATTCCGGTTTAGATATTGATGCGTTGCGAATTGTTGCTCATGGAGTCAATCAATTAGCCAATGAAAATAACGCCATGTTATTGATTACTCACTATCAACGGTTACTCGATTATATTGTGCCGGATTATGTTCATGTTGTCTCCGATGGACGAATTATTAAAACAGGCACAAAAGAACTCGCCTTAGAACTGGAAGAACAAGGCTATGATAATGTTGTTGCTGCGTCAATGGTGGGGGTTTAATGAACAAGATTACAGTCACAAAAAAACCGGAAGTGTCCTATTTAAACCATCTGTTAGCAGAAATTAAAAACGGACTTTCTAAACAGTCTTCTCCCTATCCCCTTGGGTCTGAAATTGCGATTCAACTGCAAGAGATTCGAGATCATGCGTTAACTTGGGTGAAAGAATTAGAAATCCCCACCCAACGGGATGAAGAATGGCGGTTTACCAATTTATCGCCCTTATTAGAACATCGCTTTCAAGCTGCTAATTTTGTCCCCTTAGAAGCGGAAGCGATCGCTTCTTTAATATTACCCGAAGCCGAACACAAACGGATTGTATTTGTTAATGGGATTTATGCACCCCAACTTTCTGATATTACAGAAATTCCAGAGGGTGTTTTTATTGGCAATTTAGCACAACTTCCCGAACAATTTCAAGCTCGTATTCCCAACTATCTCAGTCAACAACAAGGAAATCAAGATGTTTTTTCAACCCTGAATACCACCGGGTTAAATGATGTAGCAGTCCTTTGGGTTGAAAAGAATAAAATCCTTGAAGACCCGATTCATTTATTATTCATTGCTTTACCGGATAATCTTCCGGTGATCAATCAACCCCGAACCTTAATTGTAGCAGAAACTGGAAGTTCAATCAGCTTAATTGAACATTATGCGATCGCCGAAATTATCGGATGTTCTGACCGAGTAAAAGTGCAATCCTATTTTACCAATGCTGTCACCGAAATTTTCCTAGAAGAAAACGCCGAAATGAAGCATACAAGGGTACAACGGGGTGCAGGAACAGCATTTCACATTGGCAAAAACGCTGTTTTTCAATCTCGAAATAGCCGTTATACTTGCCATGCTATTAGTTTAGGATCTCAACTCTCTCGTCATAATTTAGAAGTTTATCAACGGGGAGAAGGAACTGAAACCACTCTGAATGGATTAACATTAATTGGCGGTGAACAGTTAGCGGATACCCATAGTACCATGATGCTCAATCATCAACAGGGTACATTTAATCAACTGCATAAATGTATTATCGATGACAAAGCACATGGTATTTTTAATGGTAAAGTATTTGTACCCCAAACGGCACAGTTTACAAATGCCAATCAACTGAGTCGGAATTTATTGCTATCTTCAAAAGGAAGAATAGACACGAAACCCCAGTTAGAAATTGTGGCGGATAATGTTAAATGTTCTCATGGCGCAACCGTCAGTCAATTAGAAGAAGATGAAGTCTTCTATTTGCGGAGTCGAGGGTTAGATGAACAGATGAGTCGTCATCTGTTAATTGATGCTTTCGCCGCCGAAATTCTAGCCGAATTACCCTCAGAAACGTTAAAGCAGGTCTTATCCCGTTGCGTTTCCTGTCGCACAGAATTTAGTTAACCCCAGAAACCGGGTTTCTCATCCTGATATTTTTACTTCAGAAACCCGGTTTCTATGTCAGTCTCAAATTAGACTTAAGGATATTAAAAATGATGTTAACTCAAGAAAAAACACTCGCTGAAACCGTCCGTCAAGATTTCCCGATTTTACATCAAGAAATCAACGGTCAACCCTTAGTGTATTTAGATAACGCCGCCACCTCTCAAAAACCGTTAGCGGTATTAAATGCCATTCAAGATTATTATCAAAAGTATAATTCTAATGTGCATCGGGGGGTTCATGCCTTAAGCGCCAAAGCAACGGATACTTATGAAGCCGCACGGGTAAAAGTCGCTCAATTTATTAATGCTAAATCCTATCAAGAAATTGTCTATACCCGCAATGCGAGTGAAGCCATTAATCTTGTTGCCTATTCTTGGGGTTTAAATACCTTAAAAGCAGGGGATGAAATTATTCTCAGTGTCATGGAACATCATAGTAATTTAGTTCCTTGGCAAATGGTTGCCCAAAAAACAGGCGCGGTGATCAAGTTTGTGGAATTAACAGAAACTCAAGAATTTGATTTAGAACAGTTTAAAACCTTACTTTCAGAGCAAACAAAATTAGTTTCACTTGTTCATATTTCTAATACATTGGGTTGTATTAATCCTATTGAAGAAATAACTCAAATTGCCCATGAATACGGCGCAAAAGTATTAATAGATGCTTGCCAAAGTGCGCCCCATACCCCCTTAGATGTGCAGAAAATCGATTGTGATTGGTTAGTGGCATCCGGTCATAAAATGTGCGCTCCTACGGGTATCGGCTTTTTATATGGCAAATTAGAGGTATTAGAAGCCATGCCGCCGTTTTTTGGGGGTGGAGAAATGATTGATGAGGTGTTTTTAGATCATTTTACTGTAGGAGCATTACCCCATAAATTTGAAGCCGGAACTCCAGCAATTGGAGAAGCGATCGCATTAGGGGCAGCTATCGATTATTTAATGTCAATTGGTATGGATAAAATCGCAGCCTATGAACATGAATTAACGGCTTATTTGTATGAAAGATTGCGAGAAATTCCCGAATTAAAACTTTATGGCCCCCTACCCAATGCTAACGGAGAAGGCAGAGCCGCCTTAGCGTCTTTTAGTGTTGAGGGTATTCACGCCAATGATTTATCAACCATGTTAGATGATGGGGGGGTTGCCATTCGCTCAGGACATCATTGCACCCAACCTTTACATCGCTATTTAGGGGTTAATGCTACCGCCAGAGCGAGTTTATATTTCTACAATACTAAAGCAGAAATTGATGTATTTATTGTAGCGTTAAAAGATGCGATCGCATTTTTTAAACAAATGATGAATTAAAACATTTGTAGGGTGCGTAAGCAACGCGCACGCACCATTAATTTCATCAAAATAGGATTTAACATTTCGGGGGGTTCAAGAAACTGGAACTTGATCACAAACTCTGATCATTTTATCTTACTTTACGGTTGAGTTATAGCACTACGCGCTAGGGAACAGGGAACAGGGAACAGATTAACTGTAAGTTATGACCCTTGTTACAAGGCTTGGTATTGTCAAAAACCTTAATTGTTAGTGCTATAAAACCTGCTCAAAGGGTTGAGGCTTACTGAGATAATATCCTTGAGCGTAGTCAATTCCAATGGCTTTAACTTGCTGAAAAATGGCTTCAGTTTCTACGTCTTCAGCAATGGTTTTTAATCCCATCTTTTGACCCAAGTAATGAATCATTTCTACAATGCTTCTATCCGTTAGGTCACTCAGCATATTTCTAATAAAAATACCTGGGATTTTGATATAATCGACAGGTAAATGCTGGAGATAGGATAAAGAAGATAATCCTTGACCAAAATCATCCAAAGTAAAGTAATAACCTAAACTTTGAAGATAGGTAATTAAATCAGAGGCAATTTCTAAATTAGATAAAGCCACTGTTTCGGTAATTTCAAAACAGATGAATTCAGGAGAAATTTCTAGCTGATTTAATTTTTCATGAATTGTACTAACGAAATCAACTTTATTCAGGCTGTGCTTTGATAAATTAATTGCAAAGCAACTATTTTTGATTAAGTTAGCATCAATTTTGACTAAGGATGCAAACAGATTTTCAACCAACCAACGATCCAGATCAGGAAGTAAAGAATACCGTTCAGCCACCGGAAGAAAAACCGAGGGAGGAATCATCCTACCCTTCGGATCAAATAATCGCACAGAAACTTCATAATATTGTCGAGAATCGGGTTCTGTTAAAGAAACAACATTCTGAAGATATAAAGCACAGCGATTATTCAATATCGCACTTTCAATGACCTGAATCCATGCTACATCGTTGGATAATCGAATCAGTTTAGGATTATCTGGAGCGTAGAATGGAGTCCGATGAGCTTTCAAATCGGAGGAAAACATGGTTAACTAAAACTCCAGTGAGCGTGAGACTAGATGCACAAATCACTAACTCTACTGGTGATGATAACGATTAAGGGTGAACGGGTGATGAACTCTTGATGAGAAAAATTTCATCCCGATTAATTTGTTGTTTAGGGAACCTCTATCTGCTCGATAGAGGATTGTCTGATCTCTAATCAGAGCTTGAGTTAACAAACTCTACTTGATGATTTTTTGAGACAGAACAATTCTTCCCATATCCATTTGCAATGCGATCCCGCTTGAGGATGCTGGTTTCGAGCTTAACCAGTTTACGCCAAATTGTAAATGAAGAGACAATGTGATAAAAGCCGCTAACAATAATTTTTCTAACATGATTAACTCCCCCCTAAATTCACTTTCTAACCGCACCCTATTGTCTATGCTATGTCTATAGTAATAAGACAACACATCCTGTCTGTATGATTCCGCACAGTCTCTAGTCGTGATTAAAATCACACGGGGGATAGGGAACAGGGAACAGGGAACAGGGAACAGAGGGAGAGGAGGAGAAGGGGAAGCAGGGGGAGCGTCCTCGCTCGCTGACTTTGAACAGCCAACCGTCAACCGTCAACCGTCAACCGTCAACAGCCAACAGCCAACAGTCAACCGTCAACATTTCCCAGTTAACGGTAAAATAACGCAATAGAGGTTTCTTGATAGAGTGGGAGGGCAAAATGCTGGCGTATATCCTGGCGATCGCAATAGGTTTAGGGAGTTTCGCCCTTTATATGGCTGCCTTCTTCTTTCCAGAAGTTCACCGTAAAAGTGATTTTGTCTGGAGTGGAGTCGGATTATTTTATGCACTAATTTTGTGGGCCTGTGCAGGACGAATTACTGGGGCTGTATTATTGGGTCAAGTGGCGAGTGTATCGTTATTAGTTTGGTTTGGATCGGAAATTCTGGTGCTACGACGAGCAGCAACCCCTGTGGCTCAACAAACCCCGATTCCGGCGGATGTTAAACAACGACTGAACGGCTTTCTAGGTCGTCAGTCCTCTGGGATTTCTCCTCAATCTACACCGAAGATTAATATTGTTAAACCGCCTGAACCTGTATCCCCAATCAATCCAGTTATTCCAGAAGCTCCGGTAGAGCATCTACCCGAACCCGAACCGGAAATCCTGTCAACCTCTCCCGATGTGAGCGAGGTGTCGGATCAGAAGGTGGCAGAGCAACCCCCGATCTCGTCTACAACTGAAGCAGAAATCATCCTTGAAGTCTCTGTTGAGGAAACGCCAGAAATCCCAACGGTTGAACCCACCTTTCCAAGCGCAACAGCACCCGTACAAACACCCCCAGAAGCACCCAAGAAGCCAGAGGAAACAAAACCTGTGGTGACTCCAGAGGTAACGACTCCAAAAACGGCTTCCCAACCGCAGAAATCTATCCCGGCGCTCGTCGGAATGTTATCGGGTGCGATCGGCAATTTAACAGGTTTATTCCAGAAAAAACCTAAAGCCAAAACCCCAAAACCGACAACCGACCGCCAGCCTAAATCTCCTGAACCTAATCCAGTTCCCCCCGCTTCAACGGTTGTAGAATCAACGACATCGGACAGTCAGACTGTGATGGCGGATTCAGAATTTGCAGAATTTGAGGATTTAGAAGCGACCGTTGCCCCAACTGCTGATATTGTTGATCAGGACACCTCAACAGAGCCAGAAACAACAGAGGTGATTGATAAACCGACTCCTTCACCCTTTGAACAAATGGCTGCGCCCCAGGTTGAAGTAATTGTGGAGATTACCGCAGAACAGGTGAATCTTATTGTTGAGGAAACTCAGGAATCTGTAATTGAGGAAATATCTTCGGTGATTGATCAGGTAAACCCCGAAAACGTAGAGGAAATTACGATTGTGTCAGAAAACGAAACTCCCGCCGAAGCAACTGAATCTGAGGAAACAACCCATCCCCCGTTAGTTCGTCCCCAACCTCCCGACCCCGATTTAAAAGCGGCGGCTCAAAAATCCACCGAATCTAAGTCTAAGTCTAAATCTGAACCCAAGCCAGAATAATAATTTTTTGCGGTATAGCAGTCGCCAGAAGGGTTAGGACAAAGACTGAGCCAGTAAACCAAGGGCGCTGAAATCTTTTTCTGCGGTGTTCCCTATTCCCTGTTCCCTGCNAAAATAGTGATCTCTTTTTGATTTTATCAATAAAAGATCACTTTTATTTTCTTTTTTACACCCGACTTTGAAAACGCCCTGCTTGTTAAGGGGGGTTAGGGGGGATCATCTGTAGCGTTAATAACTAGATTTCATATTAGAATACAAATCTTTAATTTATCTTAAAAAAATCATCCTGAATTCTCGGAAATCAAAGTGCAAAATCAAAAAGAATAACGAATGATTTGCACCTAAAATTTCCCAGCTATGTTTAACCAAATTATTAACTTTGTTAGCGATGTTATTTGGCCAATTGCTGAACCCGTCGTTTTCACATTTTTTCCCCAATATGAACCCCTATTTAACACAATTCTCCCCATTGCAGAACCTTGGGTGCAGAAATTATTAGAACAAAACCCCCAAATCACCCTGAATACAGCCCCAACTTTGGAGGTTAAACCCAGTCAAATTCTCAGCGATATTAATAGTTTAAGTAGTTATAAAACTTTGACCCAGTTGTCAGGACAATCCTCACAATTATTTATATTAACCGATGATATTGATATCTTAGCACCTGCCAACAATTTCAATTTTCCACAACTACCCACAGGCGTAATTTTACCCGAATGGACGGTAGAATATCCAGGAGGAATTCTGGCTTTAGCGGGTGATGATATTTTAGTGGGTTCTCATCAAACCGATGTCATGAATGGTAATACCGGAAATGATCAATTATCCGGTGCAGAAGGGATAGATTTAATTCGGGGAGGTCAGGGAAATGATACCCTTAATGGCGATACTGGAAACGATATTATTAATGGCAACCGTGACGATGATTTCTTAATCGGAGGAGATGGCGAAGACCTATTAAGAGGAGGGAAAGGAAAAGATATTTTAGAAGGGAGCGCGGGGCGGGATATTTTAATCGGAGATTTAGAGTTTGATATCCTCACTGGAGGTGCTGATGCGGATTCCTTTATTTTAGGTGCAAATCCCTCAGAAGTTCCTCTAAACGCCACTGAAGCCGATTTGATTACCGATTTTAAACCCACAGAAGGAGATAAAATTATTATTATTGCCAGTTTAACTTCTGAACAACTCACCTTAGAAACCTTTGATCAAACGGCTAATTTACAACTCGCCACTGGAGCCTCCCAAGGGATTATTATTCGTCAAACCACAACAGGAAATATTTTCGGAGTCGTTGCTAATACTACCGATGTTAATATTGTTAAAAATAGTATTAATATTGTTAATATTAGTGATGAATTGTTGGGAATTGGATAGAAACAAAACCCAACTTCTTCTAAACTTGTAGGGTGCGTAAGCTCCGCGCACGCACCAACTCCCTAAATCTTTTTCTCCCGTCCCGATCAACAGTGACGTCAATTTCAGGTACAATCAATCAGGATATCTGAGGAAGAAAGATGAACTGGATGCGCTACATTGCTGTTGCTTTAATTAACGCTTTGGGTGTAGTCGTTGGAATTATCCTAGTACCCGCCCCTTCAACCTTAGCTCAGTCCGCACCGACGGATCTGAATTTGGAGTATCGCATTAACGACTCAGGACTACAACTGCAAGGATTTGAAACGAATACTCGCAGAAACCCTAACTTAGAAACCATCGAAATAACACCTAAATCCTTAGCTGAATTATATCAATTGCGCGATCTCATCCAAGCGGAATTAAAGAAAGTCTCTAATCCTCCCGATATTAATCGTAATTTAGAAGCGTGGGAATATCAACTCCAACTCAAACAATATGAAACCTTAGTTAAAGCGAACCGTCAAGTAGAAACCCAAATTAAATTTGAAGAAAAAACCCTAGAAAGTTGGAATCAAGCAATTAAAATCGCCACTGAAGCTGCAACTTTTGGCAAACAACCTGAAACCAATACCATTGAAGATTGGGAAACCGCCCAACAATTATGGTTACAAGCTATTGATACCCTCAGAAAAATTCCCAGAGAGTCTTTTTTGAGTTCTAAAGCCATTGATAAAATTGTAGAATATCAAGGGTATTTAGCGATCGCAACTTATCAACGAGCGTTAGCACAACAATCCCAAAAACAACAACCGGAAAAACCGCAAACGCTCTCCCCAGTTTCCCTCGCTAATCCTCAATTTCCAGGGTTTCAACTCTATGGAGATACGAACCGAGATGGTATTGTTAATGAAGCCGATGAACAACGCCCAGAACAATGGTCTTTATCAGTAGGGCCGTTAGTTTTATTTAATAATGATGATGATGATCTTAATGGCTTACCCGACTGGCGAGAAAAAGGGGTTAATGGGGCTGAAGATGAAAAGGATTTAGCCCTGGTTCATTTTAAAGTATCTCAAGATTATAAGGGTTCAGAATTATTAATGAGTGTTGATGAAACGGCTAGATCTTATATTAATATATTCCAGAAAACCTCAACGGGATGGAAACCGATTGATTTATCCGGTACAACGCCTTTAGAATTTAGTTCAGATATTATTTTAGGGGTAGAAGCTAAACAATTTGCTAATCAAAATTGGTCGGGTTTAATTAGTTTAAAAGCCATCGCCCGCAAACAAGGAATTATCATCGCAACGGATACGATTTCAATGGGAGTTGCGCCTTGGATTATGTCTCCTAATACTGCACCCGTTTCTGAAGTTCATATTAGCGATCGCGGTGATAATCAAACCATTGTTCAAGAGGTAAAAACAATAGTTGAAACCACCGGAGCCAATGTTAAAGTGACACCAGGAGCAACCTTATGGATGAAAGGAACTCAAGAAATTGGTTATGTTCAATTTCCGAATGCTGAAGGTTTACAGGAATATCCCGTTGTTTTAAAAGGAAACCGTAGCACAGAAAGTGATAATTATGCTCAATCTTTAATGAATCAAAATTTCGGCTGGTTTGAAGTTAGTAAACCCCGGCAATTAGATGTGTTTAATCAATGGGCAGATTGGTATAATAATTTAGCCGTAACTCCGGCTTTACCCGATTATCCATTAGGAAGAATTTATTATGGCACAGCCGACAATGTGAGTCTAAATCCTGAAGTTGTTGAGTTTTTAAAAGCGCAAAAAATTCAAGGTGATCCTGTTGCTATTGATACCTCTTGGTTGATGATGCGTCATGTCGATGAAATTATTAATTTTATTTCTACTGCTTCCGGTGAGCCATTAATGTTAATTGCCAGTCCAGGGGAAGGAATTAAACTATTAAAAGAACTCGAAAAACAAGGTTATGAAGGGGCAGCTATTAATCGAGGATTAAGCACTCAAACCACCGTCAGAGCCGCGTTGAATAATCAATTATTGCTCCAACATAATCAAAATTTACAAAAGGAAAAAATTGACCCCTTAATTAATCAACTGAAAAAAGAATTCAATCTCAGAAATGATCAAATCATTGAAATTCCAGCAATATTTAGTTATAGTGGTTATGCTTGGTGGCCGAATTTAATTAATTGTGTTTATGTCAATGGAGAATTATTAGTTTCTAATCCCAAAGGGCCGTTAATTGATGGCCGAGACTATACCCAAGAAGACTTTAAACGCCGGGTTGCTGTTGCGGAAATTAATGTTAATTTCCTAGAGGATGATTACTATCAAGAATTACAAGGTAATATTTACAGTGCCACAAATACCACTCGTCTAGGAAATGAACAACCCTTCTGGCAAGATTTACCTCTCCAACAATAGGTTTATGATAGATTAAAATATTTAGATTAGTATTCTTCTTTTAATATTAGATTAATTAGAATTTAATCTAAAATAATGGGTAGATTTAGAAAAACCACCCATTGATATATTTAAAATCTTTATCTCTAACCGTGTTTAATCTCTCCCCATTTAGGACTCCCACTGATTAATAATCTGTTTAAGTCCGTCCCCAATCTCTTGCCAATTTTGAGCTAGATCTGTACTGCGATCTTGACGGAGAAATTTAGCTTCATTAAAACAATGATCGGCTAAAGAGTGGACAACACTCCTAATTCCATGTTCCTCAATTAATTGATTTAAAGCACGAGTTAACTTTTCAGTTTTAGGTTCAGTCATGTCTTTTTAAACTCATCATTCAGTTGTGATAGCTTCTATAATACCCTCATTTGTTCCCTTTTTGGGATAGCTGATTTTAATTTTTATTGACTTTGAGATGATGTTGAGATAGGACAGTAAAAATTCCCTAAATAAGATTATTATTATTATTTTATTTAAAATTAAAACAACACCATTGAGATAGTTGCTCAACAGTGTCGTTTTTTTATTCTAAATTAATAACTAACCGATTGTTAATTGGCTAGTGTCCACTGAAGTGGCTCCATTAACGCCTTTAGCAACTGTAACCATTCTACTCAACAGTTGTTGACTGGGAACCTTCCCTTTTAAAACAACAGTGCTATCAGTTTGAGCCACCCAAACCGTTTCAAGATCATCTAATTCGGAATCTTGATCAAACGCATAAGCAACCCGTTTCGCTAAACCACTTTGATCATATTTGCCATCTAAACCCATACGTTCAGGGGAAACTGTAGCGGTTGCTGTTGTTGCGGGAGCAGCAGCTTGAACATTTTCCTTTGCTTCCACATTCTGAGAGGTTTTGGCTTTTTCTTCTTCATTACGGCCAAATAATCGGCTTAACCAACCCATTGTTATTCTCCTATTTTTTTATCTTGTTTTATCTCCTTCTAATATAAAAATATCAGTCTACTATTACCTCTATCTCTTGATAGAAATAATGGGTAAAATCAAAATATGCTTAAAGAAATATAGCAAGTCTAAATGATTTGTGATTAAAACCTGTAGGGGCGGGTTCTCCCAAATTTTATAATTCTCAATACCAATCTCCCTAAACCCGCCCTCTTAAATTATCTCAATTTTTATTAATGGGTGTGGGTTTTGCTGATCAGCCTAGGAAAGAAAGCCCTGAAGGGCTTACTACTTTTTCCCATTCATCCCTGAATGTTAAAGGATAAGCAATATAACCATCAGAATGTTTTTCAACAATAATTTTAATAGATTTCATGGTTTCAAAGGTTTAAATCAATTAATCTTTATTTAACCAATCTAATTGGATAGGAGCGGTTAGAAACCTGGTTTCTCAAAGAAACTGGATTTCTAGTTCGGCTTTCACAACATCAATTTCCCTCCCTAGTGAATAAATTCTTTTTTAATGTCTTCAAGTGATAGGGTTTTTTTCGATTTAAACTCATGTCTTGACTTTTGGATAATTTCTAAAAATTCTTGATTCGTACTTAATACTAAAGATTCAGGATCAACTCCTTCTAAAGAAACAACGGCTGCAACTGCTTTTCCATTAACTGTTAAAACAATGGTTTCCTGACTAAATTCTTCAGCATAAGCTGATAGAGATTGAGATGCTGTTGAAAGTTCAATCGTTTTCATTTAAGTTTTACCTCTTGACCACCAATAAATAGTCGATTTCCTTGCTTTTTACCAACTGCTAAAATTCGCACAACATTGGATTCATCAACAATAACATCATAAAAAACCCGTAAAGAACCTATACGGAGTTCCCAAGGTGCTATAGGATTAGGGCGTAACGGTTTGCGATTGCGAGTTTGAGTCAAAGGATCATAGACAAGTTGCTCCTCAATGGCATCTATTATGATAGCAATTTCTCTGGGTGAGAGGCTTCTCAGGTGTTGTCGAACAGATTCAGCAAATTCGATATCATACATACAACAATATAGGTAGGGATAGGAAGATATAATCTCACCTTATCCCTACCTTCTTGATAAGGATTTAAAACGTTCCTGCTAACGCCTCAACACAACGTTCACAAATTGTAGGATCATCTTTTGACTCTCCAACATGAACCGAATAATTCCAACAGCGATCGCATTTTTCCCCATCAGCTTTGATAACACCAATTCCCAAATCTTCAAACTGTTGATTATATTGTAAATCGTTTAAAGGTTCAGGAGTGTCTAATAATTCAACTTGGGAACAAATCAACAGATAACGCAATTCATCAACCCCATTATTTGCTTTTAATTCTGTTGTTTGAGGGTTCATTTCTTGCATCTGTTGACGCAAATCTTCATCCGCCACATATAACAATACTTTGGCTTCCAATGATGCACCAATCATTTTATCCTGACGGGCTTTTTCCAAGACAACATTAACATCACTTCTAATTTGTCGTAACTGTTGCCATAACGTCCCTAATTCTGGCTTTTCCCAAGATTTTTCTAACGTTACCCAACCCGCTTCAAATACCGAATTATAAGGCGTAGAATAGGGAATATTTTGCCAAATATCTTCCGCCGTATGACATAATACAGGTGCGATCGCTTTCGCTAAATTCTCTAACGCTACAGCTAACACCGTTTGACAACTGCGCCGCCGAAATCCATCAACTCCACTAATATATAAGCGATCTTTGGCAATATCTAAATAGAAATTCGACAAATCCACGACACAGAAATTTTGAATCACCTGGAAAAATCGGAAGAATTGATAACTTTCAAAAGCTTCTGTTACCTCAGTAAAAACTTCCGTGATCCGGTGTAACATATATTGATCTAAATCCGGCAATTCTTCGTATTTAACAGTATCTTTTATCGGATTAAAATCATGCAAATTCCCTAATAAAAATCGGGCAGTATTTCTGATTTTCCGATAAACATCTCCCATCTGTTTGAGGATATTTTTACCCAGAGGAACATCCGAAGAATAATCGACTGATGACACCCACAACCGCAGAATATCAGCCCCATAAGGGGGTTCCTGTTGTTGATTTTTGCCCCCTTCAATGACAATGGCAGGATCAACCACATTTCCCAAGGATTTACTCATTTTCATCCCCTTTTCATCGAGGACAAATCCATGAGTTAATACTGTTTTATAAGGCGCGTAACCGTAATTAGCCACACTGGTTAATAAACTCGATTGAAACCAGCCCCGATGTTGATCAGAACCTTCTAAATACATCTCCGCCGGATAGTGTAATTCGGGGCGTTGATTCGCCACCGCAGCCCAAGAAGAACCCGAATCAAACCACACATCCATTGTGTCAGTTCCCTTGCGGTAAGTCTTGCCATTATTGCGGTATTCTTCTGGTAATAATTCCGCAACAGATAACTCCCACCACGCATCAGAACCTTTTTCAGCAATAATAGTTTGAACGTGATTAATCGTGCTTTCATTTAATAGCGGTTCGTTGGTTTCTTCATCATAAAAAACCGGAATCGGAACCCCCCAACTGCGTTGTCGAGAAATACACCAATCACTACGATCTGCTACCATAGAAGTAATCCGATTTTCCCCTTGGGCGGGAATCCATTGCACCTCGGAAATCGCTTTTAAGGCTGCATCTCGGAACCCTTCAACGGAGGCAAACCATTGTTCTGTGGCTCTAAAAATAGTCGGTTTTTTCGTGCGCCAATCGTAGGGATATTTATGTTGATAAGGTTCTTCTTTTAACAAAGAATTCACTTCTGTTAAAGCCTCAACAATAGCCCCATTTCCCTCTCCTAAAACATTCAATCCTTCAAACTTTCCAGCTTCAGAGGTAAAGTTTCCTTGATCATCCACTGGGGATAAAATGGGTAAACCATATTTTTGACCGACAATATAGTCTTCTTGACCATGACCGGGGGCGGTATGAACTAATCCCGTACCTGATTCTGTGGTAATATAATCCCCACCAATTACCACCGGACTTTCCCGTTCAAATAGGGGATGTTTATAGGTAGAATGTTCTAAATCCTTACCTTTAAATGTGGCTTTAATCGTTAAGGGATAACCCAAAGTTGTTGATAATTGTTCGGCTAAATCTTCGGCTACAATTAAATATTTAAACGCCGTAGGTTTTTCACTTTCCCCCACTTCTACAACCGCATAATTTAACGCCGGGTTAACCGCAACGGCTAAATTACCGGGAATTGTCCAGGGAGTTGTTGTCCAAATAGCTACCCCTAATTCTGATAGAAATGGCGCGAATAATTCCCGTAAGGGTTCAGCCACTGTTAACAGTTTAAAAGCTGCAAATAAACTGCGAGAAATGTGACCTTCAGGATATTCTAATTCGGCTTCTGCTAATGCGGTTTTTGAACTCGGACTCCAGTGAACAGGTTTACGTCCTCGGTAAATATAACCCTCTAAAACCATCTTTCCAAATACGCCAATTTGGGCGGCTTCATATTCAGGTTTTAAGGTTAAATAGGGATGTTCCCAGTCGCCCCAAACCCCATAACGTTTGAAACCCGCTTTTTGTTGTTCAACAGTTTGTAAGGCGAAATCTCTGGCTTTGTAACGCAAAGTTAGGGGGGTTAATTGTTCACGTTCCCCCGCTTTCATGTTTTGTAATACTTTCAATTCAATGGGTAAACCATGACAGTCCCACCCCGGAACATAACGAACTTTACGACCTTGTAAAATTTGATAGCGATTAATAATATCTTTAAGAATTTTATTGAGAGCATGACCAATATGTAGCGCTCCATTCGCATAAGGAGGGCCATCATGTAAAATAAACAATTCACCGGGATTATTTTCTGACAGGCGTTGATAAATTTCCTGTTCAGCCCAAAATTCTTGGATTTCCGGTTCCCGTTTCACAGCATTTGCCCGCATATCAAATTTGGTTTGGGGCAAGTTGACGGTATCTTTATAGGACTTGGCTTCTGTCACAGCAGTATCCTGAGCGATTCTCAATAATTTATTCGTATTTGATCTTAACGTTAATTTGCACAAATTGTAGTGAGTCCTTCAGGGCTCAACTCTTTCGCGTCCGTAATAATTTAGGGTAAGGGAGAGAAACATGATAGCCATATTTGGTTTTCTCCTCTAGTTGATGTCAATTCCCGAAAGCACGATTAGCGGCATCTGCTAAGACTTCTTCCATCCAAGCATTAATGCTTTTACCTGCTTTAGTAGCAGCTAAAAAAATTTGACGGTGACATTCAGGTGTTGTCCGAAATGGCAGTTTACCAGAGAAAGGTTTATCTGGTTTTTCCCCTAACTCTTCACAAAAGTCTAAATAATCATCAACAGAGTCGTGGAATGCCTGACGAGCTTCTTCCACAGTTTTACCCTGAAAGGTAATCACATCTTTAATATCCAAAACGTGACCAAAAAGAATTGCTTTTTCTGCATCTACTTCAATTTGAGCAGTATAACCTTTATAACTTAGCATAGTTGCCTCAGTTCTCGAATGACGAAACGGCACAATAACACTTTTTGGAAAATCTTTAAAGAGGAATCGCCTGCATGATCACCCCAACTTGATGTCTCTCTTTTGTTGATATCATATTTTGATATCAATGTCAAGTTAATCCGTTAACTGTAGCAACTCCTTATCAAGATGAATGATTTTTATTGCAGTTGTTCTGAAGATAATCCCGTGATTTGTACAACTTGATCAATACTCATCCCATTTTGTAATAAATTAAAAGCAACTTGACGCAGTTGAGATTCCGCTTGTTCAGCCCGTTGACGTTCTTGTTCAGCCCGTTGACGTTGTTGTTCTGCATTTTGACGTTCTTGTTTGGCATTTTGACGCTCTTGTTCGGCGATTTCTTCTCCTAAAGGTAATAATTCCCCGTCTAACGTCGCCCAACGTAACCAAACCGCTTCAGTCCCTTGATAAATTCCTGACCAACGCACTAATGCTAATCCCAAAGATTGACTAATAAATTGCTGATTATCGTTCAGAATTAACGGTTGATAAACACCTTGTTGCAGAAAGAAACCCGCCCAATCATCAGGGTTAAAGGGATCATACCAGAAATATTCAGAAACTCGTAATTGATTTTGATAGATTAATTTTTTATCCGTTTTATCGGTATTTGCCGTACTTTCTGATAACAATTCTATGACCACATCGGGGGCTTTTCCTTCCTCCCAAACTACCCAACTTTTACGTTCTCCCTTGGGAACACCCACCACCGCAAAGAAATCTGGCCCGCGAAAATCCCGATTTTTTAGTTGTTCTAAACTAAAATACACAAACATATTACCCCCTGCATAGCCATCTGTTCGGGCGTTTAACCAAGGTTGCAGGGTCAGAATTAACAGGGTCATCTGCTGGACGTGACGTTGGCTTTCCATCGGAACTCCATCGGAGTAGGGTAGTTCATCCTGAGTCGGAGGAGAAGAAAGATTAGCAGCCGTAACCATAGCAAACACAGGGGAGTTGAGTTCTGTTCCCTTATGGTAGCTTGTGATTCGGTTTGACTGGGTTGAGTTGTATTGCGTTTTATTAAAATTATCGAAAAATTGGGTTTAAAACCCCGTCCCTTCGACAAGCTCAGGGCAAGCCCTTTAGCGATAGCGGAGGACGGCTTTATATTGGTGGGTTGTCTATTGACATCTGATCCTGGTACTATTTCCAGTAACAGGAAAAGGTAAACAACCTGTCTAAAAACCTAGTTGCTTAACGGCAGAACACTGAACCTTGACAATTGAATCTATGCGGTTCTGCTGCACAGTTCTAGTTTCCCCCAGCAGTGGGTAAAAGATTCATGGGAGCTAGGCAACCAGTTTTTGAAACAAATTTGTTTCAAGTCAAAAAAGAACTCGCAGTCATGCGAATAGGGTAGGGCATACCCGAATTTACGCTTGGGGAGAATCCCACCTCTGGTTGAAGCACTGCAAGGCACTTTGATTAAGTGGTTTCGTTGAACCAAGAATCCCCACGGCTTTAGGCACCGGGAGTGTCAATAAAATGATGGTGCGATCACCTGATAAAATCAAAAGTTGGTTTTTATTAAAAACGCTCAATATATTACTGGGTCAAATAGGGAGGAACAATGGACGCAATTACAAGTTTTTTGGGCAACATCAACTTTGAGCTAATTGCACAGCTTACAATGTTGGGTCTGATTGTTATTGCTGGCCCCGTAGTCATCGTATTACTGGCTTTTCGCGGGGGCGATCTGTAGAGACATCAGGACTTACCAGAAACCGGGTTTTTCAACAAAAATCTGGATTTCATCAGCAAAATCTGGGTCAGAAACCCGGTTTCTCAGGACTTACCAGAAACCGGGTTTCTCAACAAAAATCTGGATTTCATCAGCAAAATCTGGGTCAGAAACCCGGTTTCTAACTCTATTAGTCTTGAATATACGGTTGTCCTGTGGTTAAAGCAATTTCAGCCTTCACAAATTCCCGTCCTAAATACAACGCATGATCTAAACAACTAATCGGACAGGGTTGAGTTTCTTCAGTAATTTTAATCCCTAATTCTTTAGCTGTTCTTCCTTTAAAAACCGTTGTGGGTGTTCGCTTCAAACTCCCGGTACAAGGAAAAGGTTCTCCGGTTTCAGGATCAACGGCTAATCCTTTTTCATTAATAGCATTGGTATAATGTTCGGCACAGATTAACCGGGCTTCTTTATCAATATAAATAATAAAATATCCCGACGGATCAAGATGAATAAAACGATTAGAAAGCTGATCGTCTAAACTAGCGAGTTCTTGAGCGTTGAAGGTTGTTGATTGAGCAGACACAATATTAATAATGAATTCATAAAGTATACCTATTTACAGTTTATCTGATTTTAACAATAAATTTTCATCAATCCCGTCGGGACGGGTTCGAGTTCATTAATGTCAACTTAATCCACGTTAGCCCTGAACTCAAGTTCGGGCTAAGAGCGATCGGCATCTAAAGATGACTCACAGCTTCTTTTTCTTAACCCGTTTTAACGGGTTTGAGCTTTTAGCCCGAAATTTATTTCCGGGCTTTTGGCGCGATTGTTGACACTGATGGTTTGAGTCCAAAGTGTCAACTTAATCCACGTTAGCCCTGAACTAAAGTTCGGGCTGAAAGCTGAAGTTATCTAAAGATAACTAAATACCTGTCTTTCTTAACCCGTTTTAACGGGTTTGAGCTTTTAGCCCGAAATTTATTTCCGGGCGCAGGCAACTTAAGTTGACACCGATGGTTTGAGTCAACCGATAACACCTATCTCAGAACCCCCTAAACCTATCCTGACTTTAATATCGCTTATCTGTTAGTTTATACCCCCGTCTGCTAACAGCTACGCTAAACTATAACGATAGGAGTCTATTTATTTTGGTGCGTGCGCTGGGCTTACGCACCCTACGGGGGTGAAACGTGCGAAAGTCGAAATTGCTTCCTCTGGTTCTGATTTTTTCTGTGTTGAGTTACACACCTGTTGCTTTGGCGCCGAATGGTGAGGAATTATTTGAAAAAGGTAACGCAGCACAAGCCGCAGGAAACTATTCCCAAGCAGAAACTATCTTTCGTCAAGTTATTAGAATAAATCCCCAAGATGCCAATGCTTACAACGGTATGGGCAATGCGCTTAGAAAGCAAGGGAAACTAGAAGAAGCGATTACTTATTACCAAAAAGCGATTCAACTCGACCCCAAATATCCCAATGCTTACAACGGTATGGGCCTTGCGCTTAAAGACCAAGGGAAACTAGAAGCAGCGATTACTAATTACCAAAAAGCGATTCAACTCGACCCCAAATCTGCCATTCCTTACTACAATCTGGGTATTGCGCTTTCTGACCAAGGGAAAGTAGAGGAAGCGATTACTAATTACCAAAAAGCGATTCAACTCGACCCCAAATTTGCCTATGCTTACACCAATCTGGGTATTGCGCTTAAAGACCAAGGGAAAGTAGAAGAAGCGATTACTAATTACCAAAAAGAGATTCAACTCGACCCCAAATCTGCCATTGCTTACTACAATCTGGGTATTGCGCTTTATGACCAAGGGAAACTAGAAGAAGCGATTACTAATTACCAAAAAGCGATTCAACTCGACCCCAAATCTGCCATTGCTTACTACAATCTGGGCGTTGCGCTTTATGACCAAGGGAAACTAGAAGAAGCGATTACTAATTACCAAAAAGCGATTCAACTCGACCCCAAAGATACCTATGCTTACAACGGTCTAGGCAACGCGCTTAAAGACCAAGGGAAAGTAGAAGAAGCGATTACTAATTACCAAAAAGCGATTCAACTCGACCCCAAATTTGCCATTGCTTACAACAATTTGGGCATTGTGCTTTCTGACCAAGGGAAACTAGAAGAAGCGATTACTAATTTCCGCCAAGTGATTCAACTCGATCCCAAATCTGCCTATGCTTACAACAATCTGGGCCTTGCGCTTTCTGACCAAGGGAAACTAGAAGAAGCCATTAATAATTTCACGATAGCTTTAAGTTTACCCGATGAAAAAGGAATTCCTGCCAGTGCCCATACCTTAGCCCATAATAATTTAGGCAATGCTCTACAACAACAAGGGAAACTGCCAGAAGCCATTGCCGAGTATCAAAAATCTATTGCCCTTGACGGCAATTATGTCACCGCCCAGAATAACTTAAAAGAAGCCCAACGACTCCTGGCCCAACAGTCTCCCCAATATGTCCCGCCGCCTGCGAGTGATTTAGCCTTTGTTCCCACTTTACAACAGGAACCCCTGCGGGATGAGTTACGCGCTACGGTATTGATTATTGCTAATGATATTCCAGGGACACGGGGGCCGACAAGGGGGACGGGTTGGGTGGTGAAACGGGAGGGAAATACCATTTGGGTGATGACTAACCGCCATGTCATTGCTAACCAACAGCGCCAACCCAGTCCCAAGATTGAAATTGAGTTTTTCAGCGAAATTGAAGCAACCCGACGCGCCCGTTTTCCGGCGACGGTTGAACAAATTAGTAATGACGAAAAACTGGATTTAGCGGTTTTGAAAATCACGGGAATTCCTGATGATATTCGACCGTTGAAAATGGGTACAGGTCGAGTCAGTCGCAATACTAAAGTTATTGTGATTGGTCATCCGATTAATGCTGACCCTTGGAATTCTTCTGGGGGAGAAGTGACGAATTATAGTATTAATAAAGTGACTGTTAGTGCGGTGGTTGCTACGGGTAATTCCGGTGGCCCTGTGATTAACGAAACCACAAAAGAGGTGATTGGGATTATGGTTAGGGTTGCAGATGAGGATATTGCTACTGATCCTAACACCCCTACCCCTGCTGTTCCTGATCAAGTTTTCACCACTGGCGGGTTTGGTATTGCTTATCCGATTGATTTAGTCCAACAACAGTTAATCAAATGGGGGATAAATCCGTAGGGAGGCGGCGCTCCCTATTCGTGTTAACTTAAGTCATAATGCCCTGAACTAAAGTTCGGGCTGAAAGCTGAAGTTATCTAAAGATAACTAAATACCTGTTTTTCTTAACCCGTTTTAACGGGTTTGGGCTTTGAGCCTGAAATTTATTTCCAGGCTTTTGGTCATAATACCCTGAACTAAAGTTCGGGCTGAAAGCTGAAGTCATCTAAAGATGACTAAGATCATTTTTCATTAACCCGTTTTAACGGGTTTGGGCTTTGAGCCTGAAATTTATTTCCAGGCTTTTGGTCATAATACCCTGAACTAAAGTTCGGGCTGAAAGCTGAAGTTATCTAAAGATGACTAAGATCATTTTTCATTAACCCGTTTTAACGGGTTTGAGCTTTGAGCCTGAAATTTATTTCCAGGCTTTTGGCATTAAGTTAACGGACTTTGGACACGCCTCGCCCTACAGAAAGGACGGTAAAAGCGAGTAAAAACCTGTTATTATTATTTTAATTTCCAACTAAAAAAATGATGCGTAAAATTGCCTTTTTAACCTTAACTATTCTGAGTATAACGCCTTTGAGTGCGATCGCTTGCCAAAACGGACATCCTGACTCCCTCGCCTATATTCGCCGGGATAAAAACCGTTGTGAAGGTCTAAAAGATGGTCAGGATGTTTCATTATCGTTTCGGCTGACCTCTTTAGTTTCTCGGAATCTGAATAGTTATCCCAATACATTAACAGTAAAAATTCCGGCTCCTAATAATAGCACTCCTAATCTGGTGATTCAATCCTATTTTAGAAATTATCGCTTAGATGAAATTAATTTAGTCAGAAATACCTCTAACTTTATTTTTAATTTACCTACGGCTATTCTGCAAAAGGCTAAAATTCCCCCGAATAAACTTAGGGCTTTAGCTTATATTACTCAACAATCAGAAAGAATTTATTATCCGGTGATTTTAGGAAATCCTTCCCCTCAATATGAATTTGTGATTTATTCCCCAGAACGAGTTATATTAACTAACTTAGAAGTGCGACGGAATGGAAAGGTGATTCCCGGTAGCCCAAGTCCTCGTCCTAACCCCATTCAAGGCGAAATTACTTATACTTGGAAAGCGGCAAACGCGCCTGAAAATGGGCGTTATGAGTTATATGTTAATGCAAAAAGAGAAAAGGAAACTCGTGCTTATAGTTATTATTTTGAACATCATAATAATTGGTTAAAATAATGCAAAAATTAGCTATTTTTAGTCGGAAATTTAAACAGAATATTAAAAGAGCAGGATTAAATATTATTGGTTTTTTTGTAAATGCTGTTAAAGAATTAAGAAAAATCACTGTCAGAATTTTTACCGATATTTCTCAAAGAATGGGTTTTTTAATTAATAGTTTCCGGGAAATATTGTCAAGTCTATGGAAATTATCAAAAAGATTTTTGTTGAGTTTTTATAAAAATATCCTCAGAAAACGGGAAAAATTTGTGGCTTTAATTTTCCTAACGTTAGCTTCTGTAATTCTAGGTTCAATTTTTTATCCGTTTGGAAAATATGTCTTTGAAGGAAATTTTATAGTTGAGGAATTGAGTTTTATTGTTAATTCTCAGGGTCATCAACGATTAATCAACCCGATTTTAGGATTAAAAACCTTTGATTTAACCGGACAACAAACCCTAACGTTACGCGGGAAATTTACCAGCAAAACCGAACCTAAATTCAACCAAAAACAAAAAATTACGTTAAATTTAGATCGTCCCCATAGTCGCTTAGTGATTTCTCCGGTCAATAAAAATCAACCGAGTTCTATTGAATTAACTCAATTAAAATTGATTCCGTTTAAACCCGAAAAAACTCAAAATATTCTTCCGGTCAACGTCCAATCTTTTAACTATAATTCTCAACTCAATCAACTCTCTTTTTGTTTAAAATTGGTTCCAAATACCTCTGATGATCTTCAATATCTTCTCAAAAATGATGATTTTAATAACGAAAATCCTTCTGATTTATTTAATCAGGGTAATTTGTCCATTGATGTTTGTCAAAATCCCGATTTATCAACCTATCAACCCTTAGCAAATTTGGAATTAAAATTAGGTCAAGAACCGATTAAAATTAGTTTAGAACAGGTGAGTATTCCTGAATTGGGAATTAAGTCTACTCCTGATAATCCCAACTTGATTGATTTTACCTTAATTCCCGAATCCGATCAACGAGAATTCATCCTCACTTCTCCCTCAAGTTTAATCATTACCCTTCCTCCTCCCGAAACAGATAATAAATTTTTACGCTGGATACAAGGGAATTTAGACGTTAAACAGGTGAAATTTACCAAAAATGAAATTCTCGGAGATAATCAAGATCAGTTTCCCAGTTCTACGATAGTTTCTGGAGAAATTTTAATGACAGATAAATCCTTAGAAATTAAACAAAATCAGTTTTTATTGATTTCAGGACAACCCGGAATTCAACGCTTAAGATCGATTGAAATCAAACCCGAATCTCCTCCGGGGTTACAGGTGCGTTTTGTCGGAAAAGATAATCAAGTCGAAGTGGGTTTAGATCCAGAATTTCCAGTTAGGAAAATCAAACCGATTTGGATTTCTAGCTTGGGTTTTTCCTCTGATTTTATTGTAGCATTATTATCGTTTTGTGCAACTATTATTGGGGTTTTATTACCCTATTTATTTATTTCCAGTCCTGCTTCTAATTCCGATCCTAATAGGAATAATAATGAGGATGTATCTTAGGGTTTAGAATATAATCGATTGTAATAGTGATGTGAATAATGAAGTCAGGATAGGGCGGTTTATTGAGACTATTTATCTTCTTAAAGATTGTTACAGAAACCACCCGGAAAATATTTATGCAGTTTGAAGCAGCCTCTCAAACACCGCCAACATCCCCGTTATGGGGTTGTTTTTTTGGGCAACTTAATAATGCTAATAAGTCTAATTTTAAGTACAGTTAGCAAATATTACGCTAAATATAGTGTAAAATAAGATTTTTGTCAATCCCTGTCACTAAATATGGAATTAGAGTAAAGTGGTAAGACGTGAATTCATCATAGAAGTTGGTACAAATATTGACCATGCAATCAACATCACCGTCGATTACCATCACCCCCAACAAAGATATTAAAGTCATTAAGCGGGACGGCAGTTTTGCCCCCTTAGATGTATCGAAAATTCGAGAGGTAGTCAACTGGGCTTGTGAGGGGATGGAGGCCAACCCCATTACCCTAGAAGCGGGACTCACCACCCGTCTCCGCAATGGTGTGACCACGAGAGAAATTCAGGATAATTTAATTAATTGCGCCCTAGAATTATGTAGTCCCTCAGACCCCGACTGGCGTTATGTGGCCGGAAGACTGCATATTTGGAGTTTATGGAAAGATACCTTAGTCCGTCGTGGTTATGAATATGGCGACTATTGCAGAACCGTTCACAACAAAGTTGAACAGGGACAATATGATGTTCGGATTTTAACCTATACCGTAGAAGAACTTCAAGAAGCCGGAAGTTGGATTAATCCCGAATGGGATAAAGATTATGATTATGCTGGGGCGGTTTTGTTAAGTAAACGCTATTTATTGTCTGAGGAATTACCCCAGGAAGCTTTATTAACCTGTGCATTACTATTAGCAATTGTTGAAACATCTGAAAATCGTTTATTCTGGGCGCGAAAATTTTATCAAGCGATCGCTCAACGGAAAATTTCATTAGCCACACCCATTTTAGCTAATTTAAGGATTCCTCATGGTTCATTGAGTAGCTGTTTTATTACAGCAATGGATGATAATTTAGAAAGCATTTTTGACACGATTAAAGATGCTGCTAGGATTTCTAAAAATGGCGGGGGTGTAGGAACAAATGTTAGTCGAGTTCGGGCGACAGGAAGTTGGGTTATGGGGAAACAAAACACCTCTGGGGGTGTTATTCCTTGGATTAAGTTATTAAATGATACTGCGATCGCGGTTAACCAAGGAGGTCGTCGGGCGGGAGCAATTACGGTTAGTTTAGATATCTGGCATTTAGATGTTTCCGAATTTCTGGAAATGCAAACGGAAAATGGGGATCAACGTCGCAAAGCGTATGATATTTTTCCGCAATTAGTCATCTCCGATGAATTCATGCGCCGGGTGATTAATCGGGAAGATTGGACACTGATTGATCCCTATGAAATTAGGGAAAAATTAGGGATTGAATTAGCAGAAACTTGGGGGGATGCTTTTGAAAGTGCTTATCAAAAAATAGAAGAAAATTTAGATACAGAAATTACCCTTTATAGAAAGGTAAATGCTAGAGAACTGTTCAAGTTAATTATGCGATCGCAAGTGGAAACGGGAATGCCCTATTTATGGTTTAAAGATACCTCAAATCGAGCTAATCCAAATCAACACGAAGGGTATATTCCGGGGGGGAATTTATGTCAAGAATCGTGGAGTAATGTTAAACCCGGAGAGGAAGCACACACTTGCAATTTAGATTCCTTGAATTTGGCTAATATTGAACCCGAAGAACTCCCAGAAATCTGTGAAATTGCGGTGCGAATGTTAGACAATACCATTGAAATTACTAATACACCCTTTGAAGCCAGTAAACACCATAATCAAAAATATCGTACTATTGGGGTTGGAGCGATGGGTTTAGCAGATTGGTTAGCCAAAAATCGCTTAACCTATAATCATTTAACCGAAATTAGTCATCTATTTGAAGATATCGGTTTCTATTGTACTCAAACCTCAATGGAATTGGCAAAAGAACGAGGCGCTTATCCAGCCTTTAAAGGTAGCACTTGGAGTCAAGGAAAGTTAATTGGAGCGAAACCCGTAGAGTGGTTTTTACAACACGCTGGGAATAAAGAACGCTGGCAAAAATTGAGTTTAGAGATTCAACAATATGGGATTCGGAATTCTCATATTACCGCGATCGCTCCTAACACATCTTCTTCTTTAGTGCAAGGATGTACTGCTAGTATTTTACCTTGTTATAGTCGTTTTTTCTATGACAAATGGGCAAAAGGAACCGTACCCATTGCTCCGCCTTTCTTGCGGGATCATTTCTGGTTTTACCCGGAAAATAAAAGCCTAAATCAACAAATTGTTGTGAAAGCAGTTGCGACTGTTCAACAATGGATTGATACCGGAATTTCAATGGAATTAATGTTTAATCTCAACGAAGGAATTTATTTCCCCGATGAGCCTGATCGGACTCTGAAAGCTAAAGATATTTTTGATACATTAATCTTAGCTTGGCAACAAGGGTGTAAAGCCGTTTATTATGTCAGGACTGTACAGCGCGACAGCTTCAAAGAAGCCGATGATGGTTGCGTTGCTTGTGCAAACTAACCGTTAAATTGTTAAGCCTATAGCGCTATGTCATACTTGTAAGATAAAGTAATCTTGCACTACTCTATTTTACAACTATGACCCTAGATTTGTTTTCATCATCAGCAATGGATAAAAGTGGGCATCAAAAACCCTTGAAAATGCCCATAAATCCCATTTTTAACCCCAATGGAAATGATGATATTGCTCATCGTTCAATTTGGTTTGGGGAAACCACAAATTTAATGCAACTTAATGATGTGCGTTATTCCTGGGCTGTCAGTTTGTATAAACAAATGCGGGAGAATTTCTGGGTTCCTGAAAAATTAGATATTACTCAGGATGTCGTGGATTATGTTAATTTAACTCCCGATGAACGCTGGGCATTTGATGGAATTTTATCCTATTTGACGTTTTTAGATTCCATTCAAACCTGCAAGTGCGATTCGTTCGGCTCAAAAGTCAGTCTCTAAGATTGATGTGGAGTCGGCAAGGTTGGAAAAACCTTGACAACTAAGTGACCATGTAGGTGAAAATCCTACCCTCTAGGTGCAAGAGTGACAGCATTACCCCTACGGTAGCGACTAGCCATCAATCCGTAAAGCGGGGTGAAAAGGCAGACTATCGGAAGCCTAGCTGAATCAGCGTAACCGATAACTGTTGAGCAAAGTACCCATGAGTAGTCAACGAAGATGTGTTTGAAGCGTCGTAATTTGGAACCAGGGAAATAGGGCTGATACCCTGGAGTCAAAAAGACAAAGGCTAATGGAGGTGGCTAATTTGCAATAGACCATCCTGCACTTCCCATAAACCCGGCGTAGAGCATCACTCTAAAGGTACATAAAATGGTCATTTGGAACGAAGTAACCCCTCGTATGCTCTCGGAAAGGTCGAATATTCCGAGTAGGTGCTAACCGGATGCAGCGAGTCGGAAGGATTGAGTCAGAAGCGAAAGCTCAGAGTAATGCCTGAGATATGCAAACAGACTCACGATGATTTGGAAGGTAGAGTTTCAATAAGTAGTAAATATGTCTAATACGAGTTTAAAGACTACGGTGGAATGGAATCAGGTAAACTGGCGCAAGCTGGAACGCCGGATTTATAAGCTGCAAAAGAGAATCTATCGAGCCTCAAGTCGTGGTGATGTTAAAGTCGTTCGCAGACTCCAGAAAACATTGATGAAGTCCTGGTCAGCAAAAATGCTGGCGGTCAGAAAGGTGACTCAGGATAACCAAGGTAAAAAGACAGCAGGTGTTGATGGGATTAAATCATTAACCCCTAAACAACGTCTAAATCTGGTAAAAAACCTGAAACTTGGGTCAAAAGTCAAACCAATGCGGCGGGTATGGATACCTAAACCGAAGGTCGAAAAAAGACCTTTGGGAATACCAACAATATATGACCGCGCATTACAAGCCCTAGTCAAACTAGGATTAGAACCCGAATGGGAAGCGCGATTTGAACCTAATTCTTATGGGTTCAGACCAGGACGCTCATGCCATGATGCAATCCAAGCAATCTTTATTGTCATCAAGCAAAAACCCAAATTTGTGCTTGATGCCGATATCGCTCAATGCTTTGATGGTATCGACCATGAACAATTGCTCGATAAACTCAATACCTATCCAAAATTACGAAGACAAATTCGGGCTTGGCTGAAAAGCGGAGTCATGGATGGTAAGCAATTGTTCCCGACATCAAAGGGTACGCCACAGGGCGGGGTCATTTCTCCACTTCTGGCTAACATCGCCCTTCATGGGATGGAATATCAGATTAAGGAATTTGTTAAAACTTTACCAGGGAAATTATCACCCAGAGACAAAGCCAAGGCAATAAGCTTAATCCGATATGCCGATGACTTTGTGATTCTTCACGAAGACATAACCATTGTCCAACGATGTCAAGAAATAATTTCTGAATGGTTAAAAGGCATGGGATTGGAATTGAAACCTAGTAAAACCAGAATGACTCATACTCTTAACCTATATGAGAATCAAGAACCCGGATTTGATTTTCTAGGGTTTAATATTCGACAATACAAAGTCGGAAAATATCACTCTGGAAAAACCACAAAAGGTGGACGATTACTAGGGTACAAAACCCTCATCAAACCCAGTCGGCAATCGATTAAGGAATATTATCAAAACATCAGTGAAATTATTGACAAACATCAATCAGCACCCCAAAAGGCTCTGATTGATAACTTAAACCCGATAATCCGGGGATGGTGCAATTATTTTTCTGGTGTTGTGAGTAAAGATATCTACGCTAAATTAGATCATCTTATATTCTACAAATTGTTAAGCTGGGGTAAACACCGTCATCAGAATAAAACTGATAAATGGGTCGCAGATAGATATTGGCATTCTGAGGGAAATAGAAACTGGGTATTTGCTAGTCGTAAGGAAGATAAATTAACTCGACTACTACTCCATGCGGATACTCCTATAAAATCTCATGTCAAAGTTAAAGAAAATCTATCGCCCTATGATGGTAACTGGAAATACTGGAGTCAAAGAATGGGTAAACACCCGGAAGTTCCTAAAAGAGTAGCAATACTCTTAAAGAAACAAAAAGGGAAATGCCCAGAATGCGGATTGTACATTAAAGAAGAAGATGTACTAGAAATCGACCACATCCTTCCCCTGTCAAAAGGTGGAAAAGATGAGTACAAAAACCTTCAACTTCTACATCGACATTGCCACGACAAGAAAACCGTCAGAGATGGCAGTTCTCAAGGTACTCATGATAAGAGCCAAATCATTGAGGAGCCGGATGAGGTGAAAGTCTCAAGTCCGGTTCTGAAGACGAGCAGTAATCGTGAGGTTATTGCTTAGTTTAACTATTCCTCACCTCAAAAGTTGTGTAACTGCCCCAGAAATTAGTCTGTGTATGGCAGAACAAACTTCTCAAGAGGCAATGCACAATCAGAGTTATCAATACATGATTGAAACGATGATTCCATCTGATCGGAGAACCTTTGTTTATGAGTTTTGGAAAACCGATCGTGTCTTACGCGATCGCTGTGAATTTATCGCTGGGATTTATCAAAAATATATTGATGATTCCACTGCTGAAAACTATTTCATTGCTCTGTTAGCCGATTATATGTTAGAAGGACTTTACTTCTACAATGGGTTAAATTAATGGCCCCCTAGCACCGCGAGATGTTAGTGAAAACTCATCAAATTGCTGGAACTCCCTAAAGCCTTTATACCAAAGCGAAATTAGAAATGATAAGCGCGCCAGGTGCGAGAGCAGAAAAAAGTTAAAGGATTGATTGGAAGCCGCAAGGGATCTAATCTTTACAATGGGTAATCAGCAGCCAAGCTCCGCATAAAAGGAGAAGGTTCAACGAACAGAGGGTGAGTATCTTTTATTCGTTTAAGATAAAAGATAATGGTATGTTCTAGCCCCTACTGAAAGGATGGGTAGTAGCGTTATCTACTTCTACAATTTAGCGTCACGGATGTTAATGCCGGGATCTGCTGATATTTTCAAAATGATTAATAGGGACGAATTGAGTCATGTTCGGTTATTCCAAAAATTGATTCCTGAAGCCATGCAAGTGTTTACCCATTCGGTTGATCAAATTTATGAAATGTTCAATACAGCCGTTGAACATGAATGTAAATGGACTAATCATATTGTGGGAAATAATATCTTAGGAATCACCGAATATAGCACCGAACAATACACCAAATATCTAGCAAATATTCGGTTGCGTTCTATCGGTTTAGAACCGCTTTATCCCGATAAAAAGTACAGCAAAAGTCCCTATACCCATTTAGAACGCTTCTCGGATACCAAAAAAGAAGCGCATACTAAAGCCAATTTCTTTGAAGCCAGCGTCACCAGTTATGTGATGTCTTCCGGCGTCAGTGGTTGGGACGAAATTTAACCGCTCGTAGAGACGTGCTATAGCACGTCTCTACCGTTAACATAAAATTTGTGTCACCATAGAGAGAATAGCTTTCTAGCACTATTTGCTCGAACTCTGTATGAATACTATCCCTTCTACAACCCCTTCTCTAATTTCCACAGACCAACTTCAAAATTTAATCAATCAGTCAATTAAAACCTTAGAAACCCTGCTACAAGATGAAAAAATCAACCCTTCAGAACGAGCAAATATAGCCTTAAAAATATTAGAAATGGCAGAATGTTCTTCTGTTACTTTAATGGAATCTTTAAAATCATCTTCTTTGCTATCCTCAACGCCAGAAATATCACCTAATTCAACCCCGAAGGTTGTTGAAAACAATATTACAATTCTCCCGGCAAATTATGTCCAAATTGAAAACTTTTTAACCCCCCAAGAAAATCGAGAAGCCTTAAAAATTGCTTTAAAACAATCGAGTAAATTTGTTGATTCTAAAACAACAACTAAAGCTATTAATTATCGCAAATCTTCTATTTTATATGCAACATTATTTCCTGGTTTTTATGAATTGCTTCGCAAAAAACTAATGGCTACAATTCCTTCTGTTCTGACTCAGTTAAACTTTTCTCCCTTTACAGTTTCTCAAGTTGAAATGCAATTAACTGCTCATAATGATGGATGTTTCTATAAAATTCATAATGATTCTGGGAGTCCTGAAACCGATACTCGCGTCATTAGTTATGTCTATTATTTTCATAAACAACCCAAAAACTTTTCGGGAGGAAATTTAAGACTGTATGCAACGGAATGGAATAATAGTTATGCCTTAAATGAACGGGAATTTATTGATATTGAACCCCATAATAATAGTATCGTTTTTTTTGATAGTCGTTGCAAACATGAGGTCATGCCTGTTAGTTGTCCGTCCCGACGGTTTGAAGATGGACGCTTTACCCTTAATGGTTGGTTTCGTGCGGGTTAACCACAATTATTTAAGCAAGGATGTTCGCTTTACACAAGAGGGTAGTGTACAGTTTCTTAAACTGTCCATAACTTGTGAGGGTTTTTGTTGATCACAACTAAAATCTAACTAAACTAACACCCCAAGGAAGTAATAATTATGAGTAATAAACAAATGTTAGCACAAAAAGATACATCCGCTTGGATTCTTCAAGTTTGGCTATCTTTTATTCTGGCTGTATCTACAACTGCTATTGGAATTGCTTACCTTCCGGTTGATATTTGGGTGAAAGGATTTATGGGAATGGGTTTAACCTTTTCGGTGGGGTCTTCTTTTACGTTAGCTAAAACGGTTCGAGATAATCATGAAGCCGATAAATTATTATCTAAAGTTGATCAAGCTAAATTAGAAAAGTTATTAGCCGAATATAACCCGATAAAATAATTTAGGCTGTTAATCTGACGGGATGATAACTTCAATAATCCTATTAATTAAAGCGATCGCGTTTTTAGGTTTAAAATGCGATCGCCTATTTTTGATATATTAGTGTTACGCTTACCGTGATTTAATGATATTTACAGAAAATAGTAAACTGTCATTAATAGCAATTAAATAAATGCCAACATTCCGTTGCGATCGCCCAATCTTCCTCCGTATGAACTACTAATATTTTAACTTGAGAATCCGATGTAGAAATCTCTTGATCAACGGGGTTAGAAGAATTTTTTTCTAAGTCTAATTTTAACCCTAAAAACTCCCATCCTTGACAAGCGGCTTCTCGAACTTTTTCGGCGTGTTCTCCGACTCCGGCGGTAAATACTAACGCATCTAAACCCCCTAAACTCGCTAACATTTGCCCAATTCCCATTTTTAAGCGATGAATATACATTTCAAAGGCGAGTTTAGCTTGAGCATTTCCGGCTTTGATTTCTGCTAAAATATATCGCAGATCTCCCGACTCCCCCACAATTCCTTTTAACCCCGATTCTTTATTTAAAATTTGATTAATTTGATGCACATCATATTGATATTTTCCTTGTAAATATAAGACAATAGACGGATCAATTGAACCGCTTCGGGTTCCCATCATTAATCCTTCTAGGGGGGTAAATCCCATAGTAGTATTAATACTAATCCCATCTTGAATTGCAGCTAAGGAACATCCATTTCCTAAATGACAGGTAATTATTTTTAAGAGTTCTAAGGGTTTATCGAGGATTTTAGCCGTTTGTTTCGCACAATATTTATGGCTTGTTCCATGAAATCCATAGCGTTTAATTCCTTCTTTTAAATAGTGATAAGGAATCGGATAAATTGTTACATAATCGGGCATTTTTCGATGAAAAGCGGTATCAAATACTGCAACTTGGGGGACAGTTCCTAATAGAGTTTCAACGGCTTCAATTCCTTCTAAATGGGCGGGGTTGTGACTAGGAGCCAGAGGAATTAAAGACTGAATAGTTTCCTTAACTTTTTCATCAATTAATATTGCTTCCGAATAATCTGAGCCGCCATGGACGACGCGATGACCGACAATATTAATTTCTGAAAGGTGATTTAAAACTTTTGTTTCCCCTGAAATTAGGGTATTAAACATTTGAGAGAGTGCTTCTTGCTTGGATTTCAAATCTAAGGAATACTCTTGTTTTACCCCTGGTTTTTTGACAGTCATTAAACCCAATTCCTGTGATCCTGTCCAATCAATACTCGCTTCCCAAATCGGGTGTAAGGGATAGTCGGGTAACGTAGATTTTGTAATTTCATACAAACAGCTTTTTTGAGAACTTGAACCCGCATTTAATACTAAAATTTTCATAGGGTAAATTCGGTAAAAATTAAGATAAGTAATAATATCATTAATTTAACTCAAAGCCGAAAACATAAACTAAATTTTATGTGCAATCCCATTAATCCCTTAAATCCGGGTTTTAAGTTCCAATAGAAGAACGTAAGCTTTGATCTAAATGACATCGATCAGCTAAAGCGTGTAATAACGGCCCATGAGCAGATAATTCTACTATACTAACAGCCCCTGTGGGCATGGCAATGCGATCGCGGAATCTACCAATATCAATTCCTAATAATTCACATAACATAATTCTAATCGTGGCTTTATGAGATACAATTAAAATATTCCCTGATTGATATCGTTCTTCTATTTCTTGAAGCACGGGAGCAGAACGCCGAGCAATATCAACCCCTTTTTCTCCTCCTGTCGGTGCATTCCAACCCGGATCTGTTAACCAACGAACATAATCATCATGGTAATTTTGATTCACGGTTTGGGGAAGTTGTCCTTCCCATTCTCCATAAGCAATTTCTTTTAAACCCTCTCGAAATTGCATTTCTAAACCCACCGCCTCACACAACGGTTTTGCTGTTGTAATTGTTCGTTTCATCGGACTCACAAATGCAGCAACCCAAGGCAAATTCTGGTAAGATGTCGCAAATTGATCCGCCATCTTTAAACCATTTTCGGTTAAATCTGGATCTAAATTTCCACAATAACCGCCTTGTTGACTATAGGTGGTTTCTCCATGTCGAAGAAAGTACAGTTTAACGCTCATAATTTTAAGTGAATAATAGGATACTGTTAACAATCAGGGTGAACTCCTCCTTAAAGCCTATTCCTGAATATAGATATTGAGTTTAACAGTTGTTTAAATTTTCCCCATACCTTCAGGTTGCCGTTAGCTTAACATATCAGCTTGAGTTTCTCAGATCGAGAGAAAATCTTTAACTTTTTTTAAATAAAATTTTAATCTTTTGTTAAAGTTTACTCATTATTATAAGGGTTAACCCAGCCAAATCTTAAAAAAACAAGAAGAATAAAAATAGTATGTCTCTCAAATCAAGATTCAGTGCTATCATTTAACCAAATTTTCAACAATAGGGTATATACAAAACCGCAAACCGCCGTTTTCAATATATCCTATGCTCTCAAAAGTTGAAAAACGAAAACCCTTTATAACGGTCAGGACTTATGGTAGCTGCACCAGATAAACCCCTTGAGTTGAATAACCCTTTGAATGAGGAGGAACTACATCAGATTAATGCTTACTGGCGAGCTTGTAATTACCTCGCCGTTGGTATGATTTATCTACGCGAAAATCCTCTATTAAAACAACCCCTAAAACCCTCAGACGTTAAACATCGGTTACTAGGACATTGGGGTTCAAGTCCGGGGTTGAGCTTTATCTACATTCACCTCAACCGCCTGATTAAAAAATACGACCTGGATATGATTTATCTCGCTGGCCCAGGTCACGGCGCACCAGGGGTATTAGGCCCGGTTTACTTAGAAGGAACCTACTCGGAAATTTACCCCAATATTAGCGAAGACGCCGAGGGGATGGAAAAATTCTTCAAACAGTTTTCGTTTCCTGGCGGTATTGGTAGCCACTGCACCCCGGAAACCCCCGGTTCTATTCATGAAGGAGGGGAGTTAGGCTATAGTTTATCTCATGCTTATGGGTCTGTATTTGATAACCCCGACTTAATCTCCGTTTGTGTGGTGGGGGATGGAGAAGCCGAAACCGGAGCTTTAGCCACTGCTTGGCATTCTAACAAATTTTTGAATCCGATTCGAGATGGGGCGGTGTTGCCTGTTCTACATTTGAATGGGTATAAAATTGCCAACCCGACTATTTTATCGCGGATTAGCCATGAGGAATTAGAAGCGCTGTTTAAAGGTTATGGCTATAAACCCTATTTTGTCGAAGGGTCAGACCCGACCTTAATGCACCAGAAAATGGCAGCTATATTAGAAGAATCCATTACGGAAATTAAAACTATTCAAGCAGAAGCGCGGTCAACGGGTACGGCTAAACGTCCGATGTGGCCGATGATTGTCTTGCGGAGTCCCAAAGGTTGGACGGGCCCTGCGGAGGTGGATGGTCATAAAGTTGAAGGCTTCTGGCGAGCACACCAAGTCCCGATGGCTGATGTCACCACCAACCCGCCCCATCTTCAGTTATTAGAAGATTGGATGCGGAGTTATAAACCGGAAGAATTATTTGGTGAAAACGGCCGTTTAATTCCTGAACTCAAGGCTTTAGCCCCCCAAGGAACCAAGCGGATGAGTGCGAGCCCCCACGCCAACGGAGGGGCACTGCGAAAAGATTTAAAATTACCCGATTTCCGACAATATGGGGTTTCTGTGGAACATCCAGGGAAGTCGGAAGTAGAAAATACAAAGCTTTTGGGCAATTTCCTCCGGGATGTGATGCGGAATAATATGCAGAATTTCCGGGTATTTGGCCCCGATGAAACCGCCTCTAATCGTTTAAATCCGATATATGAGGTTAGTAAAAAAATCTGGATGGGGGATTTTTACCCGGAAGATTTAGACGGAAGTGAGTTAGCTACCGACGGCCGGGTGATGGAAATGTTGAGTGAGCATACCTTAGAAGGCTGGTTAGAAGGGTATTTGCTCACCGGACGTCATGGATTTTTCCATACTTATGAAGCCTTTGCTCACGTGATTGATTCCATGTTCAACCAACACGCGAAATGGTTGGATATTTGCAAAAATGAAGTACCCTGGCGATCGCCGATTTCTTCGTTAAATATTCTCTTGTCTTCAACGGTTTGGCGTCAAGATCATAACGGGTTTAGTCATCAAGACCCCGGATTTTTAGATGTGGTAACAAATAAAAGCGCCAGTGTGACTCGGATTTATTTACCCCCCGATGCTAACTGTTTATTATCCGTTGCTGACCATTGTTTAAAGAGTACGGATTATATCAATGTGATTGTTGCGGATAAACAGAAACATCTGCAATTTTTAACAATGGATGAAGCCATTAAACATTGTACTAAAGGCATTGGCATTTGGGAATGGGCAAGCAGTGATGATTGCGGAAAAGACCCGGATATTCCTGATGTAATTATGGCGAGTTGTGGCGATGTGGCGACAATGGAATCTTTAGCAGCAACGGCTATTTTACGGGAAGAAATACCGGATTTAAAAGTTCGGTTTGTGAACGTGGTAGATTTATTCAAGTTACAACCGGATTCGGAACATCCTCACGGTTTATCTGACCGAGATTTTGATAGTTTGTTTACAACAGATAAACCGATTATCTTTAATTTTCATGGCTATCCTTGGTTAATTCACAAGTTAGCTTATCGGCGGACAAATCACCCGAATTTGCACGTTAGAGGGTATAAAGAGAAGGGGAATATTAATACGCCTTTAGAGTTGGCGATTAATAACCAAGTTGACCGTTTTAATTTGGTGATGGATGTCATTGACCGAGTACCTAAATTAGGTTCGGCGGCGGCTTATGTTCGGGAACGCATGAAAAATGCTATCATCGAAAATGTCAATTATGCCTATGAACATGGCATGGACAAAGATGAAATTGTGAATTGGAAATGGCCGTTTTAAATTTCTAGAAACCGGGTTTCTCTGTTGGATTTGTTGTGAGAAATCAAGATAACTTCAGAAACCCGGTTTCTGTATACCCAGACTAAGTTCCTAGAAACCCGGTTTCTGTTAGCTTGCAGACTGATTTTACAATAGCTCAAGGGGATAAAATAGTACAGCCGGGCGGGTTTAGTAAGCTGATTGATTATAATCAAATATTTTTTCAGAACCCGCCCCTACAGAATTACGATTGAATTGATCAGAGGTTTAGAAATGCGATCGCCCTTTTAAAACAAATTGTAGGGGCGGGTTCGAGACAATTGATCACATCCCCATGTTAAGTCTAATAAACCCGCTCCTCCCTTTTTTAGTCGGGGCAAAAAAGCGATTTTGTGCTAAACTGTTGATGACTAATTTTATGATTTTTAACCATGAGTGACTTAATTGCGATCGCTTACGATAGCGAATACAAAGCCGAAGAAGTCCGTCTGACTTTGATTAAATTACAAAAAGAACATTTAATCGAGTTAGAAGACGCTGCGGTGATTGTCAAGAATGCTGAAGGCAAAGTTAAACTCAAGCAAGCCGTTGACTTAACCACTGCGGGTGCAGTCAGTGGCGGGTTTTGGGGTTTATTAATTGGAACTTTATTCCTTAGTCCCCTGTTAGGAGCCGCAGTAGGGGCCGCCGCCGGAGCCGCCAGTGGTGCCTTAAGTGATATTGGTGTTGATGATAACTTTATGAAATCTTTAGGGGAAACCCTGCAACCGGGAACCTCTGCTCTGTTTGTTTTAGTGCGGAAAGTTACCCCAGATAAAGTGTTAGAAGAAATCGCACCTTATGGCGGAACCGTGTTAAGAACCTCTCTGAGTAAAGATGAAGAAGCTCAATTACAAGAGGTTCTCAGTAGCCGAGGCGTGACGGTTTAATCCGATTTTTTAATCCAATTCTGTCTAATAAAATCAAGGATTAATAGGTAGAATTATCTAAAATCTATCTGCGGGTGTGTCAAACAACGCTGACGCACCCGATTTTTAGCGATCCTAATTTTTTTATAAAGATTAACCTCAGATTTTTTATATCGTTTATAATAATAAAACTCTTGATCGAAATTGTTGAGATTCTATCAAGATTGAGGCATTTAGTAGAGTGTCAAAAAAAAAACAGATTTGATATACTTTACTTTATATGGAAACAGCCGACCGTTAACTGTTAATGACCTAAATAAAGGACGGAAACTAATGGGACAAACTCTACTAGAACAACTGCGGGACATGACTGTTGTAGTGGCGGATACCGGAGATATCCAAGCCATTGAAATCTACACCCCCAGAGATGCAACCACAAACCCCTCCTTAATTACCGCCGCCGCCCAAATGCCTCAATATGAGGAAATTGTGGATGATACCCTCAAAAAAGCTCGTCAGGAGTTAGGGGAGAGTGCTTCCGCTTCAGAAGTAGCAACCTTAGCCTTTGAACGGTTAGCCGTTGCCTTTGGATTAAAAATATTAGCAATTATTCCGGGGCGGGTGTCAACGGAAGTCGATGCTCGGTTATCTTATGATACCGAAGCCACTATTGCTAAAGGTCGTTATCTGATTGATCAATATGAAGCAGCTGGAATTTCCCGCGATCGCATTTTAATTAAAATTGCCTCCACTTGGGAAGGAATTAAAGCCGGAGAAGTTCTCGAAAAAGAAGGGATTCATTGTAATTTAACCCTATTATTTGGCATTCATCAAGCCATCGCCTGTGCTGAAGCCGGGGCTACCTTAATTTCTCCCTTTGTGGGGCGGATTTTAGATTGGTATAAAAAAGACACCGGGCGAGATTCCTATCCTCCAGAGGAAGACCCTGGCGTGTTATCTGTGACCCGAATTTATAACTATTATAAAAAATTCGGTTATCAAACAGAAGTCATGGGGGCAAGTTTCCGTAATATTGGGGAAATTACCGAGTTAGCAGGTTGTGATTTATTAACGATTTCTCCCGCCTTATTAGAAGAATTACAATCTACTATTGGTGACTTACCCCGCAAACTTGACCCCAAAACTGTAGGGACATTTGAGATGGAAAAAATCTCGATTGATCAAGACACTTTTAACCGAATGCACGCCGAAGATGCCATGGCTTCAGAGAAGTTAGAAGAAGGAATTAAAGGGTTTTCTAAAGCCTTAGAAGCCTTAGAAAAATTCTTAACTGAACGCCTAGCTCGTTTAGAAGGAAAAGAAGTGATTAGCCATGCGGCCGAAGACATTTTCCGGGCGTATGATTTAGATGGAGATGGCTATATTACCCGTGAAGAATGGTCAGGAACTGATGCCGTATTTGATGCTCTGGATCAAGATAACGATGGTCAAATTACCGCCGAAGAAATGGCGGCTGGGTTGGGGGTATCCTTTCATTTCGCAACGGTTTAAAAAATCAAAACTCTAGGGGAAAATGTAGAGACGTGCCACGGCGCGTCTCTCTACTTTATATTCTAGGATGACTGACGCGCCATAAAGTTTTATCATTGTACCTATTAAACTTAAACAATCTCTACCCTCACGGGTGATTATTTTGCCGATATGAATCCATTTCCCGATTCTATTTTGAACGATTTAATGGCAGGTGATCCTGAAACTGCAATTTCTTTAGAGCATTTACAACGAAACTTTGCGGCTAACCTGCTCTATCTTCAGGGTAAATTACCGACAACGGCAACCCCCCAAGAATTATATCAAGCCTTAGCCTATACCATTCGACAATTATTAATGCCTTCTTGGGTCAAAACAACTCAAACCGACGCTCAAAATCATGTTAAACAGGTTTGCTATTTTTCCGCCGAATATTCATTAGGATGCCATCTCGCTAATCATCTGATCAATCTCAATATATGGGAACCAATACAACAATGTCTTGAAACCTTTAACTTAAATTTACAAGAATTAATTGATCAAGAAATAGAACCCAGTTTAGGATATGGTAATGTTGCCCAATTACCTGTTAATGAATTAGACTCCCTCTCTACCTTGAATCTTCCTGCTATAGCCTATGGAATTCACTACGAATTTGGCAGTTTTGATCAAGAAATTCGCAATGGTTGGCAAGTTGAAAAAATTGATAAATGGTTACGGTATGGAAATCCTTGGGAAATTGAGCGTCCAGAAGCAACGGTAAATGTAAAATTAGGCGGTCATACCGAAGCCTATTATGATGATCAAGGACGCTATCGAGTGCGTTGGATTGGCCATCGTTGTATTAAAGGCGTTCCCTATGATACCCCGATTTCCGGTTATCAAAGCCAGAGAATTAATACCTTGCGACTGTGGAAAGCAGAACCGATTGTTTCCTTAAATTATCAAGATTTTAATATTGGGGATTATTATGGAACCGTTCTGGAAAAACCCTTTGTCGAATTACTCACCAAAGTATTATATCCCCATGATGAACTGATTCAAGAAAAACAATTACGTTTAGAACAACAATTCTTTTTAGTGTCCTGTTCTCTACAAGATATGATTCGGAATCATTTAGCAACAGGAGAGAGTTTAGACACCTTTTATAGACGTTATGCCGTTCAACTTCATGATACTCCCAGTGCCATCGCAATTGCAGAATTAATGCGATTATTTATTGATGAATATGCCTTGGATTGGGAACAAGCTTGGTCAATTACACGGCAAACTTTTACTTATCTCAATCCTACACTATCACCCGAAGTTCAAGGGAAATGGGCGATTGGATTGTTAGGGAGTTTATTACCCCGTCATTTAGAAATTATCTATGAAATTAATAATCGATTTTTGATTAAAGTTCGGAGTCAATATCCGGGGGATTTTACCAAATTAGCCCGATTATCCTTAATTGATGAAACTGGAGAACGGTATGTCCGCATGGCACACTTAGCTTGTGTGGGAAGTTATGCAATTAATGGGATTTCTCTTTGGCAAACAGAACGATTAAAGCAATCTATTATTCCTGATTTTTATGAATTAACCCCGGAAAAATTTCGGGCGATTAGCAGTGGAATTACCCCTCGGCGTTGGTTGGTTTTAGCAAATCCTCGTTTAACAGAATTAATTACTTATAAAATTGGGAATAGCTGGATCAAAAATTTAGCCGATCTGCATCGTTTAGAAGCGGAAATGGATCAGGTAGAATTTCGTTTAGCTTGGCGAAATATTAAACAGGAAAATAAACGACAACTGGCTAATTATATTGAACAAAATTGTGGGATTATGGTGAATCCCGATTCTATTTTTGATATTCAAATTGAACGAATTCAAGAATATAAACGCCAGCATTTGAATGTGTTTAAAATTATTGCCCTCTACAATCAAATTCGCAAAAATCCTGACTTAGATTATGTTCCCCAAACGTTTATTTTTGGCGGAAAAACAGCCCCCGGTTATGTGATGGGGAAATTGATGATTAAATTAATTCATGCGGTGGGTCAAGTGGTTAATTCCGATCCGATTATTGGCGATCGCTTAAAAGTAGTATTTATTCCCAATGTTACTCCCACTTTAAGTGAACGCATCTATCCCGCAGCAGATGTGTCTGAACATTTAGCAATGGCGGGTAAAAAATCGGCAGGAATTGCAATTTTAAAACCCGCCTTTAATGGCGCGTTAACAATGGGAATTGTCGATGGAGCCAGCGAAGAATTACGCAACGCAGTCGGAGCCGAAAATTTCTTTGATTTTGGCTTAAGTTTACCCGAAACTGAAGCTTTAAAAGCTAAAGGGTATAATCCTTGGAGTTATTATCATACTAACGAAAGCTTGCGGGAAAGTATTGATCAAATTGCATCGGGTTATTTTTCCCAAGGTGATCCGAATCTATTCAAAACGTTAATTGATGCCTTATTATATCATGATGAATATATGATTTTTGCCGATTATCAATCCTATTTGGATTGTCAAGATCAAGTCAGCAAAACCTATCGAAACTGGGAAAAATGGACGCAAATGTCTATTTTAAATGTGGCTCGTCTAGGTCGTTTTTCTTCTGATGAAATTGTCCAAACCTATTGTCAGACTATTTGGAATATTAACCCGGTTTAGGATAATATTAGTAGCGTTTTTAAGTCGAAATAGCCTGGTTTTAAATAATAAACTTTGATAAATCCTTCGGAGGGAGTCGGAGGACAATTGGCGATCGCATTCCCCATCTGTTCAATAATAGATTCAGGAACCTGACGAGAGCGATTTTGATTCCACTGTTTGCAAGTTTCTATCGGGGTTTCTAATACCCAAGCTACCCAAACACGAGGAATTTCAGGAGAAATTAAGGCAATTTTTTCTAATAGTTCGAGTCGCCAATGTCGATAAACATTGGTCGCATCATAAATAATCGGTTGAGAAGACGCGATCGCCTTTTCCATTTCTCGCAAGACTTCCCCTTCAATTTCTAACCAATTCCCCTGAATAATTTCATCCCCATAAAGTTGTTCTCGAATGCGATCGGTAGAAATAATTAAACCCTGCGTAAGTTCCGCCAGTTGTTGAGCAACTGTTGACTTTCCCGAACCGGGAACACCAATCATAAAATGACAAATCATATCCTATTCCCAGAAACCGGGTTGATTATTCAGAACTCGGTTTCTGTGTCAGTCCTATTTTAAAAGTTAACTGAATTAGAGACTACAAGTTCCTCTCGCCCACTGTCCATCTAGTGAAACAGAAACTTCTGTACCCGGTTGAACTGCTCCTTTTGATAAGTCGATGACAATGATATCAGCGCCTCCCATATCACCCCCCCGATACACTAATTCTCCTCGCTCGTTGGGTCGATCATATCTTAATTGATTGGTGCGAGGTGGCCCACTTTGAGGGGTTAACGTAATGGTTGTAAATCGGCCATCAAGATAACTCACAGAAAACTGCATTCTGTTTTGAGGAAATTGGCCCGGACAGTTAAAATTTGTTGCTGCTTCTGCTTTGGGAGTAGCTAAAAAAGTTAATCCACCTATCCCATACAGTAGGGTAGATAGGGAAAAACTGAATATTTTCTTGAGTTTAGTCATCTTTTTAATTGCAATACAATCAACAGGAAAACTATATCATGTATCGCTCTAATCTGTTTTTACTCCTGGGGGAGTAAAACGAATTTCTATCCTTCGCCTAGTTTCATCTGAACTGCGGTTACGGGGAGCATATTCTCCTGAAGGTAAGAATAATTGAGCAGCCGAATAAGCTCTAAAGTTCAACCCCTTTAAACGACCTTTTTTTTGAATAGCTTGCAGTTTTTTCATCACAGCTAAAGCTCGCATTAATCCCAAATCAGCATTAGAACCAGGTTTAAGGTTTTTAACGGGTTGAGATCCCCCTGCAACTTGTTCTAATATCTGATCTAAATTACTAGCTGGATTAAAAGTTTCTTGACCATCTGTATGTCCGATTATATCCACAACATAACCTTGATAATCTTGAGAATATTTCTCTAGTTTGTCAACAACATTTCCTTCAACAAATAATCGTAAACCTTCTGGTAAATCCGCCTTACCCGTCTCGAATTTTAAGGAGCGTCCCTGGCTATCTTTATCAGAGTCTTTAATTACAATTACAGGCGGGGATTGTAATAGTCTAATTTCTGTTTCTAATTGGCTAATTTTCGTCTTCGAGTCTTTTATTGTTTGATCTTTTACTTTGGAATCTGATGCTGATTTAACAATGCCTATTAATAAAAACAAAATCATAATTAAAAAAGCATTGGACATCAAATCTGTGAAGGCTTGCCAGATATTTAGATCTTCAGAGGAGTTATTAATTTGGGAGGGACGGCGCATAGTTTTAAGTATAACAACAATTAATGGTATTCTTTATAAACCCCAAAATTTGAATTTTTTCTTATTTTGACTCCTGTTATTTTGTTCTTGTAATAGTTTAATTAACTGTGATAAATCTGAGTGAATTGTTTGGTTATCTTGTTCTTGTAAAAGTTTGATTACTTGTGATAAATCTGAGTGAATTGTTTGGTTATTTTGTGCTTGTAAAATCTTAATTACTTGTGATAAATCGGATCTCATCTCAACAAAATACTGAACATTAGGTTTAATTGATTCGTCTAATTTATCTGCGATCGCTTGAGAATAAGATTGATGACTATTCTCTTGATTTCTGATCAGTTTAACCAGAACTTTAGTTAAATATTCTATTTTTGTATTGACATTATTTGTATAACCATTCATTGTTTCAACGATAGTTTTTAAGTCTTGTTGAACTTGCACAAAACTATCGGATTTATCAACAATTTGTTTTTGGATCTGATCTAAGGTTTGTGAAGCCAATTCAAATCCCTGTGATCCTTCTTTTAGTTGAATAATCATCTCAGAGAGAGATTGTTGATTAGTTTGATGCAATTTAAAAACTTGTAATGAACTCTGATTTAGTTGAGTGAAACTGGCTTCCGTCGTCACTAATTGTTGAGTAAAATTCTGAAGTTGAGTTAAGGTATCTTCCAGAGATTTAACTGTTTGAGCTAAACCCAATGCAGAGTCAGAAAAATTCTTTTGGTAATCGCCGAAATTAGTAGCTATTGTTGATAATTGTTGGGGAACCTGACTCTGTTCAAAACTTTCTACAACCTGTTCTAATTTTACCACAATTTTATCATTGATTTGTACAGAATTTCCAAAGGCTTCTGTTGCAGTCTGGAAATTATTCGCCCCTCTATCCAATGTTCCAGCTACATTTGATAATTGATTATAAACTTTTTGCGCTAGTTGACTCGCTTCTACATTAGCTTGTGTAATTTCCTTAATATTATCTCTCATGGCTGATTCTACAGCATCTCTAACTGTATCACCAAATTTTGTTAAAAAATTCTCAAACTGCTTCGACATTCCTGATACAATTTTATCAAGTCTGGTTTGATTATCTAATGTAGAATAATAAATATTATCGAGGTAGTGTTCCAAAGAATTAATTAATTTATATTTAGCTAAATTGGTATTGTAAAAAAAGTTAAAAATAGTTAACAAAGCACTAAAGAATAACCCCGCCAAACTGGTAGAAAAAGCGATCGTCATTCCTTTTAGGGGTTCTTCCAATTTCTTTAATAACTGAATGAAATCCTTGGTTTGATCTGGATTTTGAAGAATAGCTTGACTCAAGGAATTCAAATTCATGGTAATTCCAATAAAGGTTCCAATTAATCCAAAAGCCAGGAGTAAGTTAGGAAGAATTCGACAAAAATAATCAATTTGTTCACAGGATTTCCCTAAAACCTTTTCTTGACTATAGGCTTGATCAATTAAAGCCCCCGTGTTCACCTGTTCTAAATTTTGACTAGCTTGCTTAAAACTCTGTTCTAATATTGTGATAATCTTAGGCTGAATTCCAGGCGCATTTTTACTGATAACCCGATTAACTTTATCAGCTAAATCATTGAGATGTCGATAGAGATTTAACCGATAATACATACTCATAAACGAGGGTAAAACCACAAACAGAATAATCAGAGCGAACATCCAAGGAGGGAGAACAAAAATAGCCATAGCAACATCCTGAAGATTTAAAATAAGTCTGGTAAAAACTCAATCATGGGTTGAGTTAAAAATTCTACAACCCAACTGTTTTTGTTAGGATAAACCATATTTATCCATAATTTCCTTTCTTTTTACTTCATATCCTCTCTGATTAAAATTTCCCTGGTCGAATTCTTTTTGTAGCTGCTTCAATTCTCGCTCTAAACTGTCACGACCTCTTACTGGGGGATGGTCATTGACAGAAGACGGAAGACTTGTAATTTCCCCTTTAATTCCTTTAATTCGTTGAATTAAACGATTAATAACTCCTTCTTTTAGAATAGTTCCTCGAACACCGACAACCGTTGATTTACAGGAATAATTAGGACTAGATTCTGGTAATTTATCTACATAATCCACAAACTTCTGTAGCTTCAGTAAATAGTTATTTTCCCAAAGATTATAATTTTGCCGAATCTGAGAAATCACATTCTCTAATAACTCGTTTAAAGTGGCTGTCATTTCTTGATTATTTGCCAATTCTTCTAAACTTTGATTCCAAACTGGACTGAGTTCGGCTGTATAATAGCAGCTTCTTAAATCATCATAATATTCCAACTGTAAAACCTGGGTTTCTGGATTTAGAAAAATTAACTCAAAAGCCAAACAAGGATAGAAAACATCTGCCAATTTTTCTATTAAGTGTGCATCAGGGGGGATAATATCGGTAAATTGAATCTGATAATCAGAATGACAGGAAGACCCCTCTCGATTTTGTTCTCGAATATAATGATTTCTGATTTCTTCTAAACCATTAATCAATCTTAAAGGAAACCCGCCATATTCCTTGACGATTAAAATTTGATCTTCAGCTTGAGAGGGTTTTAGGATGGTTGGATCGATGCCTAAATCGTGAGTCAGGATACTTTTAAATTGGTTAACGTCTAATTCGTCCGTATCTTTAAATCCAATAAATTGTTTGAGTTTATCAGGTAAGTTAGAAAAATAAGGATCACTGGAATTTAAACGCAATAAAGGTTCAGCTTCTTGGATAATTTGCCCTAAACGGATAGGACGGACTGAAGCGGAATAATTTTGGATAAAACGCTTAATGACAGATTTGACAATTTGATTACTACGGGAACCAAATACACTATCTATTTCTTGATTAATTTCGGTTTTCAGTTGTTCTAAAGTGCTACGATCCATCAAATAAGAGAGGGATTCTTCCACACCTGATGCTTCCGTAATATCTTTACTCACTAACACTAACTGAGAGCGAAAATTAATCTCTGGCAAGAGGGTTTGATAACATTCTTCAATATCTTCTTGAGCGAAAATTGCCTCTCCACTCATTTCATTAAAATTAGAATTGATTAGATCTTTCTGTTCTTTTTCATAGTCAGTTTTCCAATTTTCAATAACTCGGCTAAAACCGGAGGTTTGCACCGAATAATCTCTAATATATTTTTGCAAATCGCCGACAATTTTTAAGGCTTCCTGATTCGCTGTTAACTTAAAATTATCTTCAATTAACTTAAAAATTTTCCTAACAGCACTCTCGGCTTTTTTCTGGATATTGCGATTTTTGCTATTAAATAATGGCAGTTCTATTTTCTCCTCAATATCATCTATTTCCCGTTGTATATCTCGCCATTTATTCTCCATATCTTCGATTTTTTTCATTCCTCCAGCTTGAGAAATTTCTTCCTCTAACTGACGTTGATAACTGTTTAAATCCGTTTCCATCGCATCTAACCAGTCCCGAACAGTTTTAATCGAAAAATTAGGATTACTGGGGGTCATCAATTCAGCAATAAACTCATTAATATGATCTTTTAACTGTTTAGTAATAACGGGGCGTATCTGTAATAACCGCGTCAACCAAATCCCTCGCGTTGTTTCGTTTTCTCCCGGCTGAACCTTTCTAAATTGGGCTCTAAATTGCCACGATAAATCTGTTTTTAATTCCAAACGATTCTCTCGATTCTTACATTCATTGATTTTGTTGTTGATTAAGTTGTTTCTCCATTTCGTCAAGGTATTAGTAAAACTTTGACTCCCTTCTTGAACGGATTCTGTTAATCGTTCTGTAAAGCCATCCCGTTCTTTTGAATCACTATGCCATTTATACTTGATCATAAATTGTTCAAGTATTAATTGGGGGTCAGGGCTTTGTCCTTCACCATTTAACCAAAAATTTAATAGTTTTAAACTAATCCGATTTAAGGCAATTTTAACAATAATTTCACGCGGGAAATAAATAGCAGCTAACCCAAAGGTTAAATACCCTTGAGGATTAGGACGGGGGTGATTATCCGCTTGAATTAAATGGGTTAATAAATTATCCCGCATTCCTTTAGCGACGGGTGCTAATTCTCCTAAAAAATCTAACGCAATTTTATGAGCAATCACATTACATAATTTTTGCTGTTCTAATATTGTATATTCACCGTTAGTTTGATTAGAGATTAAATAAGTATAATCAAAGGGGGCGCGAGGTTCTTTAACCAGAACTAAATTTTGCATATCATAACAGGCTTCAAATCGAGTCCCCGGACTGCTGTAATGATTTAATTCTTTTAAGGCGGCATAAGTATTAGCATTCATATAGGAAGCATTGCTATATAATTGCGGACTAATGACTAAATATCCTAATAATTGAGTCCCTTTATCTCCATATAATTTTCTTAAACTATAGGCTATATCTAAAAACATTCCGCTTCCGGTTCCACCACACAAAGAACCAACTACAAAAATATTTAATCCGGGATCAACTTTTAATCCTGATTTGAGTAGAATAGCTTCATGCCCCATCGTTCGTCTTTCTGCGGTTTCAATGGCGGTTCTAATCTTTTGATAATTATGGAAAAAGGCTAATCTTCCCACAGGTCGAATTCCTTTTGCTCCTTCTTCAACTGCTCTAATATTACGCAGTAACTGGGGGGGAAACCACCGCGAAATATGATCATAAGGCCCTTGACGATCATAATTAGAACGCTGTTCTACTCCCTGAACAAAATTAGTCACTTCGGCGGCGGTTAGAATCGCATTAATTTTTTCAGAATCTCGGAAACTTAAATCAACACCCCGATAAGTATTACCTGTTTTTAAACTTGAGCCTTGAGTTGCTGTTTTATCGGTATCAATATGAACAAAACTAACAATTGGCAATTTTGTTAAATCCCCATACTGTTCCACAATTAACCGTCGCAGTCGCATTAAAACGTCTCGTCCAGTTCCTCCTAATCCAATACAAATTGTCCGTTGAATTCCTTGTAGTTGATAGTCGTTAGATTGCATGATTAATTTCTCCCTGGTTATTTTTGAATTTTAATTGTAAATTCGTAATTCTTTTTGGCTTGAGAATTTCCTGTTTTTGAATAGGGACAATTTAATTGAAATGAAACACCGGATATAGGTGTTTTTTTAGTCAGGTTTTGACCGTTATATTCAAGGAGACTATCTGGGGTTGGTTCTAAATATAATTTTTCTCCTTTCCTCATTAAATAACCTCGAATTTCTGCTCCTGGTGTATCAATAGAATGGTTGCAGTTAGATTCATATTCACCGATAGAAATTCTTTGATGATTACGCAGATAAACGGTTTGTTCTTCTGTTTTTTTATCTGCGAAATTGATAGTAATTTTCCATTTTTTATTGAGATAATAAACTTTAATTCCTAGACCTATACTAGCTAGAATTAGGATGACTAAAGTTAACGCAGGTAAGGATAACTGTTTCCATAAATACGGGGGGACTAAACAAGTTTGTTTTAATCCGGGTGTAGGAGTACAAAATTCTTGGACAGTGGGGGGAAGATCAACAATAGTCAGGTTATATTTTTGCTGATCTTGGGTTTTAATTGAGAGAGAACGGGGGATTAATGGTAATTTTTCTAACCACTGTTGACGCTGTTGTGTTTCTTGAGACGTTCCCACTCGAAAGGGACTGTCCCCTGGGGTTTCTATCCATTCTTGGGAATTCGCGGGGGATTTCGTGAATAGTTGTGCATCGGTAATCCAAACCACCGATTGGGGTTTAATCGGTTGATTCTGGGTTAAACGACATTGATTCAGATCCGCTAAACCTTGATAGATGGTTAACTCAGCCCGTTGAATATCAGTATTTTGCAGATTCAGATTCGCCTGAAACGGAATCACTTGCAAAATCTTTTCTACATCAGTTTTCCCCTTAAACTGAATGGCAGCTTCTAATTTTAGGGGGTTAATCTCCGGTTCTAAAGGATTAACTTTTGTAGCAAAAGGCACAACATAAACCGTATCTCCTGATTTTAAGCTGTCTTCAACAATTTGGCGTAACCGAATGTGGCCCTCATCATTCAAACCAACGCTTTCGGTTAGGTCAATGGCCAGTACCACATCTCGCCCACCCTGTAGACGCCCTACCCATTCCAAACCTGTTTTTTGGAAATCGGTCAAAGATTGACCAGGGGTAACTGCCGTACAAATCTCACTCAAGGTAGTTTAGTTAGAAACTTATACCGTTGATCATAATATCACAAAACTTTTGGTAGTATGTTCTACTGGAATACCTGCGTCAATCCGTTCAGAGGTTAACCCATCTAGCGATCGCATTTTAGATCTGACTTTGAAACAGCCCTGGGGAGTTGGGGGGATCATTTAGGGATTTCATATTAATAGTAAAAAGGCGATCTCATTGAAGATGGGCGGGTTTAGTCAGATTATTGGTTAGAATTGAAGATAATTACAGAACCCGCCCCTACATTTTGTTGTTGAAAAAATCTGATGGCGTAGCCGCCGCCTTGCGGCATCGCATTTGAGCAATAATCAACAATTAAACCGTAGGGGCGGGTTCCGAGACGAGCTTTAATGATCAGTAATTATCTCCCTAAACCCGCCCTCTATTCTCAGGCGATCGCATTTTAGATCCGAGAATGAAACAGCCCTGCTTGTTAAGCAGGGTTAGGGGGGATCATTGACTTGGGATCAGATCAAGGAAATTATGGTTTGATCGCCTACTTTTAGCGTTAAAGTTGACACTAATGGTCTCGCGCCAGCAACTAAATTTTTGTTTGAAATTAAAAAAAGTTGGTGCGGGCGGCGGATTTATGATTAGATTTTTTAAGATCTAATATTCCGCCGACGCACCCGACAATTAAGGGATGTTTTAGTGAGCCATTATTTCTCAAGCAATTGCTATGCTTAAGATTTTTAATTGTTCACGGGATTCTTGTTTTACTAATCCATCAATTGCAGCATTTTGTAATCGAATAAACGCTTCAAAATCATCTTGGCTATATTTGGTTGTTTGTAACAGTTCTCTGAGTTCTGCTTCAACCTTTTGGGTTAAATAACCCTGTTCTAAAGTCTGGTTAACCAGCTTATGGATTGCACCCATACTCAAGGATTCTCCTCAATTTTTAAACACTGAATAATCGTAGTCTTTTGTTATTAAGAGTCTCTGAATTTTTATACAGTTAGACTCAACTCTGCTTTGATCAAACAATTGATTTCCGCGTAGGGATGAACGAATTAATTGATCATCACTTCAGGTTAATTAAGGACTACAGGCACATTACTAAGGTTAGGGTAGATAACAAGGGCACAAGAGAAATACGAGGAACTCAAAAAACGGGTTTGTTTTTCTCAGATCATTACAGTTTTTCCCTTAACCCTCAAGCATTAAAAACCTCTATTTTTAGGGTTATAAATTAGAGGAACAGTAGTAAAAGAAGATGTGACAGAACTCCCAGGAAAAACTTTTCTGTATCAAAACAGACTGTTTTTGAACCGAAAGTTTTGTGAGTAGAGGGTTATCTATAGTTTATCTTAATTTTTCTTAAAGTGGAGTGCCACATTGCCGAACACATCATCACCCCTCGACTCTGACTCAATGATTTGTGTTTTTATGGACGTGATCGCTAAAAAAGGAAGATGCAGTTAGTCTATTATACTATGAAACTGGTTTCATTTTGTCAAACGATCTAAACAGAGTTGATGGGAAGAATTGAGTAAAGCTTGCCAAGCTAATAATACCACTCCTAATGTTCCTAAAGCTGTAGCTGAGGCGATCGCAAAGATAATAATAATCTGATATCGTACCGCATCTAAAGGATTTGCACCTGCTAAAATTTGACCCGTCATCATACCAGGTAAACTAACAATTCCCATCACCATCATCGAATTAATTGTGGGGATCATTCCGGTTTTCAGGGCGGTTTTAACTTCCTCATGAGTTGCTTCCCAACGAGTTGCGCCTAATGCTAATAAGGTTTCAATTTTTTGACGATGATTGACTAAAGATTCCATGAATCGATCTAATCCTAAAGAAATCCCAGTCAGGGTATTTCCTAATACCATTCCTAACAGGGGAATAAAGTATTGCGGATCATACCAAGGTTGCACTTGAATAATGCCAAAAGTTGTTAAATTGGTAATCAAAAATGAGGAGAGAAAAACCGATAATAAACTTCGCCAGTAAATTCCTAAAAATCTCCGTGAGGTACGATTTACACTAGAAATGCCTGCAATAGTTGTCATGATTATTGCTAAGGCAATAATCGGAAAAGGATGGGATAAGGCAAACAGCCAATTTAAGACATATCCAATTAATAATAACTGCACGACCATTCGCACACTAGCAATCACTAATGTTTGCGCTAAACCTAATCTGAGTCCTAATGATAGAACAATATTAATCAGAATGAATAAAACAGATAGGGCTAATTGTTCTAAACTAATCGGAATATAACTACTAGACATTTTAGGATAAATAAGATAACATTAAGGATGAGAAACTAATTCTTGTTGAACTTGAGTTACCCGACACAATTGTTTAGAATCATGACTTGTCCAAATACAAGCTCGTTCTGGATTTTCCGTTAACCAACGTTGAATTAAAGACTCTACTTGTTGGGTTGTTGTGGGATCTAAAGAGGCTGTGGGTTCATCTAATAATAAGACTAATGGATCTAATTGTAATGCTCGAATTAAAGCCACTAATTGAGTTTCTCCTCCTGATAAATTTTGAGTAGATTGTTGGAGGAAATAGGGCGATCGCCCTAGGTCTAAAAACCAGTTTTCTACCCGTTGCGAATTGTAGCATTTTTGACGATGAACAGATAGATTATAAACCATTTTTAAGTTCGTTTCTACAGTTCCTTCTAATAAAATAGGGCGTTGATGCAGATAAATCACTAAAGAACGGTATTCAGGCATATAACATTGAGTTAATAGGCGATTTTCGAGTTGAATTTTGCCCTCATCAATGGGATCTAACCCGGCTAACGTTTTTAATAATAGGGTTTTTCCGGTTCCTGTCGCCCCGACTAAACCTAAACAAACCCCAGGGGATAACATTAAGTTAACCCCTCGCCAAATCCATCGAGAGTGAATTTTACGACCGAGATTGATTGCAGATAATTGACTCATGTTCTGTAACTCAAAATTAAACGGATATTTATAGAGAAATCCAGGCTAAAACGGAAATTTGAAAAGCTAGATGTTAAACTCTTAACTAGATCCCCCCTGATTATAAAGGCGGCAGTAACATGACTCTAAAAGACTTAGAACCTCAACTGCTGGCATTAAGTCTAGCGGAAAAAGCGCAGGCTATTCAATTGCTAGTCCAAAGTTTAAGTAATGTTTGGCAAGGAATTGAAAAAACTCCTGGGGTGTGCGGTGGGGATGCTAGAATTGCTAACACTCGTATCCCCGTTTGGTCACTGATCAATTATCGCCGGAATGGTGCTTCTGATGCTCGAATCTTACAAGATTTTCCTCATTTGAAAGCAGAAAATTTAGTCAATGCTTGGACTTATGCTGATACTCATCCAGAAGAGATTGAGGCAGCTATCCGCAGAAATAATTAACAAGAACAAACATAATCCCTCTTCTGTAATTTTTGGAAAATTCAACGAATTTTAAGGATGATAGCCGATGAAAAATCAGCGTTAATAGTGCCAAAAGCCTTGAAATAAATTTCAGGCGTAGGGGCGGGTTCAGTGGGGTTGCGGTTAATCAGAAAAGATCTTGTTGAACCCGCCCCTACAAACCCGTTAAAACGGGTTAATTAAAAATGATCTGAGTCATCTTTAGATGACTTCAGCTTTCAGCCCGAACTTTAGTTCAGGGCATTATGACTTAAGCGCCTAGCCCCTACGAGGAATTGGATTTTAAGTCTGATGTACAACTGATTTAGACTTGCTATCTATATAGTCAACATTTACACCGCTAAAAATTGTTGAATCACTTCTTGACTTAAATCTTTTGTAGCACCAGAAGCGACAATTCCTCCTTTTTGCATAGCATAATAACGGTCAGCTTGGCGGACAAAATGTAAGTGTTGTTCCACTAATAAAACCGAAATTCCGGTTGTTTGAATAATTCGTCGCACCGCCGCTTCAATTTCTAAAATAATTGAGGGTTGAATTCCTTCTGTGGGTTCATCTAAAACCAATAATTGGGGTCTTCCCATTAACGCTCTCGCAATAGCTAACTGTTGCTGTTGTCCGCCGCTTAAATCTCCTCCCATCCGAGATAACATCGTTTCTAAAACAGGGAATAACTCAAAAATATCATCAGGAATTTCAGGTTTACCTTTTCTTCCTAGAGGTAACGCTTCTAACCCTAATAATAGATTTTCTTTGACCGTGACACGAGGAATAACTTCCCGTCCTTGGGGAACATAACCAATCCCTAATCTCGCCCGTTTATCCGTTGAAACTTTATTCAGGGGTTTACCTTGAAAATAAATTTCCCCGGTTTTGGGTTTGAGTAACCCCATAATTGTTTTTAAGAGAGTCGTTTTTCCGACTCCATTTCGGCCAATTAAACATACCATTTGTCCGGGGGTAACACTTAAATCGACATCGCGTAAAATATGACTTTCTCCATAATAAACATTCACCCCAGACACCCGTAACATCAAATCAGGGAGTGCTACAGATTCTATTACTGCTCCTTGTGTTATTCCGATCATTTTGAAGTCCTCCTTAATTGATTAAAATACCCGGAAGTAAAGTTCGGGCTTAAACCGTTTACTCCTCCTCTTGTTTTCCTAAATAAACTTCAATCACACGGGGGTCATTTTGCACTTCATCCATATCCCCTTGACACAATACCGAACCTTGATGCAAAACCGTTACTATTCTGGCAATTTGTCGCACGAATTCCATATCATGTTCAATCACAATAATGGAGTGACTTTCTGCTAATGCTAACAGCAAACTTCCCACGTTTTCGGTTTCTTCATCGGTGAGTCCCGCTACAGGTTCATCAACTAATAATAAATCAGGAGATTGTGCCACTAACATCCCAATTTCTAACCGTTGTTTTTCCCCGTGAGACAATAATGCTGCTGGAAAATCAGCTTTGGCAATTAATCCAATGGTTTCTAAAAGTCCCGCAACGGTTCGGATTTCTACCCCCTTAGTTCGTTGAAATAAGGTGGGAAATACACTTTTATTTCGGTTACAGGCTAAATCTAAATTATCTCTAACCGTTAAATTTAGATAAATTCTAGGGGTTTGAAATTTGCGCCCAACTCCAAAACAAGCAATTTGATATTCGGGCATTTTTCTCAAATTACGCCCTTTAAAAATCACCTGTCCTTCAGTGGGTTGAACTTTGCCCGTAATCACATCTAAAAACGTGGTTTTTCCGGCTCCGTTAGGGCCAATAATTACTCGCAATTCCCCCACATCCATACTAAAATTTAGGTGATTGAGGGCTTTAAATCCATCAAAACTGACGGTGACATCGTTAATCTCTAAAATTTTAGCAGTCATGGTTTTAATCTTTCATTGTTTTTTGTTCAAATTCTTCCCGTTCTAACTCGACTTCCGGGTTTTCTTCTAAACTGGGATAGGTCGCCACGACCTTCGGAAATCCGAATAAAGCCCGAATTTTATCCCATGCAATGGTTCGTACCCATCCCACAATGCCATCGGGTAATACTGTCACCACAATTAAGAATAATGCCCCTTGGAAAAATAGCCAAACTTCGGGAAATTGTTCACTCAATAATGTTCTTCCTAACCGGACTAATAGAGTTCCTATAATTGCCCCGATTAATGTTCCCCGTCCTCCCACGGCGACCCAAATTACCATTTCAATTGAAAAGGCAACATCCATAAAATTAGGGGTAATAATTCCCGTTTGGACGGTATACAATGCGCCTGCAATTCCGGCTAATGCTCCAGAAATAGAAAAGACTAAAACCTTAAACCAAGTGGGGTTATAACCGGAAAATCTTAAACGAACTTCATCATCCCGAATGGCAATTAATAAATTACCAAATCGTCCACTGGTTAACCAGCGACAAAGTAAATAGGTAGCAATTAGAAACAAAATTGTGATTTCATAAAATGCTAACTGAACGGCGGGAGAACCGACAACAGCCCCAAATATTTTATCGGATTCAATATTTAGCCCGTTTGTGCCGTTAATCAGTTGTTGTTGACCGTTAAAGAAGTTAAAGAAAACGATTAATGACGCTTGGGTAATAATCGAAAAATAAACCCCTTTAATTCGGTTTCTAAAGACTAAATATCCCAGTAAACCCGCCACAATACCGGGAATAATAATCACCGCAAATACAGTAAAAGGAAAGGAATAAAACGGTTTCCATAACCCAGGTAAATCATTTACCCCATAGAGGGTAAAAAATTCGGGGATTTCTCCGGCGGGAAGTTGCAATTTAATATACATGGCTAAGGCATAACCCCCTAATGCAAAAAAGATGCCATGTCCTAAACTCAATAATCCCGTATATCCCCAGATTAAATCAATGCCTAATGCAGCAATAGCTAAGGCAAGAAACCGACCCAAAAGTTTTAAGCGAAAGACGGGTAATATTAAGGGCATCAGTAGGGCAAATAATAAGCTGAACCCAATAATAATCGCCCCTTCAATCAGTAACTTTTTCCGTTTTTGTTGTTTGGTTTTAGCTAGAACGCTAATTTCATCGTTCATAGTTCAGCCGTTCTCCCTTTCTGTGGAAAAATTCCTGACGGTTTGATTTGTAAAAAGGCAATAATTAACACGAACACTAATACTTTTGCCAAGCTAGTTGTGGCGAAAAAATTAAAGAAATCCACAAAGAATGGTGCAGCATTAAGGTTGGTTAATAATAACGCCAGAGTTCCTGAACCAATTAAATAACTGGTAACACCAATGGCGAAGGCGGCAATAACTGTTCCTAAGAGATTTCCTACCCCTCCAACTACCACCACCATAAACGTATCAACGATATAATTTTGTCCGGTATTGGGCCCAACTGATCCTAATAATGTAATCGCACATCCGGCAATTCCTGCGAGTCCTGAACCGATGGAAAAGGTAAGAGCATCAACGGTATCGGTGGGAATCCCTAAACAGGCGCTCATGGTACGATTTTGGGTGACTGAGCGAATTCTTAATCCCCAATTTGATTGGTTGAAAAACCAATAAATTACGATTAAGCACAGAATCGTTAAAATAATAATAAAAACACGGGAATAGGGAACCTGAAAATTCCCTAATTCTAATCCCCCTCGCAACCAAGGAGGCGCCGTAACATCCACGTTTCTATCACTAAACCAAGGTTTTGCTAAGGCTTTTTGGCTTTGTCCAATTACTAATCCTATGGAGAGGGCTGTTGCTGATGATAAAAGGAATAAAACGGAAATCGCCCATTGTCGAATTATTTCCCAATGGGGACGACGACGCAGTACCCACAAACCTCCAAAAAAGAGTAGGCAAAATATAACAATTCCGATGGCAAATGTGGTACTAACACTGCGAACAAATTGTTGTAAAATTAAACTGACTCCCCAAGTTGCCAATAAAGTTTCTAGGGGTCTTCCATACAAAAACCGAATCACACCCCGTTCTAAGGCTAATCCGACTAAGGCGGTGACGATAAAGGCAATCGGAATGGCAAAAATAATATAGGTGCTAAATAGAGGTTCGCCTAACGGTTTGAAGATATTTTGAACGACAAACGTTGTATAGGCTCCTAACATAATCAGTTCCCCATGAGCTAAGTTAATTACACCCATGAGTCCAAAGACAATTGCGAGTCCTAATGCTGCCATTAACAACACCGAACCGATGCTAATTCCATTAAATATGGCAATGAATAGGTCTTGCATTTTGAGGAAAAACTGTTAAAGGGGGAATTAGAAAGTCAAAGTCCCCCTTTTTAAGGGGGATTTAGGGGGATCAAATCTAGGATTAATTAGGATTAATTAAGTTCCTTGCAGTTGGAATTTTTCCCCTTTAGTGGGATCTGTCCAGTCACAAGCATAGCCTTTTGTGGCGGGTACAAATTGGTTCCAGGGAACGGGATCAACGGGGCCTTCTGTTGCCCAAACAATGTCAAATAATCCATCATCTCTCACCTGTCCAATTCGCACAGTTTTAGAAATATGATGGTTAGGGAACATCGTAACTTTGCCTTCGGGAGCATCCAAACTTTGACCCACAGCCGCTAATCTAACCTTTTCTAAATCATCAGCAGTTCCCGCTTTTTCTACGGCTTGTTTCCACAAATAAACCATGATATAAGCGGCTTCCATTGGGTCATTTGTTACCCGATCTTGTCCATATTCCGCTTTAAATGCTTCTACCCATTTTTTATTTGTAGGAGTATCTACGGTTTGGAAATAATTCCAAGCGGCATAGTGACCGAGAAGGAAATCCTTACCAATTTGTCGCACTTCTTCTTCCGCAATACTCACCGACATCACGGGATATTTATCGGGGGTCATTCCTGCCCCTTGTAACTGTTTGAAGAAAGCAACGTTACTATCTCCATTCAGACTATTAAAAATTACCCCTCCATCGGGTAAAGCCTGTTTAATTTTGGTAATAATTGGGGTAACTTCCGTATTCCCTAACGGTAAGTAATCTTCCCCAACCGTTGTTCCACCAATAGCGGCTAATTGTTCTTTAATAATCGTGTTAGCCGTGCGGGGGAAAACATAGTCTGAGCCGACTAAGAAAAATTCTCTCCCTTTGTTGTCAACTAACCATTGAACAGCAGGTTCAATTTGTTGGTTAGGAGCAGCCCCGGTATAAAAAATGTTTTTAGAACATTCTTGACCTTCGTATTGAACCGGATACCATAACATATGGTTTTTGGATTCAAATACATCTTTGACGGCTTTACGACTAGCAGATGTCCAACACCCAAAAACCGTTACTACTTTATCTTGATCAATCAATTTTTGAGCTTTTTCGGCAAAGGTCGGCCAGTCAGAAGCCCCATCTTCAATTATCGCTTCAATTTGTTTACCGAGTACGCCACCATTGGCATTAATTTCTTTAATTGCTAATTTTTCGGCTTCAACAACGGTGGTTTCACTAATTGCCATAGTTCCACTCAAAGAGTGAAGAATTCCCACCTTAATTGTATCGCCACTTCCTGTACTGGTACTTGCTGTTGTTGCTGTTGGGCTGGCGTCACTGGTTGGCGTTTGACTCGTGGTATTAGTTGCAGAGTTGGCACAACCTTTGAGGAAAAAGGTGCTTCCAAAGGCTGCTGAACCAAAAACTAAGAATTTGCGTCTACCTAATCTTTTTTTCACGATGACTATTTAGGTATTTAACTTAAAAAGTTGGTTTGAGAATAGGTCATTTTCTTTACCATCTCCGCCAACTGTGAATTGGTTGAATCGAAACATCGAGTAGTAGATAAAAGCGCTTAAAACTTCACGATTTTCTGCTATTCGATGAAGATATGGTTAGAACAATTTCCCATTCAGGTTTTGTATACTAGAGGAATTTCACCGAGTAAATTGTAATCTACAATACAAAATATCCAGAATTAATCAAAAATCAATCATATTAGCATAGATATTTTATTGAAATCTAAAATTTAAGATCAAGAAAATAATGGGAGTACAATTTCCAATTGCCCCACTACAAATTAAGAGGTTTGTATTAATAACCTCTTGCCTATTCAACAGTTGCATTAGAAGTATGCAATTTAAGGATTATACAGCATCGGTTAACCCAAATTTTTTTAGATTTTTTTATTCCCCCCTACACCTCACACCCCACATCCCATAAGCTTCTTCACCCCGCACCCCATACCCCCCTGATGGGTTACTCCCTGCTCCCCAAATCCTGAAGATCGAGGGAAGATAAAGACACAAAGAAGTGGTTAAGTCTTTATGCACATCTACCTCAACCGCTTCTGGTCTACCGTGCATCCTCCAGAGTGTGATCAGGTTTTAACAACCCTGTGATCCTTTGTTCCGTTCAATTAAAGCATCTATTTTGATCACCATCAGGGGCCATTTCATGAAAAATATTATTGTTGTTTTAGGACTGGTTGCGTCTACCAGTTTCACCGTGTTCTCGGTTGCTGCTGCTCAGGCAATTCCGTCCAAATCTGAGGTTAATCAAATCCAACTAGACCGTTGGACAACACTGAATGATTACACCGGAAATAATGAGGATGGGGAACCGGAAAAAGTCGAGACTAAAAAATCTCAATAAACGTCTTTAACCCTTCTCTAACGCCAATGGACTCCTACACCAATGCGATCGCAACCTTGCCGTTTGGCTTCCTGTAGAGCTTCTTCGGCAACGGTGATCAAGGGATTTGGGGGGAGTTCAGGCTGAGGAATGACCGTAGCCACCCCTAAACTCAGGGTCAGGTAGGAACTGATCTCGGATTTAGGGTGGTAAATTTCTAGTTGTTTAATTTTAGCTCGGATTAATTTGGCAACTTCTATCGCCCCAGCACTACTGGTATGGGGTAAAAGGACTGCAAATTCTTCCCCACTATAACGAGCAATTAAATCCGCCGGACGCTTAATACAATCGATCATTGTTTTAGCCAGGGTTTGTAAACAGATATCTCCCTGTTGATATCCATACACTTCGTTATAGCTCTGAAACCCATCCACGTCCCCAATAATTAAGGATAAGGGCATTCTTTCGCGTGCTAAACGTTGCCATTCTCTGAATAAATATTCATCAAAATAAGGACGGTTTGCTAATTGAGTTAAGGTATCAAACCGACTCAAATAAGTTAACTGTTCTGTTGTCGTTTGTAACTTTTGGCTAATTTGTTCAAGTTTATATTCTAGCTTCTGGCGAGTCGAAACCTCCTGCTCTAACTGAATCAAGGAGTCTTCCATAACCTTCTGGCTTTGACGATAATCCCAGATATTTTTAACTCTTAAAATAATTTCTTCAGGATAAAACGGTTTTCTAATATATTCACAATAAAAGTGATTTTCTAAAGAAATTGAACAGCCATACTCTGGAAATGAGATCAAGAAAAAAATAATAATATTCTGTTCTTTCGTCCGGTAAAAGTCAAAAAAAACGTCAAAATTAAAATCGTGATTTTGTTGTTCTGAACAATCCCAAAAAACAATATCAGGAACCTTGAGATCTAACTCTTTTAAAGCTACAGTTCCATTAAAAGCGGTTCTAACCTGATAATTTTGTTTACCTAAAATTCGAGATAAAATTTGTACATCCTGGTCATGAGAATCAACAATTAAGCAATCTAATACCGGAGACACTTCGGGAGGCAAAATCATAGGTTTAATCAGATGGAATAGAGTTCAAAAACATCAGGTTTGTGATTCAGCAAATGTATCTTTAATGCTCATGAACTCATCGATAATCCAGAACTCCCTGATTGACCCTTAAGATTGCACCCACGAACTCAGGATCAGGGAAAATAGTTAAAGCCGATCTTGATTTTATCGTTTTCGGGATCAGACAAACATAAAACCTCTGGTTGCTGCTAATCTAACGGGACAGTGTACGAGGAAGTTAGACAGTGACCCTCAAAATTCTATCTTTGAGTAATGGTCATGGGGAAGATGCGATCGCTGTTCGGATTTTACGAGAACTCCAACACCAACCCCATCCCCCAGAATTAGCGGCTTTACCCTTAGTTGGGCTCGGACAAGCCTATCGTCAACTGGACAATGTGCCGATTATTGGCCCGGTAAAATCTCTGCCTTCTGGGGGGTTTATTTATATGGATCAACATCAACTCTGGCGGGATCTACAAGCCGGGTTATTTCCCTTAATTATTCAGCAATATCAAACCATTCGCCAGTGGGTGAAACAAGGAGGAATAATTCTCGCCGTCGGGGATATTATTCCTTTATTTTTAGCTTGGTTAAGTGGGGGAAATTATGCTTTTATCGGAACAGCTAAATCAGACTATTATTTACGCGATGAACAGGGAAAATTACCGTTAACTGGAATGTGGCGATGGTATCAATATTCTGATTCAATTTATTTTCCTTGGGAACGCTGGTTAATGAAGAATTCCCACTGTTTAGGGGTATTTCCCAGGGATACCATAACAACTCAAACCTTACAAAAATATGGAATTCCGGCAATTGATTTAGGAAATCCCATGATGGATAATTTAGAACCCAATATTTATAATTATACTATTGATCAACTCCAGATTGAAACACAGCGATCGCTATTTATGACATTATTACCCGGTTCTCGCTCTCCCGAAGTTAATCGGAATTGGGATATAATCTTACAAGGAGTAGATGCAATTATTCAAAGCTCGATCCGATCAACAGAAAATCCGATCCCTAGCTATCAAAATTTAGTGTTTTTAGCTGCGATCGCCCCTAGTTTAGACCTGCAACCCTTTTGTCAATCTCTCACGCTTCACCAATGGCAAGAAACCCCAGATTTAAGATTACCTAATCTTAACTTTCCTTGGGGTCACGGAGAATTAACTTTTTTGAAAGAAAAAGCTATATTAATCTTGACAAATCAGGCATTTAATGATAGTTTAGCTTTAGGGAATATTGCGATCGCTATGGCGGGAACTGCAACAGAACAATTTGTCGGATTAGGGAAACCAGCGATCGCAATTCCGGGCAATGGGCCACAATTTACCCCCACCTTTGCTAATAATCAACAGCGTCTATTAGGGCGATCATTAACGGTTGTTCAAAATCCTACAGAGATTCCTGAAATGTTGCGATCGCTGCTGCTTAATTCCGAGCAATTAAAATTAATTGCAGAAAACGGGAAACGTCGCCTCGGACAACCAGGCGCAAGTCGTCGCATTGCCCAATATTTATCGTAGTAAGCCCTTCAGGGCTTAATCCCTATTTGCTGGTAAATTTATTACTCATAATTGAGATTTATGAAATAGCCCTGAAGGGCTTACTACCAATATTTATCGTAGTAAGCCCTTCAGGGCTTAATCCCTATTTGCGGATAAATTTATTACTCATAATTGAGATTTAGGAAATAGCCCTGAAGGGCTTACTACAAATAGCTAATAATCAACATTAAAATTCCAGATTACTTTTTTTGTGGCGATCGCACATTAAATTAACCTTAAGTAACGTGCCTTGAGAATTTAATGCTAAAATGTTTGAGGGCTGTCAATACCTCTGGCATTATGGTTATCGATCCTTTTTCCATGATTCTGTTGCCCGTGATGATCAACATCTTCACGGCTCCCCTTGATGTCAAAGTTCTCTTAAAGAGGCTTAAAAATCGGGAAAAGCCCATTAATCATGATTTACAAAAGGCGATTAAGATTGCTTATTTGCAAGCGTTACTAGAAATTACCCAAGAGTTTAAAGCGGGAAGAATTGAGTCATTTCGCCTTTATTTACCGACAGAACTTGATCAAAAAATTGAATACTGGAAAACCGAGTTAAAACAGGTAGAAAATGCCAAAGACGAGACAGAAATATCATCTCCATTGCAAGACACAGCAGAAATTGAGCAACTATTGCTATCTCATGGTCAACCGATTGGCGATCGCCGCCAAGAATTAGAAACCCGATTAATTAGCCAAACTTTAGAAGGAATTACTGACATACCAGCAGATTATCATAATCAAATACAGACTAATTTATTTTCCAGAATATACGCTCATTTTGTCGAGCAATTAAAAATTAATGACCGTGCCTATAGAGCTTTTGAATTAGAATATTTACCAGCCATTAATGCCAGTTTAACAGAGATTGGGATTGGACAAGAGCAAGTTGCTTTGACGATGACAGATATGCTCTCAGTGGTTAATCGTACTGACCAAAATGTGCAAAAAATTATTGAGATTCTCAACCCCAAATCATTGACGTTAGAAGATTGGCAAGAAATTTGTCGTCAAAACCTGCCGCAACAAAAACAACTCACCACTAACCCCTTTTCCAACGCCAACGGGGTGACACCGCAACTGGATGAGATTTATGTTCCTTTAGCAATTGTTGAAAGCAAACCGCCCAAACTTCCCTCAAGAAATCAGCCAGAAGAAAAGGAAGAAGAAAAACTTATTCCCATTGCGGAAGAATGCTTTTTTGAAGATGTATTGCGACAAGGGAAAAGCCAAATTAGTCAAGGGCGAAAAATTGCAATTATTGGTGAACCGGGTTCGGGTAAAACCACGCGGTTACAAAAAATTGCTGATTGGATTTTAAAGCAAGATTTGGGGTTGCCAATTTGGATATCTTTGGCAGATTTAACCCAACCAACAATACCCCAACATATCGAAGAAATCTGGCTGAAACAAACAGGTAAAAGCCTCACAATTGACGAACTCACCCAACAGAAAGAACGGATTTGGTTATTGTTAGATGGGTTAGATGAAATGACATCAAGGGTAGAAACCCGCCATGTTTCCGCACTGTTGGGGGGATGGGTGCAAGCGGCGCGAGTGGTGGTGACTTGTCGGGTGAATGTTTGGGAAGCGGATAAGAATGCTTTTTCGGGGTTTGATGTGTTTCGCAATTTGGAGTTTAACCCGGAACAGGTGACGGACTATATTTGCCGTTGGTTTGCAGGGATGGGGGATGCAGCGACGGGGGAGAGTTTAGAGGCGGCGTTAGCACAGTCGGAAAATTCCCGTCTCAAGGAGTTGATTCAGAATCCCTTGCGGTTGCGGATGTTGTGTCAAGAAGTATTAAGACTGCAACCTGAAGATGTTGTTGATCCTGAAAAATGGCAGGTTGTTATTCGAGAAGTTAAGCGCAAATCTTTCCCAGACATCGACGTTTTACGAAATCGAATTAATCTAAGTCATCTTGACTGTCATAACTTACCTCCTCAACCAAATCCATTTATTGGTCGTCAAGATGACTTATGTAAACTCATGCGTTTGCTTTCAGCCGATCATCCTGCAAATATTATTCAAGTTGATGGTATCGCTGGAGTGGGAAAAACTGCCTTGGTTTTAGAGGCAGCATACTGCTGCCTTGAGTATAAGCTTTATGGAGAAACGCAGAATCCTATAATTCAAAATTGGAATTCAAGCTGTAAAATTCCTCAGTTTGACCTCATTATTTTTGTTTCAGCGAAAGAATCTGAGTTGTTAAATGGCAACTCGGTTACAAGGCTTATGGTATCTAGAACTCTTCAAGAAATTTATAGAACCATAGCTCATATTTTGGACGATCCAATAATCATTAACATGGATATCAATAACAAAAACAATGATTATGTTTCAATAATTAAAAAATCTCTCAAAAACAAAGGTAATGTCCTGTTAATTGTTGATAATTTAGAAACAATCAAAGTATCTTGGCTTAGTCATCTAAGTGAGATGTCTATGATCAAAGGAGATTATTCAACTGCTGTTAATACTATGTCCCGTCGAGGAAGAACATTACTTTTAATGGGAAAACCTGAACAATTGAGAGACGCAGAAAAGCTGCTACTGAAAGCTTGGGATTTACGCCAGTATGCCAGCTTTGAAGATTTAGATTATTTGCTCAATCACTTAGCGGGATTGTTTAATCGTCTAGAAAGGTATGAAGATGCTCATAAGTGGCTGGATATTGAACAAGAAAATCTATACAAAAACATTAATTTATCCGAACGGGAAAAGTCTAAATACCAAATTTACATTGATCGGGAACGAGCAGAATTATTGTTTATGCAAGGAAAATATAACGAATCAAAATTGTTGTGTGAAGCAGTAATCAAAAACACGGATGGAATAGAAAATGGCTTACGGAATGCTAATTATGCAAGAAGAATTTTAGCGGATATTGCTATCAATGATAACCAATTAGAACGTGCAGAAGAATTATTACAAATTGTTTATGAAGAGGTCAAAGCAAATAACGACAAAAGGCGAATTGCTTACTGCAAAATTTCTTTGGCAAAATTAGAAAAAGCAAAAAATCAACTTCCCAAAGCAGTTGAATACATTCAAAAGGCGTTAAACAATTTTGAGTATTTAGGAATGATGAGAGATTATGCTCAAGCTTTATCTCTACATAAAGAAATTCGCGAGCAACGGAATGAGTGATCTCAAATGCCACACCTTCTACTCTCGTGTTATAGCAGAACCAGTTAAGGAAGCGAAACCTCAAGGTTTTAGCCAAACTTTTCTGGATTCTCTCACTCGCTTCGACGCTACAATTTGCGTTATCACCGACTCACCCCATCCCACCATTCCCACCTTCTCACCCCAAGATCCCCACCTAATTCAAACTATTATTACTTGGTTACAAAGGACTATTTTAGAATCTTGATAATCTCAATTTTCTCTAAATTTAGGACATACTTCAAATGCTAATTGTGAACGATAAAAACAGACATCAAACTCCAGAAAAAAGTTTAACTGACCTAAAATAATAGGCGGATCGTTAGATTTAGCCCAAGCAAAAGCTAAACGAACAGGTGGAAAATCGCTAACCTGTCCCACAACGGCTAAACCCCTTGCTTCCACTGGCGCAAGATTACCTGCTAACGGAATTGAAAGCGTTTGCTCCTCCCAAACGGCTCCTAACGCTAAACCAACATGGTACGGTAAAATATTAAGACTCGCTCCCGTATCTAACAAACCAACAACTTCTAAAACACAATCGTGATAGCTTAAAGTTATGGGCACACAAGGAAAAACATTAGCCTCTCCTGCTTGATTCCTGCGTTCGATAAAAGAAAATCGTTTAGCATTTCGCATTTTCTTTCGCTTCTTCTTGTTCTAATAAGCTCATTAATTTCTGAGCCGCGTCACCATAATCATAAGGCGACCAAAGACGATAAACCACGTCATTATCTAATGATTTTAAACCTTCTTCTTTCGCCAATTCGGTCGTTAAAAACTGCATCATTTCAACCTTCTCAGCAGGGGATAACTGTCGCAGTTGCGCCAATAATTCGGGATTTGACATAAAACAACCTTAAATTCATTTTTCTATCTTACCACTACTCCAAAGATTTTACCCCACCCTCCAACTCCTGGTGCATCGACGGTAGCAAAACTTACAATTAACTAAATCTATCAATAAATATATCGGGAGTAACAATTTTTACTGCTTGAAAAGGATTTAATACCAATAAATCCAAATCTCCCGTAACAATTATATTGGCATTACCACTAACAGCTAACTCTAAAAACTTATTATCTTTTTCATCTCGACAAACGGCAATTGTTTCTGTAATAGAGACTAACTCGGAGGTGCTGATAAATTTCAGCAAAAATACCTGTCTGTCTTCCAAAGAAAGATACTTGTTAAACTTTTTACGATTCAAAACTTGCTCTAATTCATTTAAAGTTGCTTCAGAATATAAAATTATTCCTTGCTTTTCTGCCAATTCAATCGCCCGAAAGGGGACTGAATTTTTAAACAGTAAAGCACTGATTAAAACATTCGTATCTACGACAAATCTATTCGTCATTATCATCCGCCAAAATTTCTTGTAAAATTTCTGGCGTTAAGCCTCGCTGTTGTGCCTTATCAGAAATTTCTGCCATAACTTCAGTTAAAGTTTTATTTTGTAAATTTCCTCTCAAAAACAATTGAACAATGTGGCTTAACTGTTTGTGAGTCTCAGAAGTAGCCCCTTCAAACGCCATCTTAATATCTTCATCAACTTGAATCGTAATGCTTGCCATAGTCCTTATTAATCCTTTGAATATATGCTCTCATTAATTATGGCATAGCGCCACCCCAACTCTTCTGCAAGGACTATTTTAGAAGCTTAATCCATAAAATTTGTTCAAAGCTAACTAATACACATCATCATGGGAGCCACAATATCAACTAAAACAATCAGAGACTCTTCTGATTCTTCATCTTGAGCAAACGTGAATATAATACGACAATCATAAGCGACTGAACAAGACCATAAACCCTCCAAAGAACCTGTTAATTTATGAGATTTTAAAGAGGGAGTAAGAGGATCGATACTTAACAAATTAAGCACATTAATAATCCTGTCGCTCATTTCAGGATTTTTCTTTATAAGTTTTCTAAAAGCCCGTTTAAAGCTATTATCCCAAACTATTTTCATCATCTTTATCATCCCATAAATCAGCAATTAAATCATCCACACTTCCTTTTTTTGCTGTTCCTTTTTTTAAAGACTCTAAAGTAGCTTTAGCATTGGCAGCAATCTCTAAACGTCGCTTTTCAATTCTTCTTTTTTTGATTAGCTCAAACAAATAATCTTGATCGTCAAGAGAGAGTTTCTCAACCGAATCAATAATTTCTTGAAAAGATATAATGCTCATATTTTTTATCCTTTTAGTAGGCACGTTTGAAATTAGTTTATCCTACTTGATTGCTGCATTCGATCAAAGAAAATCGTTTAGCATTTCGCATTTTCTTTCGCTTCTTCTTGTTCTAATAAGCTGATTAATTTCTGAGCAGCGTCACCATAATCATAAGGCGACCAAACAAGATTCAATTAAGAAACCTGGTTTCTGAACCCAGAGACTATTGATGCGTTTCCATGTAAGATCGCAGTAAGCTATTAATCTGGCTTTTATAACCTTGACCTTGAGATTTAAACCACTCTAAAACATCACTGTCAATGGGTAAAGTCACTTCAGTTTTAGTCTGAGAATTGGGCAAACCTCGCCGAATCACTGCCTTGGCAAACATTTCCCGCGTAATTTCTGGACAATCAGAAAAATCAATTTCTTCATCAGTCATCGCATCTAGGCGTTCCCATTCAGTTTGAGAGTTGCTCAAAGTAAATTTGTTGTTCATATCTTGTTGCCTTTCTAGCAGAAATAATGCGGGTAAAATTCTCTCGTTCTGTATGGACAATAACGACAACTTGCCTTTGCAATAAACCAAGAGTCACAAACCTCTGCTCTCCATAATTGAATCGTTCATCTTCAATCGTCACGATGTCTCCCTCAAAAACAATCGGAACATCGATAAAATCAATTCCATGTTTGCGGAGATTGGTAAGACGTTTCTCCTCATCCCACTCAAATTCCATACATTGATTGTCACCCCCTATTGTAACTACATTTGGTCGGTACAGCAACTCATTTTAGAAGATAAGAAACCGATGAACTCTCTTTAGAAACTATTACCGAATCTGACCTCAATCGTAGTAAGCCCTAAAGGGCTTAATCCCTATTTGTGGGTAAATTTATTACTCATAATTAGGATTTATGAATCAGCCCTGAAGGGCTGACTACGGGTTGTGTATCAATATTCAATAATTGACCAATCCAAAACTTGATCAACGGTTAAGTTTAAATCTATCCCTGGTAACACAGGTAATTTAGCTTCTCCCTGTAACAATTGTACCCGTTGTTCTGGCAATACGACTAAAACTGTTGCTTCCACTGGATCAATTAACCATCCTAATTCTGTCCCATATTCAGAACTATAAAGTAAATTTCCTAAAATTTTTGTTGGATTTTGTTGGAGTGACAAAATTTCAATTGACCAATCTGGATAAATTGTAAGCTCTTGATAATTTTCTCCAGAAGATATTACCGGAATTCGATCACAACGAAATACGCTAATATCAGGAATAATAGTCTTTCCCCCAAAATGACAGGGTAATTTTAGGAAAGCTTGAGCGATTTTTTGACGTTGATAAAAACGATTAATGATCTCACAGAGATGGCCTTCTATTAAACAATGTCCTTCTTCCAGAAACTCAATAAAACTGAGAACTTCTTCCTGATGTTCAGGAGGTAAATATTGAATTTTCCTCCTGATGATCTGTTCTAAAGATTCATTCATATCAAATCCAGAGGATTAATCATTGTAGTAAGCCCTTCAGGGCTTAATCCTAGTCATCGCATTGAAAAACCAGGTTTCTGAGACAGTTTTTATTAAAGATAGACATATTTTGTTAGAAACCCGATTTCTGATCCTATTATTAGAAAGAAAGCCCTGAAGGGCTTACTACGAGGCTTAATCCTAGTCATCGCATTGAAAAACCGNGTTCAGAAAATAAAATATCGGGGGGATTTCCGATTTCTAAGGCGGCGATCGCTTCTTTTAAGGTATCCTCTTCACTAAAAAAGGAAAGCTTAATTTGATTCCCCGTTTCTTGTTTCCACTTTTCTACGACTTGCTCGATAGCTTCATCTTGTTCTGGATAATATCCACAATTCAACAATAATAATATAGCAATCCTATTTGAGTTGTATCCAAAATCTGGATTTAAAAGGGAACAGGGAACAGGGAACAGGGAACAGGGAACAGAGGGGAAAAGAAAATAGGGAATAGGGGATAGAAAAAAGTGATTAGCTACCCGATCAAGTATTTGTAGCAAGTATTTAAGGATGGAATAATTATTTAATCATGATTAAAGCAATTTTATTTGATTTAGATGGCACTCTAGCCAATACGGATGTCTTACACTATCAAACCTGGGCAAATGTTTTAAAACAGCACAAAATTGATATTAACCCCAGTTTTTATAAAACTCATATTAGTGGCCGAACTAATTCTGAAATTGTACAGGATTTATTTCCTCAATTTTCAGAGGAAGAAGGGATAAAATTAGCTGATTTAAAAGAATCACAATTTCGAGAATTAGCGATTAATTTAGAACCCTTAGCGGGCTTAAACGAGTTTTTATCTTGGATCAAAAAACAGTCTTATAAAACAGGTTTAGTCACGAATGCACCCCGTGAGAATACCGATTTTATGCTGAAAACGCTGAATTTATCAGATTATTTTGATAGCGTGGTTTTATCCGATGAAATTGGAATTGGAAAACCCGATCCGGCTCCTTATCAATATTGTTTAGATCAATTAAATATTGTAGCAGAAGAAGCGATCGCTTTTGAAGATTCTCCTTCGGGTATTCGTTCTGCTGTCACCGCCAAAATTGAAACCCTTGGCGTTGCTTCCACTCATGATCCAAAGATTTTAACAGATTTAGGTGTGGCGTTTGTGATTGAAGATTTCAAAAGTTCAACTTTATGGGAATATTTCCAAAAAATCGGGGAAACTCCTAATTTCGTTGAGGTTTAATCAAATTTTAAATTCCCCCAGTTTAGACCAAAAGCAATATTGAGATTTTCCAACGATTCCACCAGCCAAGAGACTTTATTTCTAGGGAAAGTAGCATAGTGATTAAATAAAATAGAAAACCGTTTTTCTAAATCTGATTTAACTTTCCGACAAATTAAGACGATTTTTAATAATAAACCGATCGAATGAGTTACCCCTAGGTTACTACTTAAATCTAAAAATACAAAGTGATGGGGTTGTTGCGGACTTTCCACCACCAGGAAATTTAATAATTTGCGACAGGTTCCCGCCATCAGCGTCTCATTCAGTTTCTGACTATCGTTGTGTGAAAGAGTGGCTTGTAATTCTCGATACAAGCGATTATTAAAATGGTTTTTGGCATATTTAGTATCAACTGTATCGCACAAATATTCATAAAATTCTTCTTTAAACGTGCGATAAGTGCGCGTATTTTGACTTTGATTGACAAAAATTTTAGCTAAATCATTATAGGTGTGATAGCCATCAATTTTACCCGAAAAATGTTTTAAGGCAAACTTTAACTTTTTGTCCGTTAATAAGGTGGGGTTTTCAACTCCGGGTAAAATTAATTGCTGTTCCCTAGGAATGCGTTTAAAGGTGAGATATTGAGATAAATCATTTTCAAAGGTTTGTTGGGCTTGTGCTCGCATCTCGCGGATTTCCTGACGTTGTTCATCAGGACTATCATCGGTTAAAAAACAATGATCATATAAATAGGGATAGCGACTAATCAAACCTTCTACATTTTCATTTTTCTGCTCTTTGTTCGCTTGGATTTTTTCCTCAAAGACTTTACTCAAACGCCGGAGAGCTTGGTATTGTTCCGTTTCGGTAAAGCGTTTCACTAAAGAACGTAAGCGCTTTGCTGTCCAACAGGAAGGTAAACCCGATGGAGTCTGTTCAAAACTATTAATCAGTTCAGGAATAGCCCATTGATGCCGAGGTTGTTTGCGCCAACGGTTAATTAAAATATAACAACTACGGTTTAGAACATACTGAAATTCTATATTCGCTAAATCCGAATCAACAATCCGACCTAAAGCTAAACTAACTGCTAAATCCGGGTATTCTCCCCCTTGAATAAACAGATTAAAGAAACGCTCAAGCAGTTGTTGGGGTTGTTCATTCTCCACATAGCATTGTAGATGAGCATATATGACTTGCTCATCTGAAGAATGATAATACTGACTAAACCCCGAACTATTCACGGTAGAACCCCTCTTTTGGTCAGGGATAGGTGGACTGCTGCTACATCGTCTTCAAACCCCACACCGAAATCAAGAAATGGTGCTTGTTTCCTTTGTCATTGGTTTTCCGATTAGTCTGGATTATAGAGTGAGTAACCCAAGCGTTTTTCTCGACAAGATTGCTTCTGGGGGTGGCCTTACTTGATTAACCCTGAGTATAACGTTCTGTCATACTCAACCGACTTCCTCCTGATAACACCAGACCTTGAGGCAAACATGGACTAAGGATGACTGAAAAATTGGGGTGGATCGCAGCTTCTTCTCTTGAATACTTAAATTTTAGCCATAAATCCATACAACTCCTATAAAGATTTAGCAAAAAATCATCTAACAATTGTAAAGATTGAGTAAAGCTACCCTTGATCATATTCGATCTGGGTTAAGATCTATCGCACCGAGTGCTTTAAGTGTAACTTTTTGAGCAGTTGTGATTCCGGTCACACCCGTAATATTCAATCCGTTGTATGGCTTATCAGCGCGTAAAGTTTTTAAACATTCATCGGTCTGTAAATCCCAAACCTTAATCCCCTGATCATGACTACCACTGGCTAAAAAACGGCCCTGAGCATCAAGATGAACTGACCAAACGGGGTGGCTATGGCCTTCTAAATTTTTAACACATTTTCCCGTTGCCATGTCCCACAATTTGACATTATGATTGTAACTTCCACTCACCCAAATTGTTCCGTCAACAGGCAATAAAATTCCCTGGACTCGTTCAATTTCACCCCACCAAGTTTGCAAACATTCACCCGTTTTGACGTCCCAACGCTTCACCGAACGATCATAACTCCCACTCACTAAAATAGAACCATTAGCAGTAAAAGCCAAAACATGAACCCGATCGCTATGGCCTTCGAGAACAGCCAAACATTCTCCGGTTTCCACATTCCACAGTCGAATGCTTTGGTCATTACTCCCACTGGCTAAAATCGCATCTTTGGGACTGAAAGCCACTGAACCCACCCAACGCTGATGTCCTTCCAACGTTTGTAATAGTTCTCCCGTTTGCACATCCCAGAGTTTCACCGTTTCGTCATCACTGGCACTAGCCAATAGCCTACCCGAAGCACTAAACGTCACCGCTTGAATGCGATCGCTATGACCATGCAAAGTTTTCAGACATTCCCCCGTTTGCACATCCCAGAGTTTCACCGTGCGATCATAACTGCCACTGGCTATTAAACTACCATCGGGACTAAAGGCGACTGACCACACCCAGTCCTGATGACCCTGTAACTGTTTGAGACAGCGACCTGTGCCCACATCCCACAACCGCACCTTATCGTCATCACTACCACTGGCTAACCGTCTACCATTGGGACTGAGAACAAACGACCACACCTGATGACGATGGCCTCTTAAGGTTCGCAACCGTTGTCCGGTGTGAACATCCCACAACTGCACCATGCGATCAACACTCCCTGTAGCCAGGGTTTGGCTATCGGGACTAAAAGCCAAGGAACAAACCTGACTTTCCAGTCCGGTTAAAGTCTTCAGACAAATTCCGCTTCTGATATCCCAGAGCTTCACCGTTTGGTCATCGCTGCTACTGGCTAACCGTTCACCATCGGGACTAAAAACCCCGATCCAAACAGAATCTTGATGGCCATGAAACGTATGGAAACTGTGACCCGTATTGACATCCCACAAACGAACGGTTTCTTCGTTGGTACTGCTGGCGATGACATGAATTTTGCCGGGAGTGGAAGTCGAAGGGACAAAAGCAACGGCCCAGTTCCAAGCGTTATTTCCATAAAAGGTGCGTAAACAACTTCCGGTTTGAATATCCCAAAGTTTGACGGTCTGATCCTCACTGCTGCTGGCGAGGGTAAGACCATCGGGACTAAAAGTAATCGTGCGGATGCTGTCGGTGTGACCCATGAACTGATGCACACATTGTCCTGAGCGGGTATCCCAAACCCGGATGGTTTGGTCATCACTCCCACTGGCTAACCAATGGCTGTCAGGACTAAAACAAACACAGTTGACTGTTCCTGTATGTTCGCGCCAACGGTTCAAACACTCTCCGGTCGTGACTTTCCAGACTCGCACGGTTTGATCCTGACTACCACTGGCGAGTAAGGTCGCATCAGTATTGAAGCTAACGGACTTTACCCCGACCGTTTGACCTTGACAAACTAAGAGTTGTTGACCCTCTGCGACTGTCCATAAAATAATTTTGCCGTCTGCATCTCCGGTGGCTAAAATTCCCTGAGCACCCAAAGCAACGGTTAGGGAATTTCCTAGGGTTTTGGCAAAAATAGATCGAGATAAATCAGAACCGGAAAAATTAACATTTTGTAAATTAGCATCTTGTAAATAGGCTTGCCAAATCGTTAATTGAGAAAAGTCATAGTCAGCTAAATCTAAATCTAAGTTATGGCAAAGATTGATAATATTTCCTCCCGCGTAACCAGAGGAATGACTTTGTTGTTTTAAGTGTTCAATCAGAGTTTTAAACTTTTGTTTCAGTTCCCCTGGAATTCGATAACGGTTTAAGAGTTTTTGGACAATAGGCTGTAAAATTAAACGAGTTTGGCTTTCTCGAATATAATCTTTAGCTTGGGATTTAATTAGGGGATATTGGTTTAAAGTTTTAATGGTTTCTGTTTCGATTTCTTGAAGGATTTTCTCAATAAACCGTTCAATCATATATTCCATGACGACGGGTTGTTGGGTGAAGCTTCCACTACTTTTTTCAATGAGCGATCGCCGACTTAAAGATTCTAAAGTCTCGATTAGTTCTACAGTAGAAGTTATCGATAATAAATCTTTTTTTAAATCAACAACGTTACAGGGTTCTCGATTAATAGCTAACCAGTACATTGTTTCTAATTCTAACTCAGAAATTCGCCCTAATTGTTGCTCTAATATATCTCTGACATCCCCAAATATCGCTGTTCCTTGTTGAATTTGTTCTAAAAATTCGCTAAGATTTCCCTCAAATAAATCATAAATCGTCGTCGTAACAATTTTTAAGGCTAGGGGATTTCCGGCATAACGTTCAATTAATTTTTCTCCTTGTTCTAAGGAACCATAAACTCCTTTAGCTTGAATAATTTCTTGACAATTTTCCGTATCTAATCCCAGTAAAGGTAAAGAACGAACTTTCAGCGTTTGACCTTCTAAAGCAGCAATTTCTCTGGGTTTTTCCCGACTGGTGATCAGCAGACAACTTTGGTGTTGGGTTTCTCCGAGACGTTTAAATAAATCGCCATAATTTTCATAACCGGGATAATAGCGGGACATTCGATTTCCCTCTTGTAGAATAGATTCTGTATTATCTAAAATAATTAAACATCGAGATGTTCGTAAACAATCAACCAATTGGGAAATTTGCCGATAGGGGTCGGGAGATATATTAAACTCAGTTTCCTTAGCCAGAAATTGAATTAAATCTATTAAAATTTCCGTTAAGGGTGGCGCGTTTCGTAGCGATCGCCAAACTACAAATTCAAAATGGGGATAAATTTGTTGACCGAGTTTTACCGATAAAGAAGTTTTCCCAATTCCCCCCATTCCTAACACCGCAATGACTCGACAATCTTCTTGTAAAATCCACTGTTTGAGTTGAGCCAGTTCTTGAATTCGTCCATAGAATTCAGAAACATCCGTTGCTTCTCCCCAGTCTATATTTGGGGGTGTTGAGTGTTGGCTGTTGACGGTTGACGGTTGACGGTTGACGGTTGACGGGAAGTGAGCGGGGACGCTCACACTACTTACTTTCCCTGCTTCCCCTACCAAAGTATGACGTTCAATAACGGTACGAAAATTCTTTTTACTGACTCTTTCCCCCAACTCCTCCGATAACAATTTCCATAACTTTGGCCCCACATCCTGCTTCAGATATTCGGGAGTACAGTGGTACTCTAAGGCAATTTCATGATATTTTTGACAATTCCAAGTTCCCTGAATAACGGCTCGTTGTACGTCACTCAGGTGTTTTCCGGTTTTTGAAAAAACCAATGTATCGGTAATTTTGAACGCCTCTTCAAAGTTGATCATGATCACAGATGCAACGAAGTTCGTTTTCGAGTGTATCCTGAACTTTCTATCATAAGGGGAATCAACAGTCCTTAAAGAGGATAGAAATATGAAGCGGTATTCTCTAACGTTTGTCCTGTTGCAACCCAATGGCGAATCATCTTAATATTATCAAAAATGGGGAGCAGAAAACCTGCTGAATTTTTAAACGATGATTATTTAAGTTTTTCAGAATTCTTGAATGAGATTAAAGTCAGCCTTCAACGAAAGCTGACTTTTGTTTTTTGAATCTAAATTTTGATTGTTGAAATCGTTTTCTTAAACGTTTTGGCATAGACAAAATATTAAAAATGGGATTAAGACATCTTCTCAAAATGATTTAACCCTTCAAGAACTAAGCCACCAGAGAAACAGAGAGATCAACCGTTTCCTCTCTTGAAGACTGGTAATAGTCCGAATGAGAAGACCGATCAGGTTTCACTTCCATAATACTGCCAAATCGCTCTAACCAATCAAAAATTCGATCCAGTTGTTCGAGTGTAACCAATCCATACTGCCACAGGATCATAGGTAACTGTCCTGAATCCTGTTCCGGGTGGCGGAGTGCCATGGCAATTGAGGACGCCGGGATCGCTAACTCCCAACGTAAAAATTGAATCAGTTGTGCTTGTTTTGGGGAAATCATTTTAAGTTCCTTCTGAAAGAGTAGGTTAGAAAGTTAGATAACCGTATAAATTTAGTTTCTCTGATATTAATCTTATCGGGAATAGCAGAATATTCAGTGATGATATCGGGTTACTCTTGTGATTCAATCTTGTTAAGGGTGTGATCATCATCACAAATGTAGAGACACGGGAATTGCCTTTTATCGGGGTAAAAGTCTGAGGGTGTCTATACAAAGGCTTAATCTTCTATTTTCCGGGTTCAATTAAGACAATGCTGCTAGGACTTAGACAAACATTGTTTTTTTATGATACGATACCTTGTCCTTTTTAAAATTATTTGACAAAACTCTATTCATTAAAAAAATATTAAAATTTTCCCCTTCGATTAATTCTTTAAATTAATGTGTATTTTTGTATCGGGCATTGATTGGATGGGGCTGTTGTGGATAGCGATCGCCAGTTTACCTTCAACCGCATACTTGAGCTAGGACTCCGTACTGCGGGGCACGCAGGAACGTTAAACGCCTCTGGAGACATCGACCTCTACATTGGTGAGGAAACTCCTCAATGCAAGCCGAGTCGTAGAAAGAGGAAACCCAAAGAGTAATCTTTGGAATCCCCCGCTATATTCGGTACTCCGAATTAGCGGTGGGAGGATGTCAACCCAACTCAGAACGAACAATCGGAAGTTTAATCATAAATTCCGTTCCTTCTCCGATTTTAGAGGAACATTTCAGTTGACCTTGATGTTTATCTACAATAATTTTATAGCTAATTGATAAACCTAAACCTGTGCCTTTGCCAACGGGTTTGGTCGTAAAGAAGGGGTCAAAAATCCGAGATTTAACATCCGGTGGAATTCCAGAAGCATTATCCTTAACTAAAATTTCAATCCATTTTTGATCAATGACCCTCGTAGTGATAGTAATTTGAGGTTGTTGAGAAAGATAGATTTGATTCTGCTCTTCCCAACACTCTTGTAAGGCATCGATCGCATTCGATAGCAAATTCATATAAACTTGATTCAGTTGACCGGGATAGCAGTTAATTAAAGGTAACTGATCATAGTTTTTAATCACTTGAATAGCCGGACAGTAGGATTGAGGTTTGAGGCGAGTTTGTAAGATTTGTAGGGTACTATCAATTCCCTCATGAATATTAATTCTTTTTTGTTCGGATTCATCTAAACGGGAGAAGTTTTTTAAAGACAAAACAATTTGTTTAATTCGGTTAGATCCTTCTTTCATAGATTGATAAAGTTTAGGTAAATCTGTTTTAATAAATTCCAGATCAATTTGTTCAATCATCTCCTCAATTTCCTCTCCAGGCTCAGGATAGGTATTTTGATAAGCTTCTACCAATTTAATTAAATTTTTACCATAATCTGAGGCAAAATCTAAATTTCCATAAATAAAACTAACGGGATTATTAATTTCATGGGCAACTCCCGCTACTAACTGCCCTAAACTGACCATTTTTTCATTCTGAATCAGTTGAGATTGGGTCTGTTTTAACTCTTTTAAAGTATCAATCAGACATTGATTTTTATCTTCGAGTTCTTGGGTACGTTCAGTTACTTTTAATTCTAAATTTCGATTATAATCTTCTAATTGATGATAATAAATTTGTAATTGACCTGTCATTTGATTAAATGTTTTTGCTAGTAACCCGATTTCATTATTGCTGAGAACTGGGGCTGTTTGCTTAAAATCACCTTGACTAATAACACGGGCCGTTTTAACAATCGCTAAAATCGGTTGGACAATCTGACGACCTAAAAAGAACATAGCAACTGCCATAAATCCTGATAAGATTAATCCAATCAATAGAATATAACTGGCTAAATGTTGGGCAGGAATAAAGGCTTCGGCTTGAGACTTTTCTACAATTAATCCTAAATCTTTATTTCCCAAAGAATAATAAACCCCGATCACGGGAGTTCCTCGATAATTGCGATATAAACTCTCCCCACTTTTTCCCTGCATTACTTGTTCAATTCCGGCACTATTAATCCCATCAGGAAATTCCTCTGATCCTAACTTTTGAGACGCAATAAAGACATAACGATTGGATAAACCACTGCCTATATTTCCCACTAAATAGGTTTCTCCTGTTTGATCTAAATTAGTTTGTTCACGAATCACCTCATCAATGCGATCTAAGTTTAAATGGGCGGCTAAAAGTCCTAAGCGTTTACCCTCTTGATCTAAAATTTGATCGACTAAAGTAATTTGAGGATAACCCGTGATCGGTGAACGATAAAAATTAGAAACAAAAGCATTTTGATTTTCCGATTGAATATCACTATATTGGACTAAAGGTTGATATTTACCAATTTGAGAAGCATCAGTAGAGACTAAAATTCGACCGCCACGAGACAAAATAAAAATTTCTTTTAACCCCGAATTTTTTCCTGTAAATGCACTCAAAGATGTTTGTAAGGAGGTTTGTATATTTTTATATTCCTGAGTCGATTTATCAAGTGTAAATAGGGTTTTTGCTGAAGTCCGAATTTCAGGAATTCGAGCTAAAGCTAACACGACTTGACTTTGATCAAAAACCCAATGGTTCAATTCCTCTCGTTTTAAAGAGGCTGCCATATTGAGTTCGTTAAAAATCGACTTTTTCAAAGATTCTTTTGCTTGGGAAAAAGCCATATATCCAACAAGAGAGATAATTACTAACGATAAAATCAAAAAAGAACTCACAAGCTGGAATAATAAGCTTTTTTTCCAGAGATTCATAACCATTTACAATTAAGGGAACTGCCGATGAATAAATGATAATAAAATTAGAGGCTAAATGGCTAGGGAATCACTGATTTTGCCAGTGAGAAAAAATTGTTTTAATTCCTTGAATTGCCTGATCTGTTGCGACTTCAGGAGATAACCCTTGGGTTAATACTGCTTTAATGGCTTGACCCCAAATATTTTCCGTTTGAACCTGAGCATAAGCGGGGTTAATAATATGATACAAAGGTTGAGTTTTATCGGGTTTAAATTGTTGCGTAGCAACCGCTAAATGGGGATCATTTGGGTTTTGCCAGAAGGGATCATTCCACAACTGCATCATCACGGGAAAATACCGTCCTCCCGTACCTTTAACATAAGAACTTAGATTTTCAGGTCGAATCAGATAAGCCAGAAATTGTTGAGCGAGTTTTGAATTTTGAGCTTCAGAAAAAATAATGGCTTCTTTGACAGAAACTAAATATTTCATCGGTTTACCCTGGGGGGTATTAGGAAAGAGTGCTGTTACCAGTTGATTTTGATAAATATCTTGATCTTCGCGCTGAGAACCTGGTATTGATAAACTAGGATTAATTGTCATAATGGTACTCCGATTCAGGAAGTTTGTATTATTATCAGCATTCAACCAATTAATTGCCATCGGTGGAACATTTCCCTGGAGATAAAAACGAGTATATTCATCCAGGGTATCAATAATTCCTTGGCGAACATTTGGTTGATCTAACTGTAGATTTCCCTGTTGATCAAAGAGTTGAACATCATGAGCGATTAAAAATTGTTCAAAGATCAGATAAGTATCTAAAGATTCAACCGACATGGGTAAACCTAAACCATAAATCTCCGATTCTCCTTGCCTTTTTAAATTAGCTTGAGCTTGTAGCCAAATTTGCCAAAATTCTGACCAATTTTGAGGTAAATTTTGATCGTCAATTCCCGCCTTTTGAAGTAATTCTCGCCAGTAGTGAATATGAAGACTTTGCTGCATTAAGGGAATAGCATAATAGGAACGCTTTTGAGTGTCTTTATTCTTCAGATAAACCGAGGCGATCGCACTGGCTTCATACAAGTTTTTAATCGGTTCTATAACCCCAGAAACATCCGCTAATTTTCCCTCCCAAGCCCATTGAGGAATTAAGGTAAAGTCCGCCCGTTCAGAAAATAAAATATCGGGGGGATTTCCGATTTCTAAGGCGGCGATCGCTTCTTTTAAGGTATCCTCTTCACTAAAAAAGGAAAGCTTAATTTGATTCCCCGTTTCTTGTTTCCACTTTTCTACGACTTGCTCGATAGCTTCATCTTGTTCTGGATAATATCCCCGATTCCACCAAATTATTAATTCTGAGCTTGGAGCTAGATTTTCGGGGAGTTCAGGCGTTGGACTGGTACAAGTCACTAAAATGAAACTTAAAAGTAACAGGAGAATAAATCCCGAAAAATGACGGGAAATAAAGTTGATGTTCAGGGTTAAAACCATTAGTAAAAACCATTGAGATTCAAGGTTGAGAAGCTGACGGCACTAAAAGGCTATCCATTACCAGTTTACTCCTGATTTTTCCACTCAGCAAATATGGTTTGAATTTCAGCAATTGCAGCATCCGTTGCCACTTCTGGAGATAAACCTTCAATGATTACCTGTTCAATGGCTTTTCCCCATACATTTTCAGCAAATATTTGTGAATAAGGAGGAAAAAGAATCGAAGATAGAGGCGAAACAAAGCGGAATTGTTCAGCCGCTACTTTCAGATGAGGATCGTTTGTATTATTCCAAAATGGATCGGATAATAGTTGAGGCATGACTGGAAAATAACGCCCCGCAGACCCTTTTAAATAGTTTAAAAGAATTTCGGGTTTGGCTAAAAAGGAGAGAAAACTTTTGGCTTCCTGTGGATGGGGAGAATTCCTAAAGGTGATCACTTGTTTAATCGAAACAAAATTCGGCATCGGTTGATTATTGGGGAGATTGGGAAAGGGAATAGTGGCAATTTGTTGAGAATAAATTTCAGGATCAGTTTTTTGAGAAGCCGGAATAGAAAGGGTTGGGTTTAGGGTCATTAATAGCCGACGATTCAGAAAGTTAATATTATTATCTTCGGGGAGCCAATCGATTGAATCTGGGGGGGCATATCCCTGTTGATAAAAGTGAGTATACCAGACTAAACTATTAATAATGCCTTGACGAATTTCGGGGTTATTAACTAAAAGTTGTCCCTGGTAATTCATCAGTTGAATTCCTGATGCAGCTAAGGTCTGTTCAAATTCATAAAAAGTATCATTAGATTCAGAAGAAAAGGTTAAACCAATCCCATAAATATCCGATTTTCCCTGTTCTCTTAATTTTGTTTGTACCTGTTGCCAAAATGCCCAAAAATTATTCCAATCTTTAGGAATATCGCTGGCTTGAAATCCAGCTTCTTCGAGTAAATCCCGCCAATAATGGATATGTAAGGTTTGTTGCTGAATCGGTACACCATAATAACCTAATTTTTTAGTCTGATGATTGTAGAGATGAACCGATTGAATCGCACTCGGAGTATATAGGGTTTTGATCGGTTCAATAATATCAGAAACTTCAGCCACTTTGCCTTCCCAAGCTGCTTTAGGATTAACAGCAAATTCTAACCGTCGATTGTAAACAATATCGGGTAAATTTTGGGTTTCTAAAGCGTTTAAGGTTTGTTTTAAGTTCTCATCATCACTAAATAATGTGAGTTTTGCTGTCAGTCCGGTTTGTTGTTCCCAAGCCTTAATCACATTTTGTAAGGCTTCATCTTCTTCGGGATAAAACCCTTTTGTCCACCAAATCGTTAAGGAAGACTGGGAACTAGGAGTAGAGATTTTTTGAGATAAATGTTTAGATTGTTCTGAACAAGTTATCAAAACTAAACTTAAGGTAAATAATAGGCACAAGATTAGAATCTTTTTCATTGTAAAACCAGCACTCTCTCAGTCGTTAGATTAAATTCGAGGTAAAACTTGAACTATCAATGAGAATTTTATGTGGATTTAGCATTGCGTTAGGCTTAAAGATTGGGTTAAACCACCCGATTTTGCCGAATACATTCAGCATACCATTGAAAACTGGCTTTTGGAATACGCTTTTGAGTAATATAATCCATGTAAATTAAACCAAAACGACGTTGATAACCCCAAGCCCATTCAAAGTTATCCATTAAGCTCCAAACAAAATATCCTTTTAAAGGATATCCTTCCACAATGGCACGATGGGCTGAGTGAAAATGCTGACGTAAATACATAATCCGATCCGTATCGATCACCTCTCCCTGATGATTTAATTCATCTTCCGCCGCACACCCACTTTCTGTAATTAAAATTGGTAAATCTGCTCGATCTAAGGTTTCACTAATATGACGAATTCCCCAATAAATACATTCAGGAACAATATGCAACCAAGGCATATTCATCCGAGGATATCCTTTCGGTAATCCTAAGAATTCAAACCCCATAGAATTGTCAGATGCACGGACATAAGTGGCGGAGTAAATATTTAATCCCAATTGATCTAAAGGTTGATGAATAATCTCTAAATCTCCGGGTAAAATATCAGGGGCTTCATTTCCTAAGAATTCCAGTAAAGCCGGACTATAGGAACCTGTTAAAGCAGGAAAAATAATTCCCCCATTTTGACCACAAAGGGCAAAGGCTTTTTTAGCCGCTAAAATATCTTCTGGACTTTCGGTTATGGGAACCGTAACGGCACAATTATCGACTAAAGAAATTGTACAAGGAAGGGTCGAATTTGCTCGAATAGCCTGCACTCCTAACCCATGTGCTAATAAGGCATGATGGGAGGTTTGCCAAACTTCTTTAGGGCGAGAAACAATAGTTCCGGGTGCGTGGGGAGGAATGGCATTTACTTGATAGCCTAAATGGGTAAAACAAGGAATTTCATTAATGGTCATCCAGTGGGTAATGCGATCGCCTAATTTACTAACAACAACCCCGACATAATCCGCAAAATCCTGAGCCATTTCTCGACTGCGCCAAGACCCATATAAATCTTCTAAAGCTTGGGGACTATCCCAATGAAATAAAGTGGCATGGGGAGTAATTCCATTGTTCAATAAGCTATCAACTAACCGTTGATAAAAATCAATTCCAGCTTCATTAACTGTTCCTCTTCCATCGGGAATAATTCGCGGCCAAGCAATACTAAATCGATAATGTTTAATTCCCAATTCAACCATTAGTTGAATATCAGTTTCATAACGATGATAATGATCGCAAGCTGGGTTTCCGGTTTCTGCATTTAAAACCCGTCCCGGTGTCTGACTAAAGCTATCCCAAACACTCGGTTTCCGTCCTCCCTCTGTAACCGCACCTTCAATTTGATAAGATGCTGTTGCGGCTCCCCAGATAAAATCTGGCGGAAATTGATCACTCACCATTGACAGGAATCTCCCGAAAAATTAAGGATTGTTTATATTATAAAATAACACTGACTTAGCAAAAAATTAATAATTTTTTATGATTCTTAATTTTTAATTCAAGGGTTCCCCATTAAGCTATTCTCTATTTTCTTCTGTGATATTATTTAAGGAAATTCTACAGAAGTGTTAGAATAATACGGAGGGATAGCCAGATAACGCCACCCAATTTTTTGTGACCCTAGACGGGGTTGCTCCCAAGTCCAATAAAAGGGTAGATTTTGTACTTCTGAAAAATCCTAATGCAATGAGGACTATTATGCTAAACCGATTCAAAGCGATTTATAGGATAGTGATTTTAGGTTTAGGGCTGGTTTTCCTACTCGGAATCACACCCGTTTGGGCTGCGAAGTCCCTACCTGAACCCGATACTCAAGGCAACTATATCAGTAAATCCGATCATTTATATTGGCAAGTTGTTGATTCCGATCCCAATGGATTGAATTGTCGCATGGGAAACGCCTCTATTGAAGAAATTTGGAATCCTGATAACCCTGGATTTCCTGCGATTAGTAGTTGGCCAGCCGTCACCACGTTAAAACCCGATGAAGTCTTCCGGGCACAAGCGAGTTATGGGGGTTTTGTAATCACATTTGATGATCAATTTCTGCCTTGGATTTTTGTTAAGAAAAAACCGGATGGTACACCTGCAAACTGTTTTGTCCGAGCCAATATTGCATTAATTAAACCTGTTGAAGAACCAATAGATAATAACGTTTCTACCCAACCTGTTGAAGAACCAACAGATAATAATATTTCCACCCAACCTGTTGAAAATCCAACGGATAATAACGTTTCGACTCCATCCGTTGAAACGCCACCTGAACCCAGTTTTGACGACACTGAACCCTTTATTGATTTGTAATCATTTCTGGTTTCTAGGTTTAACCTGGAAACCAGAGATAGGAAATCCTGAAACCTGTTTTAACTTTTGTTATCCGCAAAGGATATTCAAAAATATGGAAACAAGAGAAACTGATCTTAAACAGCAGGGTAAAAATTGGGCTAAAATCAATCAGTCTTTGGTTAGTGCCAGAGACGATAATTTGTTGGGATCTTCTTCTCAACGCTATGATAAATTTATTCAACAAATCATCGTTTTAAGTCAGCAAAAAGAATTTTCATTAACTGCTTTAATCAATAGCTATTTAACGATGAATTATCAACTTAAATTAGAGCAAATCGACAAATTAAAAACTTGGTTGGATGGCTTTAGACCGTTTGAACCCATGATTGTCGCCGAACTCAAAAAACTTTATGATGTCCGATTTACTTATAATTCTAATGCTATTGAAGGGAATACGTTAACTCAAAGTGAAACCGAGTTAGTTTTAACAAAGGGGATTACCATTGGGGGCAAAACCCTCGACGAACATTTAGAAGTAATTGGACATAAGGAGGCGATTGATTATATTGAAAGTTTAGCCCAAAAAGATAGGTCAATTAATGAATGGGAAATCAAACAAATTCACAATCTAATTCTCCGAAAAATCAACCCTAATGAAGCAGGGAGTTATCGGACTTTAGATGTAATGGCAGCCGGAACAAATTATCGTTATCCTCCCCATTATTTACTCTCTCAATTAATGAGAGATTTTGTAATCTGGCTCAACTCAGAAACAGCTTTAAAACTCCATCCGGTCGAGTATGGGACAATCGCTCATTATCGCTTTGTTTCGATTCATCCTTTTCGGGATGGCAATGGTCGAATGGCTAGATTATTAATGAATTTACTGTTAATTCGTGCGGGTTATCCGATTGTAGTCATTCATAACCAAATTCGCAATAATTATATTAATGCGTTGGCTTATGGACAACAAAACCAAGATGATTTAGGGCAGCTTTTTGACTTAGTTTGTGATGCCACTCTGACTTCACTTGTGGAAACGTTAAGGTTATTGGTTACTGCAACGAGCAGTCGGGAAAAAGGGCAGGGTTTTTATCAAGAAATTACTGATTTTATTGATAATTATTTTACAATACCCCGGACAGTTTTTGAGTAAAAGCCTATAGCGCTACTTGAAGAGGGAACAGGGAACATCGGATCTGGGAACAGTAAGAAGTGAAATGGTTTCAGGATTTAGAAATGTCCTAACTGTAATGCGTAGCGCTATAGAACCCTTATTCCACCGTTGGCGATCGCAAACTCTTAAATCCGTGAAATCCGTGAAATCCTCTTAAATCCGTGATCCCCCTTAACTATTTTTTTTCTTTCAATAATAATTGCCAATCTCGAATTAACTCCTTAGACCACATCCAATTTTTAGATAATTGATCAGGTTTAAATTCTGTGGGAGATTCACTCATCACTTTGTCACTAAATTTAACCGCTTTACTTAACATAAATTCTTTTTCTTGAGTCGGTAAAGTTTGAGAGAATTTCCGCCAAACTAATCCTAAACCTGCATAAGCTGTTAACTTATCCTGTTGTTCTATTTTAGTTTTTATATTATTAGCAGTTCCCGGTTTGATTTTACCGACAAATGTAGGTTCCTCTAACTCTAAAACTTGAGTCCAAACTTGATAGGCATTCTCTAACTTTCCTTCGGTATAATAGGCAAAACCCAAGGCATTTTTATACTTCACAGATTTAGGATTTTGTTTAGCTGCATTTTCCCAATATCGACGGACATCATCAATTTTATAATCTGCACTTCCCCTTTGAATTGATTGCCAACCTAAACGACCATAGAGAAAATTAACAATGGGATGATTAAGATCCTGAACCTGTACCGCCGCTAAGGCTGATTTTGCTTTTTCTAATGCTCCTCGATCTAATAATTCTGTTGTTGCTTCTTCGGCTGCTAATAGATTTCTTTGATAAAATTGGTCAACAGCAATTCCTAAGACATAATCAGTATTTGCAGTTTTTAAATCAGTGCCTTGGGGCTGACTTGAATTAACATGAACTAAGGTTGTTTGATCCGGGGTTCCCTGACTCGCTAATCTTTCCGACTGAAAAGCCCGATTTTGCCAGAACCAAACCCCAAACCCTAGAGGAATAAACAGCAACGGTAGAACCCAGAATAAGTGTTTTCCCTTCAACAGACGAAAAGTCTTTATCCCCGATGAAACAGTCTGAAGATCAGGGATTGAAGATCTGGGTTTAACTGATTTTGATGGTGAATTTAAGGATAACTCAGGTGTTTTTGCAGAGTCTGAATTTTGAATTGTTACAGGTTTTGGCGTAGAGTCAGCAACATTAGACTGACGCAAAAACTCCCCAATAAAGGCAGTATTATCTGCATCATTATCTATCTCATCTTCGTAAACAAGATCATCTAATATATCTTCGATATCATCGTCATTCATACTATCCCATTCGGATTCGGATAATGATAGAGTTTTAGGAGGAGATTTCAGCCTTAACCCGGGTTCTACTGGAGGAGAAGGCAAGGGTAAAAATTCCGATTCTTCCAGAATAGAATGATAGGGTTGACTTGCGGTTAAATATCCATCAAATTCTCGATGTAAATATAAAATCGGCAAAGCCCAATATAATTGATCGGAACCATAAGCAGAAATTAATCCTTGTCTGGCTCGACTTAAACTTAAATCAATCGGATAACCCTGATTCAGATTTCGATATAATAATCGTGTTAAGGTTAGCGCCACATCATCGGGAATGCGTTCAGCCATCGCTAACACCCCTGGAATTCCCCGCTTAACGGCGTACTCAGCGAGATTGAGTTGGGCTGTTTCATCCGTAACATTCGGTGTATTTCGATATGCACCCCGACAGGAATTTAACACCACCATCTGCACGCCATTATTAACTAATAATCCTGCTAAATCATCCCCATTCAGGGTTTCGGTTAATCCCGTCCGACGACTGACTAAATACAATTCTCCTCCAGACGGGCCTAAATTGCTATGTCCGGCGTAGTGAAAGACTTGATATTGACCTTGTTCTAAGGCTTGGGTGAGTTGTTCGCGGTCGGGTTGTTCTAAAATGGTGAGTTGAATATCCGGGGTTGTGGGTTCTAAGGAATTCCGGTTACTGCGTCCGTTTTCCCGTCGGAGTTCTTCTTGTAAATGCAAGACTTCCCGCTTCAGGTGTAGGGTGTCCTGGTCAGTGGGGGCTGCAATGGCGATTAAAATTTTTAAGGGTTGATTGGGTTTTCTAACCTGGGTGTGGAGAATAGAACTTATCCCCGGTTGGTAACGGGAAAATACGACATCTGTTCCGGTTGCGATCGGACGATCTGCCGAATGTAGCACTTCCCAAGGTAAACTCGATAACCGTTTACCTTTTAAGCCTAAGCGTAATTGTAATAATTCTTGATGGTTTTGGGCGATCGCTTGGGCACAAGTCCAACTATCGCGCAATGTTCCTTGAAACAAGCCATTATAAAGCTGTTGACCCAATTCTACTAAATTCAACAGAGGCGGATCGGTGGTTAATTGAGTCTCGATTTTTTTCCCAAAAGTCCGAGAACGGGAAACCTTTTGGCCCTCCAATAGACCTAATAAGGGATCATTCATCAGTTGGCGAGCCTGGGCTAACCATTCATCCACAGGCCATTTGACCTGTTCTTCAGCTAAAGGAACACCAGATGCGAATTTTTCGGTTCGCACTAAATATTCATTTTCCCCAACTGGGGTGACGGAAATGTGAAATTCCTGAGTCATGGGATTCTGGAGTTGGGATTTGAAATTCCGCCCCACCAAGGAAATTGAGGGGCTACAAATCAAGAGTTTTGACCCTCTACAAATGAACTTGGAGCTATATATCCAATCGAGTACGGGGTGTTGACTTGTGATCTATGACTGAAACTGAAAATATTTTGCTCCTAAGTCCAGGGTAACGAATGTTATCAGAATTTGCCCGGAGAAAAGCGAAATTTCGCGTCTTGGGAATCTCGTCTTTCTAGGAACTTACGACAGGGGAGTCAACTATTCAGGAGATCACCCTGATGATGGAGGTCTTCTACCCTCTAATATCCGATTAATTTTCTCTCCTGACATTTTAACTGTATTGAAATACAATCAAAATACAGTTTAATTTAAACTCAGCCAATCAACTGCTTTTACTCTCTGGGATAGCAGTTGATTTCTATCAATATAAAGAGTATTTTTATCGAAAAACATTAAAAATATTTAATAATAAATATAATATCCCTCAAGTCTTATTATTTTGAATCAATATGGCAACTCCTAAGTCAAATGTGGCTCAACGAAACTCCCAAATGAGTCCAGAAGGATATGCACGTCTGAAAGCAGAAGCAATGGCTCCTTATCGGGGTTTACGACAGTTTATTTATGTTGGTTTTGGAGCTTCGGGTTTTATCGGTGCGGTGGTGTTTTTGGCTCAACTACTGGCGGGACGGAATGTTGAATCGGCGTTACCGAACTTGGCCCTACAAGTGGGGGTGGTGGCCCTGATGGTGGGGTTGTTTCGGTGGGAACAACGAGCCAGTCGCCGTGCATCTGATCCCCCCAAGTAATATTCCATCCTTTAATGTTGGCTGCACATTCCCCCTGTAGAGACGTTGCATACAACGTCTCTACAGGGGGGGGTAGAAGGATAATCTGTAGCATCTATGATGGGATTTCATATATATATAATCTCAAAATTCCACTGCGCCCGAAATGCGAGTTTGATCAATTTCATTGCCAACGACTGTCAGGGTATAACCGCGTGTCGCATTATACACATCATAGCGACCATTACTCCGAATAATATTTTCACCCGGATTGGTGGTGGTTCCTAAATCGGGTTGAGCCTGGGAGATAGCAACAACTCCATCTCGTTCATTATTTTCAATTAAATTGTTTCGCAACATCGGTTTAGCTTGGTGAGAAATCACAATTCCATCTCGATTTTCGATAATTTGATTTTCGATAATCATCGGTGCTGCTTCGTCATTAATCGAGATGCCAAATCCTGTATTTTGGAAAAGATTATTGCGAATTTCTCCCCCTCCTGAACGAGCAACAGAAATCCCATTTCCTGCGTTTTGAGTAAAGATATTACTGATGATTTTAGGATTTCCTTCGGCCGTAATAAAAATCCCCTCTCGCTTACTATTAATAAAAGTGCAGTTACTTACCGTAGGATTAGAAGATTCTATCCATAATCCGGTTCCTCTAGTATTGGGATTAGTTAGAGTGACACCGAGAATTTGACTATTTCCTTCGCTTCTAATCGTGGCATTTTGTCGAGCAAAGGTGGGACTGACAAAATTTCCCCCTCCCATAATCACTGTACTTTGCCCATTTGTGGCCGTATCCCCTTGTAACGTCACCCCATCTTTGAGCAAGATGGGAAACACTTCTCCGGTTTCTGGGCTATAGGTACCGGGGCTCAGTTGAATCACTGTGCCCGGTTCGGCTTTTTGGAGAGCATAGGAAATCGAACGATAGGGGCCATCTTGACTCCCTGTGGAACCCGCACTATCAATTCCAGCACTGGGATCAATATAAATAACGGAACTTTGAGCCAAATTCTGGGAAATAGAGATCGGATGAGGTTGAATTGTCTGGATATTTGCCCAAACGGGAGTTTCTATTCCTGATATGAGTCCGAGTCCCAAAATTGTTGTCATCCAACCCATTCCCCTAAATAACTGAAGGGAACTGCACCCCAGTTTTTGGTTTTTTGGGGATGGTGAAGTCAATTGTGGCATCGGATTCTGTTGATTGCACATAGATTAGGGATGGGTTTTTTTGACACACCTCGCCCTATAAGTGCGAGGATTCTTTAGAAGGAGATAACCCGATGGTCATTGCTCGAACCACAACTCCCAAAACCCTTCTTAGGCGTGTTCTAGTGTTGTGCGATCCTACGATGCCAATTGCCTCTACTCTCTCGCCCCGAAGGGTCTGAGCCTACTTTTAAGTCGTTTTTCACTCACTCGCTTAATTGTTTCTGCTTGTGGGGGCTAG
>NZ_LR734879.1:0-2205 GCF_900010725.2 Planktothrix serta PCC 8927 | reverse complement strand
CCCTATTCCCTATTCCCTATTCCCTGTTCCCTGTTCCCTGTTCCCTGTTCCCTTGCCATCTGTAGCACTAATTTAAGGATTTCATATAAGATTTATAGACAATTTTTTTAAATAGCTTGAAACCCAGTTTCTAGTAAAAAAATTGTGGTTTTCTCCACTCAATCTTTACTAAGGAACTGGGTTTCTGTCTCAAACTCAATAATTTTCGGAAAAATTAACTCACTTTAGACGGTTGTTTTTTTGAGCTAAAAAAGGCTTCTCGAATTTGTTCAGAAATTTGAGAACTGGTTAAACCTAAATCAGCAAAAGATTCATTGGGTTCGGCATGATCGACTAAAATATCAGGAACACCAAAACGCTTCACCGGAACAACAACATTATTATCTAATAATGCTTCAGCAACAGCCGAACCAAAACCACCCATTAAACAACCTTCTTCTATCGTTACGACTTTACCCATTTGTTGAGCTAAAGGCGCAATTAATTCGATATCTAAAGGTTTAACAAAACGGGGATTAATTACAGTTGCTTCAATGCCATGTTCACTGAGAATTTCAGCTACCTGCATCGACACATTCACCATACTGCCATAACCCATTAATAGCAGATCATCCCCATTTCTTAAAATCTCTCCTTTGCCGATGGGTAGGGGTTCCCAACCTTCTTCCATTAGAGGAACACCTAACCCCGATCCGCGAGGATAACGCATTGCAGTCGGGCCATCTGTATGCTGAATTCCGGTTACTAACATCCGTTGTAATTCGGCTTCATCTTTGGGAGCCATGATCACTAAATTAGGCAAACACCGCAGGTAAGCAATATCATACATTCCTTGGTGAGTTGGGCCGTCTACCCCAACAATTCCCGCCCGATCTAGACAGAAGAAAACCGGGAGTTCTTGAATACAAACATCGTGAATAATTTGATCATAACCTCGTTGTATAAAGGTGGAATAAATTGCTACAACTGGACGCATTCCTTCTGTGGCTAAACCTGCCGCCATTGTGACCGCGTGTTGTTCCGCAATACCGACATCAATATATTGTTTCGGCAGTTTTTTCTGGAGAATATCTAACCCCGTTCCCGTTGCCATTGCCGCCGTAATCCCGACAATTCTAGGGTCATTTTCCCCTAATTTAACTAAAGTTTCTCCAAAGACTTTAGAATAACTGGGGGGTTTGGGTTTACTGGCTGGAATAGCTTTTCCCGTCGCTAAATTAAAGGGATTTTGAGCATGATAACCGACTTGATCTTTTTCAGCGATCGCATAGCCTTTTCCTTTCACCGTGGCAACGTGAACTAACACGGGCCCTGGCATTTTATGGGCTTGTTGAAAGGTCTTAATTAATTCTTCTAAATCATGACCATCGACAGGCCCAACGTAGGTAAAACCTAATTCTTCAAACACCGCCCCCACTTTAGGAACAGCAAGGCGTTTCATGCCTTCTTTCATCCGTTCCATTTCCGGGGTAAAAGCTTCTCCCACAAAGGGTAAATGTTTAAATTGTTCTTCTAAATTATCCGTAAGAAATTGAACCGGATCACTCAGTCGCATTTTATTCAAATAACGAGAAATTGCGCCCACATTGGGAGAAATTGACATCTCGTTATCATTAAGAACCACCATTAAATTAGTATGGGGTAAATGTCCGGCGTGGTTAATGGCTTCTAATGCCATTCCTCCGGTTAATGCACCATCGCCAATAATGGCAACGACTTTAAAGTTTTCCCCTTTCATATCGCGTGCTAACGCCATTCCTAAGCCAGCAGAAATACTGGTAGAAGCGTGTCCAGCACCAAAATGATCAAATTTGTTTTCGCAGCGTTTTAAATAGCCTGCAACGCCGTCTTTTTGTCTTAAAGTGTGGAAATTTTGATAACGTCCGGTGATTAATTTGTGGGGATAGGCTTGATGTCCCACATCCCAAATGACTTTATCTCGATCAAGATCAAGGGTTTGATACAATCCTAACGTGAGTTCCACAACCCCCAACCCCGGCCCTAAATGTCCTCCAGTCGCCGCAACAGTTTCTAAGTGTTTTTCTCGGATCTGGCGGGCAATTTGTTCGAGTTGATGGATCGACAAACCATGTAGTTGATTTGGATGAGTAATTTCGCTTAGGTGCATATTTGTTAAATACCTTCAAGTCACCATGAAGTTAACGTTTCGGGAAAATGGCCCAAATTTCCAGGCATTAGGCCGAA
>NZ_LR734877.1:474500-641688 GCF_900010725.2 Planktothrix serta PCC 8927 | reverse complement strand
GAGTAAGTGTGGGCTTCTGATTTCTCAGCCCGATGCCCTTTCACCGTTCGGCTGAGGCTCACGGCTGAAGCCTTGCGGTTATCCGGTCTTACACAGACTCCATCAACAGAGACGGGGTTCCCTCCGCCTTTATTCTTAATTCTGATGCCTTCGTTCCTGATGTTAAGCGAGGCGTTAAGATCTCGGTCATGATGAGTATGACAGTTAGGGCAATCCCATTCTCTGATATTCAGAGGTAACACATCCACTATATGACCACAACTCGAACAAGTTTTGGAACTAGGGAAAAAGCGATCAATTTCTACAAGTTCACCATCTTTTTGTTTGAGTTTATAGTCAACAAAATTGATGAACATTCCCCATCCCACATCAGATATTGATTTTGATAGCTTCCGGTTCTTAACCATTCCCTTGACGTTGAGATTTTCAACGACAATAACNCTAAAGTTCGGGCTAAGAGCTAAAGTCATCTAAAGATGACTCAAAACTTCTCTTTCTTAACCCGTTTTAACGGGTTTTAGCTTTGAGCCTGAAATTGATTTCAAGGCTTTTGGCGCGATTGTTGACACGGATGGTTCTATACTATCTTTCCTGATTCACAAGATCTTGATAAACCCGCCCATCAACCGTCAACATTTAAACAATCGGATCATGAACTGTAACTAATTTTGTACCATCGGGAAATGTCGCTTCTACCTGAACTTCATGAATCATTTCAGGAATGCCTTCCATGACCTCTTCCCGCTTCAAAATAGTTTTGCCATAACTCATTAATTCAGCAACAGTTCGTCCTTCCCTAGCCCCTTCTAAAATAGCAGCAGTAATATAAGCAATGGCTTCAGGATAATTCAGTTTTAATCCCTTTTCTTTGCGTCTTTCTGCTAATAAAGCAGCCGTAAAAATTAAAAGTTTATCTTTTTCTTGGGGAGATAATTGCATAGATAATCCTGGCAGAATTTTAAAAAATTAAATTTGCCAAACACGGGGTTTGACTATCAATTGTCCGGTATAATTTTGACGGAGTAACCGCCAAACATCTGTAAACCAGTCTATCACCTCTTGGGTAGAATTTCCCCGATAGCGACAGAGTAATCCTGATATTAATTGAGTCACTCCAGCTTGACTAGAAGTTTCTCGTTGTTCCCACAATTGTCGTATATTTTTAACAATATCTTCAGAAACAGGTTGTCCGACCCAAGTTAAACTTCCGATCACAGCTTGTCCTCCTAAACTATGGGGACTATTTAATAGGTCTTCATTGGCGATAAATCCTTGTCGATCAATCCAAAGTGGACAGCCGTTTTGCCAGATTTCTGTACAGGATTTCCATTGTCCTTGATTAAAGGTTTCTCCCCTAGCTGTTCGTCCAAATCGGGTAATTTCCCATCCCAAATAACAAGCTGATTCAGCTAAATTAACTTGTATATTTTGGCTAAATATTGCGCCCTTAAAAACAATCGTTTCACGAGGAATAAACTCTAAATAGGCGTGTTCCTGAAGATCAATTTTAATATTTTGTTGGGCAATTTCTCCCGTACTCCGATAAATTTTACTAGCGGCTGGTGTAGTTAATAAAACTTGAGTTTTCGGCTGTAAGTTAATCGTTTGAGATAAGCGATCGCCCCCTACAATTCCTCCGGCGGTATGTAATATTATATTATGACAAATCTCTTTTCCTTCTGGATAAAAGGAACGCTGAATTTTTAAAGGAGCTTGACTATAAGCTTTAACTAATTGGGTAGAATTATCAATTTTTTGATAGTCTAACTCTAATATTCCCTGCCAGTTAGAGGGCTTTTGTTCTAAATCATGAAATTCCAAATTACTCATAATATTAATCTTAAACGTAGTAAGCCCTTCAGGGCTTTCTTACATAAAGTTAGCACTAACTACAACCTTGATCTATTGCCTATTGCCTTAATTTAATCGGTTATCAGTGTTAGGTTTTGGTGTTGACCGTTAGATGAGAAAGCCCTGAAGGGCTTACTACTGTTAGGAAAGCCCTGAAGGGCTTACTACTGTTAGGAAAGCCCTGAAGGGCTTACTACTGAATTAAATGGGATTGAATAAATTTAATTATAGCATCTACTCCTTGTTTTGTTTTTAAATTAGTAAATACAAAGGGTTTATTTCCTCGCATTTTTTTAGCATCTCTTTCCATAATCCCTAAGTCTGCACCCACGAAGGGAGCTAAGTCAATTTTATTAATTACTAATAAATCTGATTTGGTAATTCCTGGCCCCCCTTTTCGAGGAATTTTATCTCCGGCGGCGACATCTATCACATAAATGGTAATATCGACTAATTCCGGGCTAAAAGTTGCGGCTAAATTATCGCCTCCACTTTCAACAAATAATAGATCTAAATTCTGAAATTGGGTTTCTAATTGTTCAATAGCTGCTAAATTTAATGAGGCATCTTCTCGAATTGCTGTATGGGGACAACCTCCGGTTTCTACTCCTAAAATGCGATCGCTTTCTAAGGCTTGGGAATGAACTAAAAATTGAGCATCTTCTTGAGTATAAATATCATTAGTCACCACCGCTAATTGATAGGAAGTTCGCATTTGCTTACATAAAACATCAACTAAGGCGGTTTTCCCCGAACCTACAGGGCCAGCAATTCCAACGCGCAAACCAGACATAAAATTAAGGCAAAAATGACTCATTTAATTATAGCATAAATTTATAGTTTTAACTTCTAAATAATCGAGTATATTGGGTTTCATGAGCCATACTCGCTAAGGCTAACCCCCAATTACAACTGACTAAATCCTCGTCTTTTAATTTTAAAATAGCTGCGGTTGTAGCTTCAATTTCTGGGTGTAATTGTAATAGTAAGGTTTGACCCATTGTTTGACCCAAAGGAATCAGTTTGACCCCAGCATTAATTAAATTAGTCGCCCAACTGTAGAGATATCCGAGTAAAGCATTTTTTAGCTCCAAATTCCAATAAGCTGCACCCAGTCCAAACGCGATCGCATAATTACAAGGTTTTCCCACTTGTTCAACCCAATTTTTCAAAGGAGGTAATTCTAAATTCAGAGTTTCTGTTGTTTTAACTCCTTCTAAATGAACCAGAAGCTGGATTAAGGTATTCCCCATTTGCCAACTTTGTTGTCGCAGTTCAGCCGTTTCTTTCGCCGCCGTTGACCATTGATTCCAATAGATCAATTTGTTATATTCTTGTTGAATCACACATCGATAAGCTCGAACCATGATAGCAGATTCTAAGCGAATCGCCCCGAATTTTAAGTCTTGAATTAACCACTGTAATAAACTCTGGCTATCCGTAATAATTTGAGTTTCAACTAAAGTTTCTAATCCTTCAGAATAGCTATAAGCACCCAAAGGTAAAGCCGGACTTGAAAGTTGTAATAAATTTAAAATCATTATCAATAATTAAGGGTTATGACCGTCTGGGCTAAAGGTATTTGAAAAAGACTAATACAGCAAACCTAGACTTATCTTATGTTCCTCTTTTCCTCCCTGTTCCCTGTTCCCTGCTATCATTTTTAATGATCATGTCCATAGGCCCCCCGTTCAGGATAAAAAGGGGTAATTTCTTCTTTAATTGTTAATCCCATTTGCACCAACATTGAACATAATACAGGATCAGGTAAAAACCGTAAATAGTCTGAGGTAATTTCTAAAGGAACGTGACGATTTCCTAAATGATAAGTGGCTTTTAATAAATCGAGGGAATGGTTAGCAAAAACGGTGATAATGGGTTCGGGTTTAGCAATTACTTTCGCCCAAAAATCTTGAGTATCAGAGGTTAATAAATCTCCAGCATTTAAAACTATTCCTCTAGGTAGACGAATATAATAGGTTTCACCCTCTATTGTTTCAATATACTGGCGAGTTTTCGTGCGTTGTTCTGCGGTTAAAGCGAGGTAAACTTTAACGAATTGATTTTCATTTGCTGGACAGGATTGTGTAAAAATGATCATGTTACATTTTAAGTTGAGTTTGTCTGATAACCCGATTGAATTCTTTCTAAACCCTAGAATGAGTAAAAATTCTTAGGATTTTTCTGTGATTTCAACAGTACCAACATTTAGCTTTATATCATCAAACCTGATTTTTTTATTCAAATTGTAAAATCAAAGGTATACAGTTTGGATCATGAGTCAATCCATGAAGTTATTGCTAGTTGAGGATGATGAACGAGTCACGGAAGCTCTGGTTGAATATTTCACAGATCAACATTACTTAATTGATGTGGCACATGATGGGCAAATTGGCTTACAAATGGCAGAGACTTTTAATTATAACTTAATTTTACTCGATGTGATGTTACCCAAACTAGATGGAATTAGTATTTGCAAACATTTACGAGAAAAAGGTTATAATACTCCGATATTAATTTTAACGGCTAAAGATACCAGTACCGATAAAATTTTGGGTTTAGATGCAGGTGCGGATGATTATGTTGTTAAACCTTTTGATTTAGAGGTTCTCTCAGCAAGAATTCGGGCGTTACTCCGTCGAGGAGGACAAAGTTTACCTCCGGTTTTAGAATGGGAAAATCTTCGTCTGAATCCCAGTTCTTTGGAAGTCACTTATCGAGGTCAACTCTTATCTTTAACCCCTAAAGAATATCGGTTACTTGAACTTTTTCTCAGGAATGGTCGTCGTGTATTTAGCCGCAGTGCAATTTTAGATTTACTTTGGTCATGGGAGGAGATTCCTACCGAAGCAACGGTTAAAACCCATATTAAAAGTTTACGATCTAAACTAAAAGCTGTTGGTGCTCCTGGTGATTTAATTGAAACGGTCTATGGTTTGGGATACCGACTTAAAAAGAACCCGTAATTTTAATTTTAGGCATTTACGTTGGCATTTATTGTTATCCTATTTAACAGTAATGGCAGCTATATTATTTATTTTTGTTCTAGGTGTTTATCTATTTTTTAGCTATAGTTTTTATCAACAATTAGATGAGAAACTCAGAACCTTAGCCCAATCTGCCGCCCCTTCTTTGAGTCAAGTAGAAACGCAGGGAAATCAATATTTGAATCAAATGTCTGTTTTTCCTTGGCGTGATTTATTTAATCGTAATCAACAAAGTTTACAATGGTTTAATGCCAATCGGCAATTATTAGCTCAAAGAGGACAATTAGTTTTTCGTCTTTCTCCTCAGCCGGGAGCCTTGACAATTCGCTTATCAAACAATCCATTTCCTGTTCGTACCTACACAATTTCAGTTTTTACCACTTCATCGAATAAAAAGCAGATTTTGAAAGGATTTATTCGGGCGAGTCAATCAACAGAATCGATTAAAAAGTCTCAAAAAAAATTATTATTCTGGTTAGGTTCAGGAGGAATACTGGCGTTAGGATTTGCCGGAATTGGAGGATTATGGTTAACACAAAAAGCATTAAAACCGATTGAGCAAAGCTATAAACAACTCCAACAATTTACCGCCGATGCTTCCCATGAGTTACGCAGTCCTTTAACAGCGATTAAAACCTCTGTGGATGTGATGTTAACTCATTTAGAACGCATTCATCCTAAAGATTTGAAAAAACTCTCTACAATTAGTAATGCCACGATTGAAATGAATCATCTTGTCGATGACTTATTATTTTTAGCAAGAACAGATGTTTCTGCTTCTAAACTCTATCATGAATGGCTTCCGATTAAACTCCATGAAACTTTACAAGAGGTCATTGACTTAATTGAACCTTCAGCTAAGGTTAAAAATATTCGATTAATTTCTGAAGTTTCTCTGAATCTATTAATTTATGGTAATCGTACTCACCTTAATCGTTTATTTTCTAATTTATTAGAAAATGCCATTCAATATACCTCAGCCGGAGGTAAAATTACCATCTGTTTAAAGAAACAAAATCGCTTTGCAGTGGTGAGTATCAAAGATACAGGAATTGGCATTGCTCAGGAGCATTTACCCTTGATTTTTGATCGATTTTGGCGGGCGGATAAAGCGCGTTCTCATCGGGAAAGAGGTACGGGGTTAGGACTGTCTATTGCTCAAGCGGTGACTCTCCAACATGGGGGTAAAATTACTGTCACCTCTAAACTAGGGGTCGGGAGTTGCTTTTTTGTCCGTTTACCTCGCATTTCTTCAACGGTAACTGGGGCTAATTTTCCCAAAAACTCTGACTTAAAATCCTTGAGTTAAGCCATCTTTCCGAGATCTTCACTTTTTCCGTTTAAGTTAAGACTAAGTATCAACAATCGCTGAATAATCTTTAACAAAGTTTATGAAAATTAAATTTTGTTTACATTACCTTTGAAGTCGGGGTCAGTATCCCTGGTGGTACTGACCCCCTACTCTAAGCTTTTCTATCCAGAAAAGTTGGGAAATTGCCTTTCCTATATCCGTTATTTGTCCCCCTATACTGCTTTTAGCTATCCTATGAACACAGTTATTGAAGTCAATTGTAACTGTCAATTTCATCAAGAAATTAACGCTTTTCTAACCCAGATTGAACAAAGGATTATGACGATTAATTCTGGGTCAGAACCTTCTACTGCTTGGCAAAATCAACGGGATAGAATTACAGCAGAATTAACGAAAGTTCGAGAATTAATGGCTTTTTATTTGGCTCAATGTAAAACAACAAACCTTGAAGTTAATGATCAGTTTATTCAAGGTTATCAAGTTGGGAAGCAATGCAATCAAGTGCTGTATGATGCCTCTCAAATTCCGGTTCAAGAAGTCAAAATGGCATTAGCCTTAGATCTGAGTCAAAATAGTGTTCCGCCTTATCTACTAGGGATTCAACTGGGGTGGAGATTGGCGGTAATTGAACAAAGTTTAACTCGATTTTTACCCGATGAGAAATTAACTATTGCTTGAATTCGCTTGTAATCAGTAAGGATAACTGGATTCAAAAATTGATTTTAATCACGGTGTTATGGGTTATCTAGTTATGAGCTTGATTTTGACTTAACTCCCATGTATATCAAAGCTTTTGGGATTTTTAAGACTAATTTATTACGCAAAAATCAATCTCTTTCTCCAGATGGATAATACATTGTTCCTTCAGACAGATTAATTGAGGAAAGGATTTTAGATAAACTTTAAAGGATCAGAAGTTATCGCTTTATCTAAATCAATTTATTTTCAATTAGTTTGATCAACCTTGGGAAAAATGTATGAATAATAATCAACCTCAAAATCCTCCCTATTCTCATCGAGAGAGTAATGCTCAAAAAGAGTATACTTTTGACCCGATACGAGATGAATATATTCGTCAAACTGAAAGAAATAAAGCTAACTATGAAGCTACTTCGAGTGCTTTAATTGGCATAGGAATTGCTGTGTTATTAGCATTAGGAATCGGTTCTCTGGTTTGGCCGAGTTTATTTAAACCCAATAACCCCCAAACTCCAACTGTGGGGCCAGAAACAACCGAATCCGATTCCTCTAATAATCAACCCAGAACCCAGGAAACACAGCCAAATACCGTAATTATTGAGAGAAATCGGACTCAAGTGGTTCCAGTTCCGGTAGAAACCCCCCAACCTCCCAGTCCCCAACCGACCCCCAATGTTGATGTCACGGTTCCTCCTGCGGCTCCTCAAACCGTACCCAATGTTGATGTCACGGTTCCCCCAACCCCATCGGAAACCTTACCCAATACGGACGGAACTTTACTGGATACCAATCCTACCCCCACTTCTGACCCCTCCGTTCAACCTCCGAGAGCATCAGGCACCGATGGGTCTGGAGGAACGGAAACCACCCCCACAGCACCCGTTGACCAACCGTAAAGTCATCACTTTGCCCCAAACTCCTGATCAGTTAGTCAGTACAAATTTATCCCAAACAAGAAACTCATCTGCATTATTTAACGGTCGCCGTGATTAGATTAAATTCAACCTGTTTGTAGAGGCGTTGCTGTGGAATGTCTCTACAAAAACGGCAGATTTCCTGCTAGGTTGATCAACAATACTGAGATAATAGAAGATTGTGTGAACTACCCACACTTCTCTAANGTCTGGGATGGGGGTAACAGAACTGGCAGGGGTCGGATGGGTTGGGTCTAGGGGGGATTCTGAACGCTCTAAATCATCGGGTTTGGGTTCGGGGGGAGAGTCTGTTTCTTGATTGGCGACTTCTCGGAGTTGGCGACCAATCATAATATACAATCCCGTCGAGGCGACAAATAAAAATAAGATACTCACCACATTCAGGTAGATGCCCATCGCCGCCAAGCAGAAAAACAGCAACCAAGGAGACATTAAGGCCACTGATTGCAACCAGGACAACAAGCCGAGTTTTCCGAAAGGTCTAGCGCGATAATACCCCCAACCTAGGATGCCAAGGGCAATAAATAGAACTAGAACAGTGGTGTTATCAGATGCTGTAAACATTATTGACCTTGATTTTGAGCTTCGGGAGAGTATCTATCTTAAATGTCGTGAGAGGAATCCCTCCGAGCGCGTTAGCTTGACGGTGAGATGAATCACGGGACATTTATCAATATGAGCGGTAGCGAATCCGATTTAATTGAGTTGGCTGTTACTTAACATTAAATAAGCTGGCAACAAACAACATTAAATATTATCTTAACAGAAGATTGTCAATATGTAGCAGCAATGTTAGATGTTCTCAGAGTAAGGATATACCCAAACCAAGAACAGCAAGCAGCTTTAGCGAAAAACTTTGGCTGTTGCCGTATGGTATGGAATTACTACTTAATTTACTCAAAGTTACTCATATACATAGCTAGAAAGCTAAAATGAGGAGATTTTTAGCAAGATGTATTTATTGACTCGGCTCAGGTAGAATGAAGGTATGAAGCTAGTTGAACGTCATGTTGTCACCCAATCACATTCATTGTGGTCAGAAATTGACCATTATGCTTTTTTGTCAAAAAATCTGTTCAATCTAGCCAACTACCATTATCGTCAATATTTCTTTCTTGACCACAAGAAATTAAGTTTTAATCAACTCTATCATCTTGTTAATATTCCTCATTATAGATTAATAGAAATGTTAACTTATAAAGCCAAATTAAAGGGAATAAAAGTCATCATAACCGAAGAATCCTATACATCACAATCTAGTTGTTTAGATAGAGATGAGTTGCCTAAATATGGCGAGAAAAAACCATTATTTAAAGGAAAAAGAGTAGCTAGAGGATTGTATAGAACTGGTGATAATAAATTATTAAATGCCGATGTTAATGGTGCATTTAATATTATGAGAAAAGTAATTCCTGATGTCGTTGACCAGGGAATAAAGGGTTTGCCGTTTAACCCTGTAGTGCTTGATCCACTACGAATGACTAGCCTTTCAGACTGAATAGTTAAGTTTGAGTAGGTTTAGTTGAGCGGTGTTCTAACTCCATCGAACTTAAGGGGTTAGGGTCTTTTGAGAAGCCGTTTGAATCCTCCAGGGGAATGAAATCAGGATTAGCGGCTAAAATGGCTTTGGCTTCAGCCATATCTCTACGGGTGGCTTCTCGCAATTGTTCTCGTAGAGCAGGCATAGCGGCTAAAGCCCTTGTCCAGTCTGGAATTTGAGAAGCGGCCGGATTTTGAAAGAATTCTTCCCCGGCTTCGGCGATCACTTGTTCAAACACATCTACCGTCGCTTCTTCTTGATGACGGTCATAACGTAAATTATTGAATCGCGCATCAACGAAATATTGACGGGTAAAATCTTGAGCTTCCCGTTTGAATTTAATCCGCAGGGTGTGGATTTGTTCACGGGTGACAACGACTCGCTCGGTTTCAATTAAAGTTCGCAAAATAGACCGGAGAATATCGGCACACATTTTGCGTAATCCTTCTTGGGAAGAGTTACCAATAATTTGATGTTTATGATCAAAGTTTCCCAAATCAATTTGAGCAATTCTTTGGGGGGCAACATTGCGATACACTTCCGCTAATAAACCAATTTCTAAGCCCCAGTTGCTCGGAATTCGGGTATTGAGGGCAATATCATTCGTTAAGGCAAATTCCCCGGATAAGGGATAACGATAGGCACTGAGATATCGTAAGTAATTGTTATAGCCATATAAATCCATTAATGCCACCAGTAATGGGGTGACAAATAGACGCATCACCCGACCATGAAAGCCTCTAGGTTCTCCCCCTAAACGGGCATAATAAGCTTTATTAAAAGAAATCCCTAGTTCTTTTTCCAGGAGGGGAAATAACAGTTTCAGAGGATAGGATTTATCGTAAGTAATAATATCGGCATCATGGAGAGCGATCGCTTCTGCTTGTAAGGAGACGACACCTAAACCAATCCAAACGGCTCGACCTTTGCCTTTAAAGCTCATTAGGTCTAAGCCTTTTTCCCTCAATTTTTCTAACAGTTGAGTTACTCTAGGGCTATTTTCCCAAATCACTAGGGTAGGTTGGGGTAAAATACTAAAAAATTGAACGGCTTTTGTGTACTGTTCTAGGGTTTTGGCGTAGAGACAGACCACAACGGTATTGATGAACTGGCACTCTTTGAGACAATCCCGAATTCGAGTCAAAGCAGGGCGTTCTAGTTCTTCGTACAGAGCCGGAATCAAAACAGCAGTGGGAAACGTTTCACAAAGTTGGGTGAGTCGGGCTTCCAATAAGTCAATATCACAACCGAAGTCGTGAATGGTGGTAATTAATTCTTGTTTATAGTCCATAGGGTTACCCAACTCCCAAGGCGGTAAGCCAGTCATAGAGTCCATCCTAACACTGAACGGCAAAGACGTATACAAATTTTTACAATAATCCTCGCACTACAGCCCACGTACTTCAGTCGTGGGATGTAGTGCGACCCCCTTTAGGGGGCGTGAGGGTTTTAATGTAGTCCCTAAGAACTTCAGCCATTGATAATCCTTCTGATTCAGCATAGCTTTTGAGCCGTTCATATTCTTTCTCATTGACGTTAAACTGAATTTTCTTCTCTCTTGACATACTCTAGTTAAAACTCTACTGTCAGAGTGTAGCAGGATGTTCCTCGCTGATGTCGGATGTTCCGACGCACTTAGAAACAAGTTGCCAATTGGCCCGAAAGAAGGCAACCACTGTAACAACCCTAGTTAGCTACAGAGGACTACGCACTCATCCCATCAGATTTCAGGGGATTGAATCTTTAAAACGGAATCGATTTGTGTAATACTAAAATTAGTTTTAATCCTAAATTCGGGTAAAAACTTGAAGCTAAGTTGCAGGAAAAAAATTGTCAGTCTAGGTTGCCCAAATTAGCAATCGCCACTATAAATGGAACAGGCACTAAAGCAACAAGGGAAGGGATGAAATCCAAAAGCGGGACTAGAAACGACATCAAAAAATCAGTACCTATCATGAGGCAAAATAAGTGAAATTAGTGCGGCCGTTAATTATTTTGGACAACCTGATCGAGGACTTTTTATAGCCGTAGTAGAAAGTCGTGATTTTAACGGTTTTATTCCAGTAGGGTTGAACTAAAGATTATCTTCTCATCACCGAGATCGTAACTTTTTTTTGAAACAGGCTTGATGTTCAATCTCTTATTCTTCAGGATAAGAATATACAATAAACCCAGTGAACCACCAGAAACCTCAAAATTATATTATGCAACAGGAAGACGCACTTATTCTGAATCATGATTTGATGAAGATAGAGCAAGAGTTCATTCATAATCCGGGTAGGATACAACCTCATGGTCTTTTGTTGGTGTTACAAGAACCAGATTTAAAAATTTTGCAAGTTAGCCAAAATGCGCTAAAACTCTTTGGTGTATCCTTTTCGACTTTTCTGAATCGACCCTTAAGCCATTTTTTAAACAAACTGCAATTTTTTCAAATTCAAGACTGTTTAATCAATAATAACTTCCAATCTTATAATCCGATTCACCTCGTTTTTCATATTAAAAATAAAAAGATTATTTGTGAAGGTATTTTGCACCGAAATCAGGATATTGTAGTTTTGGAACTAGAGCTAACTCAAGACCAAAATGTTACATTTGTCAATTTTTATCATTTAGTCAGAGTCTCGGTTTGTAAAATTCAAAGTGCCACAAATTTTCAAAGTCTAACTCAATTTTTAGCCGAGGAAATCCGAAAAATTAGTGGTTTTGATCGGGTTATGGTGTATCAATTCGATCAAGCAAATAATGGGATTGTGATTGCCGAAGATAAACGCCAAGATTTAGAAAGCTTGTTAGGACTCCATTACCCCCATACTGACATTCCTAGATTTTACAGAGAACTTTATAAGCAAAATTGGTTACGATTATTAGTAGATATTGATCATGAACCCGTTGATATTATTCCTGCAATTAATCCGGTGACACAAAAACCCCTAGATTTAAGTTTTTCGGTTCTACGTTCAGTCTCTCCTTGTCATTTAGAATATCTCAGAAATATGGGAGTACAAGCGACTCTGTGTATTTCTTTGATTAAAAAAGATCGGCTGTGGGGTTTAATTGCTTGTCACCATTATTCTCCCCGTTACTTGTCCTACGGTATCCGAAAAGCCTGTGAATTTCTGGGACAAGTGATGGCTGTAGAATTACCCTATAAAGAAGTCAGTGAAGATTACCTTTATTACCATGAAATTCTCAAATTAGTTCGGAAAAATTTACTCAACGCACCCGCACTAGAAACCTCTTTTATTCAAAGTTTAGTTCAAGACAAAACCAATTTGTTGAATCTTGTTAAAGCTCAAGGTGCTGTAATTCGATTTGGGGAAGATTTGATGTTAATTGGTCAAACCCCATCTTTAACAGAAGTTCAACAACTGATTACCTGGTTATCTCAATATTGCCATCAAGAGGTATTCTATACAGATTGTTTACCAGCACTTTATCCTAAAGCTGCATCTTATAAGGACTTAATTAGTGGAATTCTGGCTATTTCTCTATCTCCGAATCAAAGCGAATATCATTTAATTTGGTTTAGACCGGAAGTGATTCAAATGGTGAATTGGGCAGGAAATCCCCAACATTCCCTGGAAATTGAAAATCCAGGCGTGCTGCGATTAACCCCTCGACAATCTTTTGAACTTTGGAAAGAAACCGTTAAATTAAAATCCTTACCTTGGAAATCTGTTGAAATTGAAACCGCCCAAGAATTAAGAAACTCCTTGATGTTAGCCGCCTTAGAATCGAGTGAATATCAGTTAAGACAAAGTAAAGAATTAGCGCAAGTTACCTTACAATCTATTGGCGATGCGGTAATTACCACCAATAATCAAGGAGAAATTGAATCCCTCAATCCCGTTGCCGAAGAATTAACAGGTTGGTCAGTAATCCAAGCGAAAAATTTACCTTTACATGATGTCTTTAAAATTTTTGATGGCATCACCCATGAATTCATCGAAAATCCCGTTAAAACAGTATTAAAAGAAGGGTGTATTTTTGATTTTTCAGATAATGTCATTTTAAGGTCAAAAGATGGTAAAGAACGAGCCATTGATAATTCTGCCGCCCCGATTCGTAACCGAGATGGTGCAATTATTGGAGCCGTTTTAGTGTTTCGGGATGTCACCCAAGAACGAGAACTTTCCCAGCGATTATCTTGGCAAGCCTGCCATGATGCTTTAACCGGATTAATTAATCGTAGTGAATTTGAAAAGCGAGTTAAAACAACCTTGCAACTAATGCAAGAATCTCCCAATCATCACGCCATTTGTTATTTAGATTTAGATCAATTCAAAATTGTTAATGATACCTGTGGACATCTAGCGGGAGATGAACTGCTCCGGCAATTGAGTTGTTTGTTACAAACTCAAGTCAGCGAACGAGATACCCTGGCTCGTTTAGGCGGGGATGAATTTGGCTTGTTGTTGAATTACTATTCTTTCGATGAAGCCCAAAAGAAAGCTTTAGATTTGTGTAATTTAATCCGAAGTTTTCGCTTTATTTGGCAAGAAAAAGTATTTTCTATCGGAGTGAGTATTGGATTAGTCATTATTGATGAGAAAACCTCTGATTTAGCCACGATTTTGAGTGCGGCGGATGCGGCTTGTTATGCGGCAAAAAATCAAGGTCGTAACCGGGTTCACCTCTATCAAGCCGATGACCAAGACTTAATTCAACAACGCCGGGAAATTCGCTGGGCGGCTCAAATTCCTCAAGCCTTAGAAGAAGATCGTTTCTGTTTATATCACCAACCGATTGTTGAGGTGAATACCACTTCAAAACAGCATAAACATGGTGAAATTTTACTCCGTTTACGAGACACATCCGGTCAACTGGTTTCACCGATGGCATTTATTCCCGCCGCCGAACGATATGATTTAATGAAAAGCATTGACCGTTGGGTAATTCGTACTGTTTTTAGCCATTTAGAAAAACATCATCAGAGTTTGAATTTAACTACAAATGCCGGGGAAACTGAAGAATTTTATGCAATTAATTTATCGGGTGCAAGTTTGAATGATAATGAATTTATTAAGTTTCTCTATGAACAGTTTAAAGTTTATCAAGTTTCCCCCAAAATGATTTGTTTTGAAATTACAGAAACCTTAGCCATTGCTAACCTCAAAAAAGCGGTTCAACTGATTCAATCTCTCAAATTATTAGGCTGTTCCTTTGCCTTGGATGATTTTGGTAGTGGAATGTCTTCTTTTTCCTATTTAAAAACCCTACCCATTGATTACTTAAAAATTGATGGGGGTTTTGTTCGAGAAATTTTAACTGACCCCGTTGCTCGTGAAATTGTTGAAGCAATACATCGTATTGGTCATGTAATGAAAATTAAAACTATTGCAGAATTTGTAGAAAATGATGCTATTTTAACAGAACTTAAAAAAATTGGGATTGACTATGCTCAAGGGTATGGAATTGGGAAACCTCAGCCCTTTATTCTTCCTGTAATTAAAACTGGACGCGAGACAGACTGGAATAGACATTAAACCGTATTCCTAACTCAGAAACTGGGTTGGTTTTGATTTATAACAGTCAGTAAATCCGGTAATTAACATAGATTGATAATTAATTTTATCCTAAAAAGGGTGAGTAAACCCACCCCTGTAATGGATTTCAAAGGTCTCGTGAAGCCTGATTCACTTTTTCTTTAATATTTTCAACAGAATGCTGAAATTTTGCTTCAGCTTGTTTGGCTTTTCCTTCGGCTTTATCTTGAGGATCACCTGTAATTTCACCGATGGCTTCCTGTGTCTTTCCTTCAATATTTTTAGCCGTTGCTTCTAATCTTTCCTTCATACTCATTTTGACCTTCCTTGTTTTTAAACAAAGTTGAATTTTTATAGTTATAATTATAAAGAATTTAAAAACCTTTACCTTCTATCCTAAGATAGAAAACAGGGAACAAAACAATAAAAATAATCAGTTGTATTCAATGGGGTTAACTATCTTGGTGCTTTACTCCAACCCTTTGCGATCGCTTCTGACTCTGTACAAAACCACCTTTCTCCTTTTCCTCGATCAATAACTGTTGATTTATAATCTTTCATCCCTGGAATATAATATAATTTATTGCCTGTCTTCAGGGAAATATTTCCTTTAATTTTACATCCGGGTTTGATAATAGATTGAATGACAGGAGGAAATTCACTCGGACTACATTCTATAATAAAAAGTAAGATTATAGCGACAATCACATACTTGATAATATTTATTAATATACTCTCTTTGATGCGTTTATTTTCGTTTAATTCATACAGATATTGATCATCTTGAATAAAAGCTTTATCAGTAGAANATCTACCAACTTTCTTGATAATTTATGCAAGAAATCTTGGCGGGAATTGGCGATTTTCTCATGAACCTTAGCTACAATCTTTCTAAACCTCTCTCTCGATTTACTTCCTTTGGTTTTTCGAGAGAGTTTTTTCTGTTTTCGGGCTAGATTTTTTTGGTGACGATATAAATGTTTGGGGTTAATATATTTAGTTGCGATATCTCCGTCATGAACAATTGCAAAATCTTTCAACCCCAGATCAATACCGATAATTTTATCTCCCGACTGTTTAATATCAGTTCCTTCCACTTCACACAGAATTGAAGCAAAGTATTTATCAGTTGGAGTTTTTGAGATTGTTACGGTTTTAATCTTTCCCGTAACTTCTCGGTGAAATACCGCTTTGATTTCACCAATTTTAGGGATTTTTAGGTGTTCACCGTTAACAGTAACACTCTGGGGATATTGGATTGATTGCTTATGATGTTTAAATTTGAATCTAGGAAACTTAGCTCGTCCCTCAAAAAAGTTTTTATAAGCTTTATCCAAATTGATTGCTACACACTGCAAAACTGATGAGTAACAATCTTCCTTAAGCCAAGGATATTCTTTCTTGAGTTGAGGGAGCATTCCCTTATAGGTTGCTAGTTTTAAGCTTTTTCCTGTTTCTTGATAGTGCTGAATACAGGCATTTAAGGCAAAATTCCAATACCATCTTGCACAACCATAAGACTTGGCTAATGCCAATTCCTGTTCGGGTGTTGGGTATAGTCTAACCTTTACTGCCTTAAGCACTTTAAATCACCCCCTTTTTTGATTATAATCAATTATTGAACATTTTAGTTCCTGACCGCAATTCATCCCACGCTGCCCTAACGGGTCAGACGTGGGGCACGAGTGCGGATGAAGCTAAAAGCAATCAGATATTAATGAGTTCAGTAATGGTTAATTCAGATTTGTCTTTGATTCGGGTGGGAATTTTGGGGTTTGGCGGGTTAGGACAAGCCGCAACACGGGTTTTAGCGCCAAAACAGCAAATGCAGTGGGTCGCTGTGGCGGATCAAAAAGGTTATGCTTATGATGCTGAGGGATTGAATCCTAATCGCTGTATTGATATTTATCAATCTCAAGGGTCTGTGGGATATTTAGAACCTTATGGGGTTCTCAGCAATAACAGTATTGAAGATTTAGTAAAAACAGCCCCAGACGTTGAGGGATATTTTCTAGCTTTGCCGAATTTACCGAATGATTTTATGGCAAGTGTGGCTAAAACTTTTATTCGTTTAGGATGGCGAGGGGTATTAGTTGATGCGATTAAACGGACGAGTGCCGTTGAATTATTATTAGAACTCAAAGATGAGTTAAAATCGGCGGGAATTACTTACATGACCGGATGCGGTGCAACACCGGGGTTATTAACCGCCGCCGCCGCTTTAGCCGCCCAAAGTTATACCGAAATTCACAGCGTTAAAATTACTTTTGGAGTGGGTATTGCCAACTGGGAAGCCTATCGCGCTACCATTCGAGAAGATATTGGTCATTTACCTGGATATACCATCGAGCAAGCGAGAGCGATGACGGATGCTGAAGTGGAAGCTTTGTTAGCAGAAACGGGCGGGTTACTGACGTTAGAAAATATGGAACACGCCGATGATATTATGTTAGAATTGGCGGGAATTTGTTCCCGCGATCGCGTTACTGTTGGCGGAATTGTTGATACTCGTAACCCGAAAAAACCCTTAAGCACAAACGTTAAAATTACAGGCCGAACTTTTGAAGGCAAAATTTCAACCCATACCTTTACTTTAGGGGATGAAACCAGTATGGCAGCTAACGTTTGTGGGCCAGCTTTCGGCTATTTAAAAGCAGGAATTCAACTGCATCGTCGAGGAATTCACGGTTTATTTACTGCTGCTGAAATCATGCCTCAATTTGTTAAGTAACCTCCGATTTCACCCTAAATTATCTAAATATAGGAGGGAACAGGGAACAGGGAACAGGGAACAGGGAACAGGGAATGAGTAGTAGAGACGCGCCTTACATTGGTGTGAACTTAACTCACGTTAGCCCTGAACGCTCATTTCGGGCTAAGAGCGATCGGCATCTAAAGATGACTCAAAACTTCTCTTTCTTAACCCGTTTTAACGGGTTTGAGCTTTGAGCCCGAAATTTATTTCCGGGCTTTTGGCGTTAAGTTGACACCAATGCGCGCCATGGCGCGTCTCTGTAATGGGTATCTAAAATTCCTCTACCATCCATTCTGAAGATCTAGCCCCTAAGTCGAGGGGAATACTAACGGCTTTTCCTAAACGCGGTTTTTCACGGGTATTGAGAATATAATGTCTAACTTGTTCTGTACTTCCCCAACTATTCAAATAGTCGGCGATCGCATTCAAATGAGCAATATAATCCGCTTCTGTCATTGGAAAAGACAGTTGTTCTAAATATTTCCACATAATTTGTAGGAAGATTTTACCCCGTGTCCGTCGCAGTTGAATATCGTAGGACACACCCCATTTATTTAATAAGAGTTGACGTAGATCTTCTCCTGTCATAGTTAAGATTCACTCCCCAATAATAACAGTTAACCCCCAATTCCTAACCCTCTAGCTAATCCGGGTGTGAGGGGAAATAGGGTGACAATCATTAAAAACAAAACCAATAATCCCCAGGCGGCGCGAGCATCATTAGGTTCTGTTAATTCATTTAAACTGGGACGCTCTAAATTGCGCTGTAAAATTAAAATTACTAAAGCCCAATAGAGTGCTAATGGATTAGTTAAAGAAGCGATCGCTAACACAATAAACGAGGCAATTGTTGAACGTCCGGCTATTTTTCGTCCATAAATTGCCTGCATAATCCGTCCTCCATCTAATTGTCCCGCAGGCATTAAATTTAAGGCGGTAATTACTAATCCAAACCAACCAATTAAGGTAAGAGGATGCACATCAACGCTGGTTTGATGCAATTGTGAACCTAAAATTACCCGTGATATTGTTCCCACTAATACTGACCCTTGAAAAAATTCCGTCGGAACTTTAAATAAACTCCCCGGATGAGATAAAAATAACCCACTGATTAACATCAATAACGATAATCCTCCGCCTGCTGCTGGCCCTGCAAAGGCGACATCAAATAAAACCGTGCGGTTGGGTAAGACGGATTCAAACCGATTGAAGGCTCCAAAGGTTCCGATTTGAACGGTGGGAATAAAAAACGGCCAACTAAACTTAATATTATGTCGTTTTGCCATAATTTGATGAGCGATTTCATGGCTGATTAAAATCGCTAGAAGACCGAAGACGATGGGTAGAATTTCCCCATAACGGTTTAAATTTTCAAAAAAATCGAATCCTAATAAAAGACCTCCGGCTTCAAAAATTGTTCCGATTGTAATTAAGCATAAAATTATCGCTAAAACTTTTTGAGAAATTGAAGTAGTTGGGGGTTCATTGGTGCGGGGAAGCACAATCACAACGGGTTTGCCATCGGGATTATCAACTAAAAATAACCGTAAGCGATCGCCAATTCGTCTTTTTAAATTTGCCGATAATTGTTGATAAGCGGTTTCAGGATCGCTGCGAAGATTTCCTTTAAAAATTACTCCGTCTTGATAGGGAATTGTTTCTGTAGCGAAAAATGTATCGATGCCANCATTTGCTTTTCTCAACTGTTGAACAACTGACTTATATGAAATCCCATTATGAACGCTACAGATGATCCCCCCCAACCCCCCCCTGTAGAGACGTTGCATGCAACGTCTCTACAGGGGGATTTGTAGCAAACATTTAAGGATGGAATATTATAACCCTTAAATTCAGCCAACATTAAAGCTGTATATCCACGTTGATTTTAATCACTAATATTAGTCCCTGACTAAATTAATGATTTAACTGCTGCTTTTATAAAAGTCATTCCCCCTGGTTTTTTTGAAGAATAATTAACCTCAATAAACCTACCCCGTTACCCTTTCAGTCTGGTGGTAATAACTGCCAAACTTTCAATGTATCATCTAAACTCCCGGTAATTAAGGTATAATTCTGAGGATTAAACGCTACATTTACCCAAGCTCGATGTCCTTTAAATGTTCCTCGGAGTCCTCCATTTTTCACGTCCCAAAGTTTAACGGTTCCCGCTAAATCTCCACTGGCTAAGGTATAACCATCGGGACTAAAAGCAACAGATTGAACCTTCTCCCCATGACCCAAAAGAATTTGCTGAGGAGTATTATTAAAATAGCGAGATTCTAATTCCTCGAAATTCCACAATTTAATCGAATGATCCCAACTTCCCGTCGCTAAATTTTGACCATCGGGACTGATAGCAACCGACCAAATTGCCTCAGAATGGGCTTTAAATGTTCTTAATAATTGTCCGGTGTGCCAATTCCAAATATCAACAATACCGTTACTTCCACCACTAACTAACGTTTGATTATCCGCACTAAAAGCCAAGGACTGCACCTCTGTCCCATACCCTTGTAAGGTCATCAAGGTTTGTCCCGTGTAGATATTCCACAGCCGAATTGTTTGGTCACGACTGACACTCGCCACCGTTTCCCCATCGGGACTAATGGTAACCGCATAGACCCATCCTTGATGACCGTAGAGCATCTTTTTCTGACGGCCATTCCACAAATCCCAAACTAAAATAGTTTTATCACCGCTTCCACTTACTAACGTCCGACCATCGTTACTAATTGCTAAGGTTCCCACGGGTTGAGAATGTCCTAACAACGTGTTAATTAATCCTCCAGTATTGGCATCAATAATATTAATTGAACCATCCGTATTTCCATAAACCACAAATTGACCATCGGGACTGACGGCCACTGACCACACTGGGCCCGAATTGTGGGACAGGGTGCGAACGGCCGGAAATTTTTGCGGAATTGGCGGGTCAAAATTCTCGATTTGGGGAGAAGGAATATGAATATCAGGAACCTGATAAATCGGTTCTACGGGTTCGGGGGAAAATTGCGGAAGCGGTTGGGAAAAACGGGAACTCATGAACAAGGATAACAGAGCTAACCCGGCTCCCCCCAAGGCCGTTAAGATCCATTTTTTGGGGGTAACTGGGGTGAGATTAACAGCAATTGGCCCTGATTTTAAATCCTGAATTACCGCCGTCGCCGACTGATAACGTTTTGCGGGGTTGCGTTCAATTAATTGATTCAGAATCCGAGTTAAACGATGACTAATCGGTGTTTTGAGATAGTGATGCCAAACCCAAGAATTGGTTTTAATATCCCATAAATCAAAAGCAGACATCTGAGTTAACAGATGCAAACAAGTTACTCCTAAACTATAGAGATCACTTTTCGTGCTAATTTCGCCTTGAAGTTGTTCCGGTGCGATATATTCCGCCGCAGCTTGTAGGGGATTTCTCCCGGCAAAATCGACTAAAACCAGTTGTTTTTTAGGGGATGAATTCGGAAAAGCAGGGGTTGAAACTAAACGACGAATAATATTTTCAGGTTTAATATCCCCATGCACCCGATCTTTTTTATGAATAAATTCCAGCATGGGGAGAATTGCACTCAGTAAAGCCCAAATTTGCAGTTCCGAAAAAACCCCTTCTTGTTCGAGTTCTTCGGCTAAATTTCGCCCTGGTATATAGTCTTGTACCAGATACCCATAGCCATTTTCTTCAAAGACGGCTAACAGCTTGGGAAGGGCTGGATGTTGACTAATTTGATCTAAGGCTGCTGCATAAAGGCGAAACTCTACACTCGCTTCTGGGGTGGATAGGCCATCATCCAGACATTGTTTAATCACACATCGGGGTTTGGAGGGTTGATCTTCATCAATCGCTAAAAACGTGCGGTTACAATGGCTTTGACCTAAAATTCTGATCACACGATAGCGATGTTTGAGGCGTAGTTCTAATCCACAACTCTGACACAAAACAGCGTGAGTCGGGTTTTGAGGGTTCTGACATTGGGGGTTGATGCAGTAACTCATAACCGGAATTTTTTAGTATATTTTTCTATGATACTTCTTTCCCAAACTTTAGTCGGATTCAGGGGTGGCGATCGCAGATTCTTAAATAAACGCAACATCTTTGAACCGATTTTCCGTCATCAGGAGGATGACGACATCAAGGGTGATCTTAAATTCGGGTGAGTTAAGATAAAGTAGTTTGTGAGATCTAGCTTCCCGTTTCCTGGTTTTGATTTTTCTTTTCTCATTTCTAAAATTTACTACTTACTTATGACTTTAATTCGTATTACTCCTTCTTGGCAACTTCCAGAGAATCAAATTACACCCGAGTCAGGATTTCTGAATCGTCGTCGGTTTATGAAAAGTTTAATTGGGGCGGGATTAACAGCCTCAATTTTACCTTTAACCGGATGTCAATCTTCCTCAAAAGTTAAAAATCAGGATAAATTTTCGGGTCAAGAGATCTCGAATTTTACCCAAAATCCGAATTTTGCTCAAGTTAATCGTCCCGTTACTTCTGAAGATTTAGCCACAAAATATAATAATTTCTATGAGTATGGCGGATCAAAATCAATTTGGCAAGCAGCCCAAGCATTACCGTTAGAAGATTGGAAAGTTGAGGTTTCAGGATTAGTTAAAAATCCGACAACTTATGATTTAGATGATCTTCAGAAAAAATTTCCCTTAGAAGAACGAATTTATCGCTTTCGCTGTGTTGAAGCTTGGGCGATGGTAATTCCCTGGTTAGGGTTTCCGATGCGGGAATTAATGGCGGCGGTTGAACCCAATTCTCAGGCTAAATTTGTCCGGTTTACTTCTTTTTATGATCCTAAAATTACCACCGGGCCAGGATTTTGGGCCAATGGTTATCCTTGGCCTTATACCGAAGGATTAACGATGGCAGAAATGGCGAATGAATTAGCGTTTTTTGCCATAGGAATGTATGGTAAAACGATTTCTAAACAAAATGGTGCTCCTTTGCGAATGGTAACTCCTTGGAAATACGGATTTAAGGGGGCAAAATCGATTGTTAAGATTGAGTTTTTGCAGGAAAAACCCGCCACATTTTGGAATACTTTAGTTCCCGATGAATATGGGTTTCAGGCTAATGTTAACCCCACAAAACCTCACCCTCGATGGTCACAAGCGACAGAACGAATTGTCAGCAATACCCCTAGTTTTTCTTGGGAAAAACAGCCAACTTTACCCTATAATGGTTATGGGGAATATGTCGCTAGTCTTTATTCTTAGAAAATTAACCCGCTTTGTCCAATCAGGGCTGACCCAAAATCCAACACCCATATTTTCCCTATCTTTTTGTCTTACCCATTTCGCCTTCTCCTAGCTGTGCTATCGGCTGGAACAAAGCAGCGCCCAAAAGTCCACTAACGACACTAAAGGCTAGAATTACGCCAACGGGAAGTTGAATGGAGTCGAAGAACAGAAACGTCAGGGAAATGGGTGTAGCATTTTGAACCGCGAGAATTGCGATCGCACTGATCCAGAAGGCGACAATAAAGCTGGTTACAATAGCAGGAGCGTTAGGCATAATTGACGACAACCTGTCAAACTAAAAGAGTTACTTTCCATTGTAATCAACAGATAGAAAAATCCTGACGCTCTGGAAAAAATAGACTTTATGGGTATTTTAATAATGCCGAATACTTCTCTAACACTGATTTCTAATCACAGTTCCCTCTCCACCACCGATCAACCGATGTAGCAAAAATTAAATAAAAAGATAGAAAATATACGGAAATTTATTAAAAATGCGGTATTATCGATCAATCTCAAAATCAGTATTTAAGAAAAATTTAACATTTGACAAAAAAGGGTGTATCACTGAAATAGATTATGGTATAATCTCTAGTTAAACTTGAGTTAAATTACTAATTCAGTTTGTCTAATTACTTGAATTACGCCCATCCTTAATTCAATAAGTATCTCTTATCCAAGTTAGATTCAAAGGAGGTCGTTCTATTACTGCTGTCTATTGGACTAAAACCCAATTTTTACAGACTAAAATCCCCTCCCCCATCACGATAGAAGTTCCCCCTGAATAAGCGTTTAGATCGAGATCAGCAGAGTTTTAATTGATCACTCTCTTGCTGTGCTTTGAGAATTTTTCTCATGAATTTACAAACACAAGCAAAACTAAATTCAATATGACACCCGAATACCAAGGTTTACCCGTCCACGACTGGACTCAAGGAGCCCCTGAAACCCTTGCCTTCTTAACTCAAACTTCCACTTCTGGGTCTATCATACCTGGAGAACCCCAGGATGAAAACCTCAGCCCCAGTTCCCATTCTTCCCAGATGATGGCCCTAATGGCGGTGGAATGGGCTAAACAATATTATTCAATGATTTGGGCAACAAATCAAGCTAATCCATCTCTAGGGTTAGAGTCCCTTAACAAAATTGATATCACAGAATTTGACGAACAGCGCTCTCGAATTGTTTCCCAGCTTTTGCAAATGTTAAATGTGGCGGGAGAAATTGCTTGGAATAAAATTGAAGCGGTACTCGGAGATCATATTCAATCTCATCAAATTCTTTTAAAGTTAATTGAAAAAACCGAAATTATTCAAGATACTTGTCAGTTGTATCGAAAAACAATAGAAGCTTATGCTCAATATGAATATCCTTCACGGTTATCTGTTTTAGTCGGTCGAGACATTATTTCAGTTCGCCGAAAATATTCCAGTATTAATGCCTTATTCCTAGCTGTTTTAGCAATGGAATTTCACTATGTTGGTAGAATTTTATTAGACTGGATTCCTCTAAAATCTCGATCTATCTTTATACTGTATTTTAAAGCTGTAGAAGATTATCTTCATGCGCCTCTAGGAGAAGTTTATGCCTTAGCTGGTACCCATCAAGTGGATTCTGAAGCCTTAATTGCTGTACAGCAATTACTCTCTCAAACCACAACCATTGCTCATACTGTTTATAAACGGGTTTGTCATTTACATCCCGGCTATCGGAGCATGAGTGGTCATTTAGTACATTCGATGGTTTACTATTCTAGTATTCGGGATGTGGAACTGTTTCAAATTTATTTATGTTTATCTGCCTTAGAAGGTAACTTGCGTCCCATTCAAGATGAATTATTCCCCATTTGTGCGATACTATATCCTCGGTTAAATGTTAGTTGGAAGTTGGTACAAGATATGTTAAAATATCTGCTTTGGGAACTTTACCATGTTTTACTTCCAGAAAATTTCAGAGTATTTTTGCCCTATGTTCATGCTTTAACTGAGATGTTTTCTGATCAAGTTGTCTACTAATAAATTCATGTTTTCAACCCTCTTGGAAACGTTCTCTAGGAAATGGGTTAAATACACCGATTTAATAGCGGTTTGGTGTGTGATTGCCTATTCCCTATTTTCTGTTCCCTTGTCATCTGTAGCACTAATTTAAGGGTGGAATATAACCTACGAAATCAAACGCCAAGCAATTAAAGGTTCGACTTTTCCCTTAACAACAATTGGATCACAAGGTTCAACATTTAGTTTGTGATTTAAGGCTTGATACATCGCATCAGAAATAGTAATTTTTCCAGCCGGAGTAATCCCTTCCAAGCGTTTACCTGTATTGACCACATCTCCAATAACAGTGTAAGTTCTGACTTCTTTTCCGCCAAATAATCCTTCAATGACTCCCCCACAATGAACGCTACAACCTGCTCCCAAACTATAGGAATTTAGGCTATTTTTAGCTGCATTTTGCATGGCTTGAGCCGCTTGAATTCCCTGTTGTGGGGTGGCATAAATCGCCATAATTTCATCCCCGGCTAGGCTCATTTTTAAAGGATGATATCGGGCTGCTTCCGGTTCTACAGTTTGATAATAATTGTTTAAAACTTGGGCGACAATATCCGGTTTTGTTTGTTCACACCATTGGGTAAAACCGCGAATATCCATAAATAAAATTGTGCGATCGCATTGTTGAAACGCTAAGGCTTCAGGATTATTTAAAGCAGTTGCTACCATATAACTTCCCATCCCCCATTCTGCCATATTTCCTAATAGTCTAGCCGTTTGTTGAAGTTGATTTCGTTGTTGTGATAATTGAAAAGATTGTAACCCCAAAAGTAACCCAATTAAAATCAGACTGAATGTCAAAAATGAATGGGTTTTACTTTGAAGAAAATTCAAAAATGTTCGCCAATATAATCGATCAGAATCCCAAGGAATTTCAACGACAATATAAAAGGCAATAATCATTAAAGTTCGGGTGATACTTTCCAAAGGAAAGAATAACCAATCTGCTTTAAATTGGCTATGAAATCTTAATCCTTGAAGCGTAGCAATTAGAAAAGAAAAAATTAAAAATACTAGATGGATAGGCTCTTTAAAAAACTCTAATCCATCAATAGGTAAATCCATTCCTGTGTACAAACCAACACCGACTAAATTCCCCCAAAATCGATTAGATCGGGGGCGAGAAAGAACCCATGCTTGGATTAACATGGCTAGAATCAAAAAATATTCTGTTGGGTTAGTTAAATATTCAATCCAACTTTTAGAAATAATAGTAGACAGACTTTTTAAGATTAAAAAATAACCACTATTACTCAAAAGTTCACCCCAGAAAGCACTCCAAGGATTTCCTTTAAATCGAGATTCTAACAGGGGTTTTAGCGAATCAGATGAAGTATACATGAGTTCATAATTCAATGCTAATATCAGTTTTGAGGTTTATTGTTTTAGACTGGCATATACCTATTAAATTAAATAGGTTTAGAGTTTAATTTAGAGGGATAAAAGTACCCACTTTTGTCGATTAAATCGGTTTTTATGTCAGTTATATTCACATCAATAATATATTTTTTCTTGACTGTGAATAGTGATTGTATTAATCCTCAGCACCCGAACTGTAAATAGTTCTGTTAGAAAAGCTACACTTTGTATAGTAGCACACTTTTTGATGCTTGATATCAGTCATTAATTTCCGAACTCAATTCCCACTGATTCCAACTGGAATTAACTAGGTTTGACTAAAATTATATTTCCTTCTACTTTAGCAAGATAAGGTTTTAATCCTTGATCAGCAGGCCCTTTAATCACTTGACCATCTGGCGTAAATTGGGAAGCATGACAAGGACAGCCAAATTCTTTTTTACTGGCTTCCCATTCCACGACACAATCTAAATGAGGACAATTAGGATTAACCGCATAAACTTCTTCTGTATTTTTAGGATTACGAATAATTAAAGCCGGAAGTTGGGAATTTAAAATAGATCCCTTTTCATCGAGTTCTTGAATCGTTCCTACGGGGATAAAACCATCAGGACGAGTAGCAATATTAGCAGTATTTTTAGAGTTAGAACAAGCCGCTAAAGCAACGGGAAAAAAACTAGCTAAACTTCCGACACCCACCCAAGCTAAAAAAGTTCGACGGTTCATAATTAACTCAGAAATTTTAGGAATAAATTCTTACTATTATGTAGAGACGTTTCTGGCAACATCTCTACATAACTAAAATAAAAAATAGAGTAATAAACAACAGTTTAAACAACTAAGCAACACTTAAGAAAAGATTTTCAGCCGTATTACACTCAGGACAGTTTGTAAAGCCTAAAGCATTGGTTGTAAAACCACATTCAGGACAGACATAAAACGTCATTTTAGCTTGTTGCCAATCGGCTAAATTATCCTTAGCTAGGGTATAGAAATTAGCGTGTTGTTTTTCAGCATCTACCGCATAAGTAAAGGTGACAACTGCATCTTTATTGCCTTCAGCACGCGCTTGTTCAATAAATTGCGGATACATTGTATCTCGTTCATAGGACTCTCCCTTAATTGCTTCTTGCAAATTTTCAGCCGTCGATTTTACGCTGGGAGTTTCAATTTTAGCTTCTGGTGTCGCCCCTAATTTACGAATGACTGCGGCATGATTAGCAGCATGAATCGCTTCTGCATCACTCGCCGCTTGAAATAAGGTAGCAACTTGCTGATACCCTTCATCCTTTGCTTGTTTAGCAAAAGCTACATAACGAGCATGAGCATTCGATTCACCATTATAAGCAGCTTGTAAATTTTTCAGGGTGACGGATTCGCTGTTCGCCACAGGATTAACAGAGGTTGCTGCTTCTGGTGTCGCTGGAATATTTGTGGCGGTGGGTTGATTGGGATTACAACCAACTAAACTTAACCCACTTAAAAGCGTAACGGTGACTAAACTGGCTGTTTGGCGAAATAGGGGACGAAATTTTAAGGAATAGTTCATAAGATGAGGTTTCCTGGCTCAGTATTGAACAGATAACTGTTTTGTTACTGACATTAAAGGTAAACCTAAAAAGTGACAATCTCGTGACTTAACGGGTCTTGACTAAAATTATATTTGCTTCTACTTTAGTAAGATAAGCTTTTAACCCTTGATGAGCAGGGCCTTTCATTAGTTGACCGTCTGCTCTAAATTGAGAACCGTGACAAGGACATATAAATTCTTCTTTATTAGCTTTCCATTTCACAATACAACCTGCATGGGGACAAGTCGGATTAAAGGCAGAAATATCTGGGGAATTTTTAGAATTATGAATAATTAAAGCGGGAAGTTGAGAATTAAAAATAGATCCCTTTTTATCCAGTTCTTGAATTGTCCCTACAGGAATAAAACCATCAGGACGAGGGGAGGAATTAGTAGCATCTTTCGGGCTAGAACAAAGTGCTAAAGCCATAGGAAAGAAACTGGCTAAACTTCCGACACCCACCCAAGTTAAAAAGGTTCGACGGTTCATAATCGACTCAGAGATTTTATCAATCAATCCTTGTTAAGATCTTTCAGCCTAGGGAAAATCAGGGTTTTGCATGAAAATGAAACAGGAAAAAGTATTAATCCTGTTCCCTATTCCCTATTCCCTGTTCCCTGTTCCCTGTTCCCTGTTCCCTGTTCCCTGTTCCCTACTCTACAAAACAGTTTAAACCATTCAACCACACTCAAGGTTAATGTGCTAATTTTTGAATGGGTTCCCACTGGGAAATATCTTGCAATAACGCTTCATATCCGATGACATTGGGATGTAAACCATCGCAACATAACCGAGGTTTCCACCAATGTTCCCCTCGATTTAACCAAATTTCAAATAAATCCAAATAGGGGATATTCCGTTCTAAACAGGCGAGACGAGTGGCTTCTTTGTACCGAAATTGATCCGCTAAGGTATAGTATAAACAGCCTTGAAAGGGCATTTTTCCTTCATCAACAGGAACCATTCCCACAAACAAGACATTACACAGCCGTTGGGCTTGGTCTAACATACCGTGTAAGGCGGTTTCAAAGTCATTAAATTCGGTGTAATTGCGACCTTGAAAAGATTGAACCCGCGCCGAATCATTTAATCCCACAGAAAAAATACTAGCGTCCGGTAAACGGTTTCGCAATTCTCCCCGATGGCGAAATTCCTGTTCTAAGCGATCGCGGACTTGAATCACTCGATTTCCCCGCACGCCTAAATTATAAAGGATTGGCCCGACTGTATCCGGTGACATCCATTGACGCCGCAGTCTTTCAACCCAACCCCCTCCTTCAGGATCACCAAATCCATAGACGAGACTATCCCCCAAAACCACGACTTTCAGAGGTTGACGTTGGGTAACAACGGATAAATTGATTAGGGTTGGATTTAGCGCTGCTTGCATAGGGCTTGAAAATCCTAATTTATGGACGGTATGCCTAGAAGAATAGTTATTTTTTCCTAAAGGCTGTTCATAAAACTTAACACCTCCGCGAGCGTTTGACTAGATTCCTCTGCTACATTTTGCAATTTTTTTATCCAGAGGCCCTTACTTACCGATTCCCATACCCCAGTTGACAGGTTAACAGGTTAACAAACAGGCAAGATGCCTGTTCCACAGACTTGATACCGGATATCCTGGGTTTTGGTACAATAGAAGCAACTCTAGGGCCAGGAAATCATAACTTCATGCAAAAGCGTTCAACGATTGACTCTATAGAACTTACCCGTCGCGCTGCTGATCTCGTTAGCGCTGCGTCTAATCGCTATCGGATTACAGTACAAGTAGCAAATCGAGCAAAACGGTGTCGGTATGAAGACTTTGATAGCGGGGATGAGAATACCATCAAACCTGTTTTACGCGCAATTATTGAAATGTCCGATGAACTGACCCAACCGGAAATTATTGCAGATCGTTAAACCGAGGGTCTAAGCTCCGGTATCGGTGTTGTGCTATTAGTAGGAGCGGGTTCACTCAACAGCCTACTAATAGTGTAAAGATCTTACAGAACCCACCCCTACAATGCTATGTCTAAATCTCGGAAACCTCAAAAACAACGAGGGTTAAGTTTTCTGTTAGTGGCTTTGAGTATCACCCTATTAATTGTTTTGGGTGGTTTTTTTGATAGTTTTGAAATCCAGGGACTCGCCCAAACTCCCCCTGAACAAATACCCTCCACATCAGGACGGGTGAGAGTCTCGGAAGTTTGGAAAAAAGTTTATGAACAGTTACCAAATTTACCCCCAGAAAATCAATATATTTCCCAAGAAACCGGAAAAGTTGCGGAGGACAATACTTTAATTAGTCGGTTAATTCGCTATCACGTTTATGTTAAAGCTCGACCTACCCAATATCGTTTAGATTGGAAACTTACCCTAGCTGATTATTTAGGGGTAAATGAACCGATGTTAGTGTTAAATTATCCGGGTCAAGAAGCACTCAAAGAAAATCCTTTAGAACGAGATCAAAAAGCAATTCAACAGTTAAATAGAACCCAACGGGATGCTTTAGTAAATACATTAGTTAGTTTATTTAATCCTAATGCGGCTAATATTCAAAACAGAACTATTCCTAAACCCAATTCTTCATCAACACCCCCTAAAACTCCTCCCGGTCTAACCCCTCTTCCTCAGTCGGGGGATGCGGACTTATTGAAATAACGGGTAAAACGTGGAAAGAATTCTAAAAACGGGAACGGGATGGCGTTTAGGTTGGAACCCCGAAGCAACGGAATTTCAAGGGTTAGTCGGGGGCGAAACCTGGGCGATGGAATTGACCGCAGCAGAGTTAGATGATTTTTGTCGGCTGTTGGGTCAATTGGCCGAGACGATGACCCAAATGGCCGGGGAGTTGATGGATGAAGAAAAAATAGCCTGTGAAGCCGAAAGTGATCGGCTGTGGATGCAGGTGGAAGGCTATCCTAATGCTTATACTGTGCAGTTAATCTTGAATACGGGACGTCGGGCGGAGGGGAGTTGGCCCGTGGAAGTCGTGGCGGAATTGGTACAAGCCACAAAAACTTTTAAAATTTTTTAAAAAAGGCTTGACAAATTGATGTTAACGATGCTACATTGGTTAATTGTGTCGGGGCGTAGCGCAGCTTGGTAGCGCACCACTTTGGGGTAGTGGGGGTCGTGGGTTCGAATCCCGCCGCTCCGATTCTAAGTCGGTAACTATTTTATTTTAATTTGTAGTGACAGATTGTTGTCAGTTTGACAAATTATTAATTGAGCAGAAAGGATTCCATACTAGGAGTCCTTTTTTTTTATAAGAGCGATCGCTTCAAATGGTAGAGTTTGAGATGGAAAGTGCGATCGCTTCCTTCTTTATGGTTAGATCAAATCTATCAACAGCTACCTAGAGGAGATAGTATAATGAGAGAGATTCTTGGAGATGCTAAAACAATTTGCCAGCTTTTGAAGGGGAATAAATACTCCATTGACTATTACCAAAGAGAATACAAATGGGAAACCAAACAAATTCAAGAGCTTTTGCAAGATTTAACAGGCAAATTTCTATCTGACTTCGAGTCAAGCCACGAACGCCAAGCCGTTGCAAATTATGGTCATTATTTCTTAGGTTCGATTATTATTAGCAATAAGGAAAATAAGAAATTTATTATCGATGGTCAGCAACGTTTAACTAGCTTATCTTTATTGCTAATTTTTCTATATAACTTACAAAAAGAACGCCTTGACCAAGTTAAAATAGACGATTTAATTTTTTCAGAAAAGTTTGCTAAAAAATCCTTTAACTTGGATGTTGAAGAGCGCAATTCTTGTATGGAAGCACTCTTTACCCAAACTCCTTTTGATGATACAGATAAACCAGAATCAGTCAAAAATATTATTGATCGTTACCAAGATATTAAAGAAAATTTTCCAGAGGATTTAACAGGAGACGCTTTACCCTATTTTATTGATTGGTTAATAGAGAATGTTCATATTGTTGAGATTACCGCTTACTCAGATGAGGATGCTTATACTGTTTTTGAAACAATGAATGATCGCGGGCTATCTCTGACACCAACAGATATGCTTAAGGGATTCTTGCTGGCAAATATTAATGATGAAAGCAAGAAGGTACAAGCCAATCAGCTTTGGAAACAACAAGTTAATGCTTTGCTTGAATTGGGAAAAGAGGAAGAAACTGATGCTATTAAAACTTGGCTTCGCAGTCAGTACGCCCAAACAATTAGAGATCGGAAAAAAGGTGCTGTTCCTGGGGATTTTGACCGCATTGGTACTGAATTTCATCGGTGGTTACGGGACAATAGACAGAAAATTGGGCTTATTAATAGTCCTGACTTTATACGCTTTATTGAGCGAGATTTTGCATTTTATACCCGTCAGTATCTTGAGTTGCGAAAAGCATCAGTATCTTTGACATCAGGGTTAGAAGAAGTTTTTTACAATAGCCAGCATGGTTTTACTTTGCAATATCCGTTACTACTTGCGCCTCTAAATCCTGACGATGAACCCCAAGTTGTTAATCAAAAAATTCGCTTAGTGGCAAGTTTTGTGGATATTCTACTTGCTCGTAGGTTATGGAACTTCCGCAACATTACTTACAATACAATGCAGTATGCCATGTTTGTAGTTATGCGGGATATTCAGGGAAAAAGCCCTATTGAACTGGCAGCTATTCTGCATCAAAAGCTCGATGAACAAACAGAAGTATTTGCTTCTAATGACAGGTTGAGACTGCATCAGCAAAACTACAACGCGATTAAACAGTTTCTTGCCCGAATAACTGACCATTTAGAAAGACAATCGGCAATAGCTTCACGTTACAGCGAATACATATCGAGTGGCCATAATCGCTATGAAATAGAGCATATTTGGGCAAATAAGCCTGAACGTCATGCCGATGAGTTTTCTAGTAAGGAAGATTTCTTTGAGTATCGCAACCGCATTGGGGGTTTGTTGTTGCTACCGAAGTCTTTTAATGCTAGTTATGGTGATTTACCTTACGCTGAAAAATTACCCCACTATTACGGTCAGAATATTTTAGCTCAATCCCTAAATCCTCAATGTTACGACCATAACCCCGGCTTCTTGGCCTATAAGCAACGGAGTAATTTACCTTTTCAGCCGTATGAGGAATTTAAAAAGGCAGATTTGGAAGCGCGTCAGAAGCTATATCAGAAAATTGCTGAGGAAATTTGGAACCCAGAACGTCTGATAAGATTGATTGAATCTTAATTTTAGGGAGGAGATTGTAGCATGAAGCGTTGTTAGCTATTCCTGTTCCTAAGTAGTAAGCCCTTTAGGGCTAAATTATCCTGTAATGGTAATGGTGCGTGCGCTTTCAGCTTACACACCCTACAACTAAATTATTCACCCTGAAAAATTTGCTGTGCTGTTAAAGTTAATTCTGGAAAAACTACTGACTCAATTCTTTGATCTTCCCGAAATAGCTTAATTTGATACTCACCCTCTATTAACTGATAAACCGATAAAGTTGGCTGTTTGGGAGAACCAATATAACGACTCCCTCCTAACCCTAAATAATCGATAATCCAATATTCAGGAATACCTAAAGCTTCATAATCAATCATTTTATGGGCATAATCATCCCGCCAATTTGTGCTAACGACTTCAATCACTAATTTAACTATAGCAGGGAACAGGGAACAGGGAACAGGGAACAGGGAACAGGGAACAAGGATGATTTAATTCAATTGATAAAAATCACCAGGTTTTGAATTTTAGGGGTTGCTCCCCAATATCTAATGCAGCTAACAGCCAACAGCCAACTGTTAACTGTCAAGATGAATTTGTTAATTAACAAGTGCGCCCTACTGGAATCGAACCAGTCTGAAGGCGAATTATGAGTTCGCTGCCTCCCCAATCGGCCAAGGGCACTTGCAACCCTATAATACCATACCCCCAGTCAAGATTGTTAATTCGGCTTAAATTTTCAGTTGACTGTGTAGGTGATAGCATATCCTCTAGGCATTAGCCGTTAAAATAGCGAGTTAGATCATATCTAAATTTTGAGATGGGACTAAATTCAACTGTTGTTCTGACTGTCGTTTTACTGACCATGATGTTTGGGGCTGGCTTTACCAGTGCTGTTTGGGGTTATGGTCTAGGTCGTTCTGCCTTGAAAGAAATTACGCAACCGGATGTGCGTCCGAATAATTTAGCTAATAAAAATAAAAATGGCACCCGCCATGACGGGGTGACTTTACTGCAAGAAAAGGATATCTTGGCAACGGTCAAGAAACGCATGGAAGGGAAAGATACAGAAGTGGCGAGCGCCTCTAGCAAAGATGTCAAGAAGCCAACCTCTGCTCAAGCCCAGAAGCCGAAGACTGAAAGTTCTACCTCAGCATCAGCAAATAATAAATCGGTGTTTCCCATTGTCAGCCGCGATGGGGGGGTGAGTTTAGAAGTGGTGGAAACAACTCGCCAAGGCAATTCTTTAGTTTTAAACGTGAATTTGAAAAATGAAAGCCAACAGTCTGTTCGTTTTCTCTATAGTTTTTTAAATGTTACGGATGATAAGGGTCGGGCTTTGAGCGCCAGTGTGGAAGAATTACCGGGTCAATTACCACCGAATAGCAAAGTCTATGGGGGAACAGTTACGATTCCGACAGCATTAGTGGAAAATTCTAAAGAATTGACCATGAGTTTAACCGATTATCCTGACCAAAAAATGCAGTTACAGATGTCGGGAATTCCAGTGGCTCAATAGACTTCTGGATTTTCTGAAAAGGTGATTCATGACACTCACGATTCAAGATGTACTGTGGCGATTGTTCTCAGTGCTATTTCTCATTACAATTAATGCTTTTTTTGTTACAGCCGAATTCTCTATGGTTTCGGTTAGGCGATCGCGGATTAATCAACTGGTTGATGAAGGAGATGCTCCGGCGCGAAGTGTTCAGCAATTGCAACGACGGATTGATTTATTTCTTTCCACGACTCAGTTAGGGATTACTCTTTCGAGTTTAGCATTAGGCTGGATTGGAGAAGCCACGGTAGCAATGACGTTAAAGGATATCCTAACTCCTTTACCCCTCCCGGCGGCGTTTCAGGAAACGATCGCGCATTCTTTAGTCATCCCGATTTTTGCCTTTTTCTTAATTGCTTATCTGCAAATTGTTCTAGGAGAATTATACCCTAAGTCTTTGGCGTTAGTTTATCCTGAACAGTTATCTCGGTTTCTAGCTCCTCCGAGTTTAGCGATCGCACGTTTTTTTAAACCGTTTGTTTGGAGTTTAAATCAATCTACCCGGTGGTTATTGCAATTGTGTGGAATTCAGTTTACGGGACAACCCTATACTAGAGTTACACCAGAGGAATTGCAATTAATTATTACCACATCCAGTGAATCCATTGGGTTAGAAGCGGAAGAACGACAATTATTAAATAATGTGTTTGAATTTGGGGATGTGATCGCAGAAGAAATTATGGTTCCTCGTACCAGTATTGTTGCGATTCCCAGTGACGCTACTTTTCAAATCTTGCTGAATGAAATGACGAGTTCAGAGCACTCCTGTTATCCGATTATGGGGGAATCTTTAGATGATATTCTGGGAACGATTGATTTTCGAGATCTAGCACGACCCTTAGCCGATGGGATACTCTCTCAAGTCAGTTTAATTCAACCTTGGGTACGTCCGGCTCGATTTGTTTCGGAACAAATGCCTTTGAATGAGTTATTATCTTTGATGCAGCGATCGCAGTTACAATTAGTGATTGTTGTTGATGAATTTGGCGGAACCGCCGGATTAGTCACGATTCAAGATTTGATTGCTGAAATTATTGGGGATCATTCTGATTTAACGGAAGAGGAAGATATTACGGTTCAATTTGTCGATGAACATACCTTTTTAGTGCAAGCGCAATTAGACTTGGAAGAATTAAATGAACGTTTAGATTTAAACTTACCGTTAACTGAAGAATATCAAACATTAGGAGGATTTTTAATTTATCAACTCCAAAAAATTCCTTCCGTTGGCGAAACGTTCCGTTATCATCATCTGGAGTTTGCTATTCTCTCAACAGATGGCCCCCGTTTAGATCAGATTGAAATTCGGATTCTTGAACCAGAAACCCTCGAAAACCCTTCGGAAATCCTCACTCAAACGGAAGTCTCCGAACCCCAGGATATTCCTAAAGCTTCTGAAATATCTGAGTTAAATTATCCCGCTTCTGAAGAAGAATAATTAAAGTATAGGGAACAGGGAACAGGGAATAGTAAGTTAAAACAAGAGCTAAACCGACTAACTGATCATCGCAGATTGTTGATGATTCAAAGCGACTTCAATGGGAACCTCCTCAACAACGGGATGTTTTTCTAAGGTTAAATTAGACTGTTGAGAACCCGATAAACGCTTGAGTAACTTCGGTTTAGGGTCATGAAGTAGATAAATAATCCGATCTCCGACTTGCCCAGATTCTGAGGCGGGTAAGACTTGAAGATTTCCGCCTCTTTCAATTAATAAAGGCACTAATTCCCTAGACCGAATTAACGCTTGTAGATGCGCCCGTTGAAATTCTAACCCCGGTTGACGTAATACCGTTTCTCCTAATTTCACTTCTCGATCTTCGAGATAGGTATTCCACTGTTTTAACGGTAAATCGGGGATAAAAGCTTGTTGGACTTTCTCTCGATTAACCGTTGCTTTCGTTTGCGGTTCACGGGGAAACAAAGCCAATACACGGGGCGGTTTAAATTCTGCATCTGCACGTTCAGCTAAGACAACATTCACCTCACCATTATTCGTCATAGCTAGAAACGTTCCTATCGATTCTAATCCGGCTTCTTCCAATACATTCGGATCTAAAGCACTACTTTGATAAACCCTTAACCCTTGCTGTCTTGCTTTTTCACAGGCTTCGGTATCCGTATCAATTATTACGACTAACTCATCCCGTTCTTGGAAGAGTTTAGCAATTAATCGACTTAAAGGATTTGAACCCACAATCACCGCCCCGGTGACGGAATGTGAAGTAACTCCTAATGTTTTCGCCATCCATCGAGCAGTTAATCCTTGAATCACCACCGTCATAATAATCGTTAAAAACACTAAAGCCTTAATTGAATCTCCCCCGTTAATTCCTCGTTGGGTGAGTAAAATTGCAAATAAAGAAGCAACGGAAGCGGAAACAATACCTCTAGGCGAAACCCAGGAAGCAAATAATTTTTGTCGCCAATTCAGATTACTATTAAGCGTACAAAGCCAAATATTAATCGGACGCACCACCCACATTAAGGCAAAAACCGTTAATACACTTCCCCATCCCAAAGCCACAATACTATCTAAGGATAAATCCGCCGCTAACAAAATAAATAATACCGAAACCGCCAACATCGTTAATTGACCTTTAAATCGGAGTAACTGACGCATATCGGGAATCCCCACATAACGCACCATCATTCCCGTGACTACCGTTGTCATTAACCCCGATTCACTCATTAGCAATTCCGCAATATCAAATAATCCCCAAAGGGCTGCTAATACGACTAAATTCTTTAATTCTTCTGACATAAATTTAGCGGTTTTCAAGAACCATCCCAAGATGCCACCGCCAATCATCCCAATTCCCGCACCAATACTCAAACGTAATAGCAATTGTCCCATAATTTCTAACGGGCCAGTATTGCCATTTAAGACAACGTTGAGCACTAAAACCGCTAAAATCGCCCCAACGGGGTCAATCAGAACCCCCTCCCCTTCTAATAAAGCCGATACCTGACGGTCTACGGAAACCTGTTTTAACAATGGCCCGATTACTGTTGGGCCTGTAACTACCACTAAAGAAGCGTACAGAAAGGCAATAGGCCAAGGGAATTCCCCCAACCAATGGGCAGCCATTCCTGCCCCCATCAGGGTGATTAAAGTTCCAAAGGTGACTAAATTGCGAATACTGCCCGAAACTTGACCTAACGCCCGCAGGTCTAAACTTAATCCCCCTTCAAATAAAATCAAGGCGACGGAGAGGGAGACAATTACTTCTAACCCACTTCCCAAGAGGTTTGGCTGCACGAAACCCAAGCCATCATTCCCGGCGAGAATTCCGAAGAATAACAGAAAGACGATGGCAGGAACTTTCAGGTAGTCTGCCAAGACTTGAGCCGTAATCCCTGCAATGACGGTAATCACCATCAACAGGGTAATGTGAAAAGATGAAGTTTCCATAGGCGCTATTGTCGCAGGCTATCCCCTGAAATGGGAAGGTGTTCTGTTCTACTATACCTTCTGTCCAAAGGAGGAACACCGGAAGCAGGGGGAGAGAGGGAAATAATTGACTGTCAACAGCCAACAGCCAACAGCCAATAGTCAACCGTCAACCGTCAGCAAAATAGAGGCAATTTGTCCTATGTCTTACAGCGAGTTTAGTTTATTTAAAGCCAAACAGAATTTTGGATTAACTACTTTAGAAAAACAGGATATTTTTGTGGATATTCCTGAATTAATCGCTAGTAACTTACTTACAGAAACCCTCAACTATAACTTGCCTATTGCATTAGGAAGTAATAGTGAAAAGGCACGTTCTGAACTTATTATTGCACCCATTTTAGTTGATTTGCGACGACAATTACAGGAGGAAATTAATTTATTTTCAGGTGTAGATTTTACAGTAGATGAGCAAAAAGGATTAAACGGTATTTGCGATTTTATTATTACTAAATCACCAGAAATTCTGATGATAACAGCACCAGTAATTACTGTTGTAGAAGCGAAAAAAGAGAATATTAATGCAGGTTTAGGTCAATGTGCAGCAGAAATGGTAGCAGCCCAAATTTTTAATCAGCGATCAGCAACAGAGATTAAAACAATTTACGGTGTGGTAACGACGGGAAGTATTTGGCAATTTCTCAAACTCCAAGGACAAACATTAAGCATTGACTTGAGTGAATATTATCTCAAAGATGTGAATAAAATTCTGGGAATTTTAGCAAGTGGAATCAGTTAATAGTTGACTGTTGGCGAGCGAGGACGCTCGCACTGCTCCCCTTCTCCCCTGCTCCTATTTTTTCGGTGCAGGTTGTCGCCACTTCTTGCCAAATTCATCTAAGGTAGCAGCAGGAATTTGACTTTGTAACCAATCTAATGCCGCCGCTTGATTCGGTAAACCTTTATAATATTTACAAACATCCTGTAATTTAATACTCGGTGGTGGTAGGGTTTGTTGATTCCATTTTTGAGCTAATTCACTTAAAATTGTGGGTGCAATTTGCTCTTGTAACCAACGCAAAGCTTGATCTTGATTCGGTAAACCTCGATAATATTTACAAACATCAATCAACTTCACAGAAGTGGTTTGTGCTTTTGTTTGGTTTCGCCAGAGTTTAGAAAATTCTAATAACGTCGCTTGGGGAATTTGTTGCTGTAACCACCCTAAAACTTGATCCTGATTCGGATTTCCTTTGTAAACTTTACAAATATCAATCAGTTCAATACTGGGAACAGGTGCGGGAGTGGGTGCTGGGGTAGGTTCGGGGGTAGGTTCAACGTTCCCTCCAGGTAATACAAAAGAATCTGAACGTCCCATTAATGCTGTCCAGGTTTTTAACCCCGCTATTCCATCAGCTTCTAACTGTTTTGTTTGTTGAAATTTGATTAAAGCTGTTTCTGTACCCGTGCCAAAATCTCCATCAATAATTCCCGGATCATAACCAGAATTTTTCAGTAAGTTTTGAATTTTTTCAACTTTTGTTCCCTGATCTCCTTTCCGAACACTTTCAAATAAATTAACATCTATACCCCCGCTAATTCCTTCGACTTGACCTTGATCGGTAAATTGCCACAATACCCAGGTTTTCCATCCTCCGGGGATCATCGGTTGTTCAGCCGTGGTATAGTGAGCAATCCACAGGGGATAATCGGAAAAACGGGTGGTATTGAGTTTTTGCCAAAACCCAGGATAGGTGTAAATAATCGGACGAAAACCGATTTCTTTTTCAATAATATCAATCCATTGTGCCGCGCGATCGCACAGCGCTGTAGCATCTAATCCTCCCATCGTTTCAATATCCAAAACCGGAGGAAGATCGCCATCTTGAAGTTTAACGGTTTTGAGGAAATGATAGGCTTGTTTAATCGGATCACTGGCGGGTTTAAAAAAATGATAAGCACCCCGAATTAAACCATTGGTTTTTGTTTGTTCCCAATAGCGGGGAAAAACTTCACAAACAAAGCTTTCTCCTTCAGTTGCTTTAATAATAGCAAAGGCAATACCAGAACGGGCAACGGCTTGCCAATCTACGTTAGGCTGGTAATCAGAAACGTCAATCCCGCGAATACTCATTGGTTTAGATGTTTAGGAATTAGGAAAATTAGCGATCGCGTTGTCAATTGTTATTTTTATCGCCATATTTTACAATACGGTTTCGATCATAAACGATCATTCTCAAAATTTAGATCTTCTTGTCCTGAGTCAAAATTTTATTCTCTGCTCACAGGTGTCTATCCGTTTCCGGGCTTCTCCCTCTCGCCTAGCAGCCTCCTTGAGTCAGGACACAACCTAAAATCGTCCTAAACTGAATACTGATCCTTCCTAAAATAGCACTTCCTATCCCATAGAATAGCCCGGTGTTGAAACGGATGTTTATCAGTCAGTTATGGAAGATTGTTAAAAAATGTCCTGGCTTTGGTGATATGCTAGGCTAACAATAGAGAATCTTAAAAAAATTTATACACTGAATTTAAAACCCACTGAAAATACTGAATTACAACCCTTAAGGAGGATTGCATATTATGAATAAACTCTCAAAAAAAAGGACAATTCAACAAAGAATAAGCGGAATTTTATTTATATTAACCGTTATCGGTTTACCCACTTTGAGTTTAGCCCAATCAGAAGCGGATACACCAACCTTTAAAACCTTTCAAGATTGGTGTTCTAATCGTCAACAGTTGTCACCGGAAGCGAGGAGAACTGTGGATGTTTTATTACAACAAGTGGGAACCTCTGATTGCGATCGCGCCAATCAAATGCTTTCTGAACAAGAAAGGTTAGATTTAAGTACCTTTCTGATCTCGGATTTAAGTCCCTTAACAGGATTAACCCATTTAACGTCATTGAGAATTAACAATAACCAGATTTCTGATCTCACTCCCTTACAAAGTTTAACTGATTTAAAAGAATTGGATTTAAGTTTTAATAAAATTACGGATATTAGTCCGTTACAACCTTTAACCCAATTAGTCCGAATTAATTTAAGTTATAATCAGATTTCTGATATTTCCCCACTTCAGAGCTTAACGAGTTTAATTGAAGTCTATCTCAACCATAACAAAATTGTTGATATTACCGATTTAAAAGCTTTAACCAAACTTCGCTTCTTATTTATTCAAAATAATCCCCTCACATCTACTCAATGTCCGATTAATCCTAAATACGTTTGTCGCTTTGATCGGTGATCTAAATTTATCGCTTGAGAATTTCTTCAGGATCTAATTCATCTAAGCCTAAATAAATTCGTCGAAACTGAAGCATTAATCCAAAAGTGACTTGCTTCATTAAACTATAGGATATTGTAATTGCAAGGAAAGTAATAAAAATCACTAACAAAGGCTTTTTGGTTGTTAAATCATCTAAGGTTTTAACGAAAACAACATCTGGCTGAGTGACTAAATCCCAACTATTAAAGCGCCGAAATCGTCCCATAAATACCCCAATAGCACACAAAAGGTGAGTCAGAATTTCCGACAGAAAAATATATTGTTTCGCGCCTTGCTTTCTGAGATAATGATTTTGATTAATTAACGATACAACATAAGCTTCTAACCCACTAAGAATGGCAAAGGTATGAAGTGGAATAAAAATTAGAGTAATAATCCAAACCGAATACCTTCCACGAATTGCGCGAATTAAATGAACAATATCCGTGAGTAAATAAGGCGCGTTAGGTAAAAAAGCAATAAAAATGACATAAATAATCCACCAAAACCAAGTTCGAGAAATACTTCTCCTCCGAAACAGCCAAAAACTTAAGACTAACGGAATAAACGCCAAAAACAGATTCCAAATAATCCAACCACTGTGTCGATCAAAGATCTCCAGGCCATCCGCTAACAGTTCTCTCATAGATTTCTGTGTTTATGGTAAAATTATGCTTGTTCAGTATAACAACTCCGTTCTCAAGAATTCCGTCAACCCGTATTATTTAGGTCTGTATTTCCTCCTATTGTTGGCAACTTTCAGACTAAAATAGAACTGAAAACAAAGGGTTACAGCCGATACCTAATTTAGGAAAGTGGGTATGAATCAATTTAAAACAGTAGCTTTACTCGGATTATTAAGTGCTCTTTTAGTCAGCATTAGCTATTGGGTCATTGGGGGAACTAATGGCTTGTTTGTGGGTATTATCTTCGCCGCCGTGACCAACTTAGGTAGCTGGTATTTTTCCGATCAAATTGCCCTCAAAGCCTATAATGCTCAACCCGTGACGCCGGAACAAGCACCCGGTTTATATGCAATGGTAAAACAATTATGCGATCGCGCTAATTTACCTCTCCCTGGCGTTTATATTGTTCCCAGTGCGGCTGCTAATGCTTTCGCCACAGGTCGAGATCCTAAACACGCCGCCGTTGCTGTTACCGAAGGAATTATTAGTCTGTTACCCGAAGATGAATTAGAGGCCGTTATTGCCCATGAATTAAGCCATGTTAATAATCGGGATACCCTCACCCAAGCGGTAGCTGCAACCGTTGCTGGCGCTATTTCTGGGTTAGCACAATTTGCTAGTTATGGGATGTGGTTTGGGGGGTCACGGAATAATAATCGCGGGGGAAATCCCATTGGATTATTATTAACAATTATGCTGGCTCCTATTGCAGCAACTGTGATTCAATTAGCAATTTCTCGAACACGGGAATTTTCCGCCGATGCAGGTGCGGCTAAATTAACTGGAAATCCCAAAGCCTTAGCCAGAGCATTACAACGGTTAGATTTAACGGCTAGACAAATTCCCATTGAAGGAAATCCTGCCTTTGAACCTTTATTAATTATGAATAGTTTTTCGGGAAAAACAATGGCAAATTTATTCTCAACTCATCCGTCTACAGAAGCTCGTATTCAAGCGTTAATGAAGTTAGAGCAAAAAATCTAATTCTTCTATAGAAACTCTAAATAATTTGTGATCAAAATCCGTAGGGGTTGGGTCTCCCAACCCTCTTGTAACCTGGGTTGGAAGACCCAACCCCTACACGGATTACTATAAATTTTTATTAATTATCGAAAAAAACGATATAATAAAATTATCACTGAAATTAACACGGGTAAACTACTAATAAAAAAAGTCGGAGAAGCCATAAAGGAAAAATCGCCATGAGATTTAGGAGGTTCGGGTTGGGCAGATAAAACACTCGCAGTAACGCCACTCATGGTTAATGCTGTACCAACAACACCAATCGTTAAATTGAGATTGCGATCGCTTTTTGTTTGTTCAATACTAATAATTCCCTCTATCGTTTTAATCGCATTTTCTAATAGCTTAAATCCACTATTTAAACTTCTTAAGTCAGATTTAGTTTGTTCTAAATATTTTTCTTCAACATAATCACTAAAAAACATTAAAAATTTTCGCGTTGCTTCTGAATTGAAATTAAAGTCTAATTCAGCAATAGCGTCAACTCGTTTTTGATAATTCTTTAAATTCGTTTTAATCGTTGATTGTTGTTCCTCTAAACTACTTAATTGATTAGAATAAATTGATAATATTTTCAATATATCCGCTAATTCTTTCTGTAACTGGTTCAAATTCAACCGAGTTTGATCAACTTGTTGCGGTAGATTATTAACCGTTGTTTGAATAATAGGATAGGCTTTTTTGAGTTCAATTTTTAATTGACGACTTTGCCAATATGACCAAATAACCTTATTTCGATAGCGAAATAATTGCATCAGTTGAGGATAAATCCGTTCAACTTTTTTTGAAACCTCTGGCAAGGAATTATTGAGTTGAGCATCAAATAAACAAATGATTAAATGCACAGAATCACAAGTTTGATGTTGATGGGATGGCGGTTTCCAAAGTTCATAAAAATGCGCTCCTAAAAATTCACCTGTTTGTTGTAAATCTCGTTCCCAATTATCATCAGGAAATAAGTTAATTTGTTGATAACATTTTTGGGCTGTTTCCAAAGAATTTTGTTCAGGAGAGGTTAGTAAACCCCAGACAAACCAACTTTGTCCAATTGTTCCTTCACAGGAATTGAGTTGATTTTTAATCAGGGTTTTGCTTTCTGCTAAACTAATTAAAGGTTTAGGAGAAAATCTCTTTTTAGCGTCCTTTTCTATTTCTCCAGAACAGTCTATTTGTAACCCATAGGTATCTCCTAATTTAACCGGAGAATAATAACCATCCCCCTGTTTTAACGGTTGTATACAACCAGGGAGATGAGACAGTAAGGGTAAATAATCTCCTGCTTTTTCCTCAACACTTTTAATTTTGTTTAAAATTTCTGTATCAAGTTTCTCTCCATAAATTCGGGTGAAAAAATCCCTTCTATTTTGCTCAATTTTTGTGTCTAATTCACCTAAACCTTCCCCTAAATCATACAGAAATAAATCCACAGTCGGATAAATTAACTGCTCATTATCAACCATAATTAACTCTCTCCCTAACCGTAGGGTGCGTAAGCGAAGCGCACGCACCAAACCCCAACTGATTAACCATAATTAACTCTCCCCCTAACCGTAGGGTGCGTAAGCAAAGCGCACGCACCAAACCCTAAAAAGCAAAGTGCACGCACCAAACCTCAACCTGAAAAAATCCACACATCAACCTCCAAAAAAATTTACACCTCAACCCCGGAAAAAACCACACGCATCAAAACCCCTAATAAAACACGCACCTAATAAAAATATTAAACACCCAACAATTTATTGTAAATTAATATGGTTATTGATTATAAATTGTGGGGTGGTGCGTGCGCTTCGCTTACGCACCCTACTAAAAGCCAGAGGTTAAGAATATGGTTTTTGCGGCTTCACTTGGATTAGGATTTCCGCAAATTCTTTTGATTAAAGATGTAGATGTTTCTTGATGAAGTCGGGTTTCAATCTGAGTTAGAATTTCATCTAAATTTTGTTCGGGAATACGACTCGCTAAATTCTCAACTTCTGTACAAGTTGTGTTTTCAACCTCAGATTTATGATTCGGAATTACATCTAATCCTAAATTGCGAAAACTCGATTTAGACACTAACAAGTTATAGATAGTGTCATAATTTTTTCCCAAAATGGAATTAGTAATCAACTCATCTAATTGATTCAAATCTAAAGATTCACTAATTTGATTTAACTGAACAACGAAATCCGCAGGTAACGGTTTAGACTGTTGAGTTAAGGCGGCAAAAAACGCCGTTAACATTTCAACTTCATAATCTTTCATAGCCGCTTAAAATAAATGCAGCCCAATAGTAGGGATGCTGTAAAGGTGGATTTTGTTCTATTATAGCAAGTTCATCGACACTGATTTTAAACCGTTTTCCTAATAAACCTTTTTCCGGGGGTAACTCCGCTATTCTCGCTTCACACCAGTCTTGTAACTCCTGATGGGTTGCTGTTTTTAACCAGGTTTGGGTTTGGGTAAAAGCATCGGTTTTCGATAACTTCAGAACCTGCCAACGATAATAAAATTCTATCACAAATAACGAACAAGCGACGGATTCAACGACCCATAATGTCCCTAGAACATGGTCAACTTGCTGCATTAAAAACCCGCTTGCGAGTCCCACATATTCACTCAAAATGGTTTGTTTCCCAGCAACGGCCGTTTCACAGGCGGCTAAACAAACTAATTGATAGGAATTGAGACAATAATCGGGTTGAATAATTTCTTCTAGGGTTAAGCGATCGCTATCTTTTAAAAATAACATCGATGATTTAGGATCATTTGTGTTATAATAACCATGACCCGCAAAATGCAAAACTTGGTATTTTTGTTTTAACCCTTGGCTAACTTTTTCTAAGGTTGTTTCATCTTCTGCTAATCGAGTGGGATGATCAAATCTGAGACTAACAAATTCCGATTCAATATCCGCCACAGGTAAAGGCATTAACCGTTTTTTATTTCCTTCTCCCGCTTGAATAATACTAGGGGGATTTTCAATATTTAGTAAAGTTTGATTGGCAGTAATTCGAGGAGTTGATTGTAAGTTTTGACCGATTTTTAAACTCGGTAAACGGGTTAAACTGAAGGGAGGAGGAGCAAAATCACTTAATAAAAATAGAGATTCTAGGGGTAAATAGTGTAAATCTCGATGGGGAACTAAAATAACATGATTAATGCTATCCAGTTTTTCGATAATTTCATCAATTCTGAGAATTTCTTTTAACGCTCTCAGGTTAGGAATCATGTTTTGTCGCCAGTCACGCGATAAACGGTCTTTATCGGGTGTTTTTTCTCGATATTCTTGATAACTTTTATTCCAATCTGTTAACCAATCTTCAAAATCACTTAAAGTTTGAATACTCGGTTGTTGAATCACTTCTAATTCGGGGTTATCCGGTTTTAAAATAAAGGTTGTTAAAGCAATGGGGCTAAGATGCCAATAGACAATAGCCGTTTTCTCCCCAAAAGCTGCGGTTAAAAATTGTCGCATTTCCCCATAACTAAACTTGGGAATCTTATCACTCCACCCTAACAACATCCAACGCAAACAGGTATTTTTCCCTTCTTCTGCTAACTCCAACCCGTTAATAAAATCCCCCGATTTCACCGCTAAATCAACAGTTAATTGATCAAACCCAATAAACTTTAGGGACAGTTGTTGTTTTATATAATTAGAAGGCGTTTCTTCAATCAACCGACGCAACCCATCCGTTGCTTCTTGTTGTAATACCTTTACTCTTTCAGTTTCTCCTAACTCCCATAAGACTTTAATATAATCTCGTAAAACCTCTAAATAGCTTTCAAGAAAATTGTTTACTGTCAAAACCGTTAGGGCAGTATTATAACTGTTAATCGCTTTAACATAGTAATCAGAAACACCTACCTTTTGTCTCCGACCTTCAGAATAGTGCTCCCGACCTATATAATAATGCAACCGTCCCCAACCTTCCGGCTGTTTCTCCTTTTTAACATAAGTTAATCCGATTTCATAACAAGTTATTTTTCCCTGATAACCTCGTTGATTTAGTTCAGGATGTTTAGCAACAATTTGACTGAAAGAAGTTAAGAATTGATTTGGATGGGAAGATTTTCCAGCAGTACCGCCTCGGTTGCTCCAGGCATAGTGAAAGTCCGGTTTAAATTCTAAAGTCTTGTCATAAGAATTAATCGCTTCCTCTAACCTTCCTAAATTATATAAAGCACTGCCTCGGTTGCACCAGGCTTTGTGATCGTCCGGTTTAAATTTTAAAGCCTTGTCATAAGAATTAATCGCTTCCTCTAACCTTCCTAAATAAGCTAAAGCATTGCCTCGGCTGCCCCAGGCTTGGTGTAAGTCCGGTTTAAATTCTAAAGTCTTGTCATAAGAATTAATCGCTTCCTCAAACCTTCCTAAATTATTTAAAGCACCGCCTCGGCTGTTCCAAGCTTCGTGATCGTCCGGTTTAAATTCTAAAGCCTTGTCAAAGGAATTAATCGCTTCTTCTAACCTTCCTAAATTATCTAAAGCAATGCCTCGGTTGTACCAGACATAGTGATCGTCCGGTTTAAATTCTAAAGCCTTGTCATAAGAATCAATCGCTTCCTCTAACCTTCCGAATAAAGATAAAGCAGCGCCTCGGTTGCTCCAAGCCACATGATTATCTGGTTCTAGTTGAATAACCTTTTCAAAACAGAAAAGTGCGTCTTCAAAATTACCTTTTTCAACTTGCTGACAACCCTGATCAAACCAGGAATTATCATCTGATTTTGAATTAATTCCCTCTAAAATTTCTCTCCCAATTCTCCCCGCAACAATTCCTAATTCTCCGATCTCCAAATTCCCCAATAAAACCATCCGCTTTGCTAATTCTTCCTGGGGAGTTGGGTTATCTGCGATGCGTTGTCCAAACCTTTCCAACCAGACGACAAACTCCCCCGGTTTCAGTTGATTTCCCATTAACCATCCCTTCACCTCACCCCGACTTGCACCTTGATGCACGATCTCCAACAATTGCAAAAATAACCCCTCATATTCCGTATCGCTACGGTTAGGACGCACAGGGTTTGAGGGTGGCGGTGGCGGTGGTTGTCGGTTCAGGAGTCGTTGCAGTAATCGTTTAAAAAACCGAATAATTCGTTGCAACATACACCCAATCCCCTACGCACATTCATTATGATTATAACTATAGCAAGTCCAAATAATTTGTGTTCAAAACCCGTAGGGGTGGCGTCCCTTCCAACCCTCTTTTTACCTGGGTGGCGTCCCTCCCATCCGTGTTAACTTAATGCCAAAAGCCTTGAAATAAATTTCAGGCTAAAAGCTCAAACCCGTTAAAACGGGTTAAGAAAGACAGGTATTTAGTTATCTTTAGATAACTTTAGCTTTCAGCCCGAACTTTAGTTCAGGGCATTATAATTTGCTATAGTCATAATAACCCAATTTTTCTATATTTTTGTAGGCTATTCCTCAGATTTAAACTCGCCGTAAACCTGCAATTAAACCCTGACAAACTCCCGTGAGAAAATCTAAATCTAAAGTTTCTAGGGTATCTGTAGATTTGTGATAATGAGGATTTCTTAAATTTGCTGTATCTGTCACCATAATAGCTGAATATCCTAAATCCCAAAAAGGAACATGATCACTGCGTCGGGTATCAGGAACCATCATTCCTCGGTTGGGAACCGGAAGCCATTCACAAGGCGTTTTTGTGCGACGAATTCCGCGACTAATCTTAATTAAATCAGGAATCGTTTTTAAATTACCAATTAATGCAATATAATTACCAGAATTCGGATAAAAATATTTTAATCCAGGGGGATAAATTTGGGAATTAGGGTTAGAATTACAATAACCTAACATTTCTAAAGAGAGCATCAAACGAATAGGTTGGTTTTGCTCTTTTAAATGTTGAGCATAATGTTGACTCCCGACAAAACCATATTCTTCTAAATCAAACGCTACACATTGAACGGGATAGTTGAGGGGATGTTCCGCAATAGTTCTCGCTAATTCTAATAAAACCGCAATACCCGTCCCATTATCATCAGCACCCGGACAACCGGGCACCGCATCATAATGAGCACCAATTAACAGAATAGCATCTTGATGACTTGTGGCTAAAGCAGGTAAATTTAGGATTAAATTCTGATGGGTTCTACCCCGAAGTTGAAACTCATCTGTAATTACTGTTCCCCATTGTTGGAGTTGCTGACGAATATATTCACGGACATAAAAATGACCCTCCGAAGCTAGATAAGGGTCACGTTCCCGAATAATTTGTTGTAGATGTTGAGTTAACTGGGTTTTTAAATTGAACAGCATTCACTAATCTTAAAGGATGTTTTTCTTCAGATTGATTTTACCATGAATTTGAAAAAAAACGAACTTGAACAACTTAGTAAAATTGGAGTAATTCTAAAATACAATTATAAACAGTTTTGATCATAGTTTGCCCTCCTATCCTACAAATAATTTTTCAGCGTGATCAATGAGGATTATACAATATTATCCTTTAAGCGAACTCTAGGATCTTTCCCCTCTTGTACCCCTTGAAATTCTACATCGACTTGATCCCATAGGTAAATAAAAGGTAAAGTCGCTAAAGTGCAGGATTTCCAATGGCTTTGAACGGGAGCATGAAACATTTGACAGGTTCCCCCCCGCCGCCCTTCTGGCTTATAATAACGACAATTGCGACAATTTGAGGGAACTGGATTTTCCCTTGTCATTTTGAAGCCTCCCAAATTACGATATTATTTCCGATTGTCTATGATTTGTGCGTTTCACTTTGTTATCTAACTTACAGTTACTCTATATTTTTGTTAAGTTTAATTAAGCTCACTGTTGATGCTTAAATATTCCTCAAGAGAGTTGACAAAAATGCCATTTTCTAAGTTAAATGTTGACGGGTAGGGGCGAGGCGCGCCCATTAGTGTCAACTTAAGCCGAAAACCTCTGAATTATAGCCCAGATTAGATCCCCCTAAATCCCCCTTAAAAAGGGGGACTTTGATCTCCTGTTCCCCCCTTTTCAAGGGGGGTTAGGGGGGATCTAGGACGCTTAAAAAAATCAACGAACTTTTGGTTTTTTGGCTTACTTTTAGCCTTAAAGTTGACGGACTTTGGGCGCGCCTCGCCCCTACGCCTGAAATTGATTTCAAGGCTTTTGGCTTTAAGTTGACACCGATGGGGAACCCCGCCCCTACGACGGTTGAGGTGTTGACTGTTAACTGTTAAAAAATGCTCCTCTTATTCCTGACTACTGACTCTGAGTTACTATGAAAAGTTGACGGTTAGCAGGTAACTGTGTACAGTCAACAGTTATGGACTCCAAACCGTGACCTGTAATCTGTGCTTAAACATGAGTTTATTGGCGAAAATTGAAGCAATTTTGTATTTAAAAGGTCAACCCCTTTCCATTGGAGGACTAGCAGAATTAGCAGGGTGCGATCGCAAAGAAGTTGAAGAAGCATTAATTCAACTCATGTCCGACTATGCCCATCGAGATAGCGCCTTAGAAGTGGTAGAAACCGACTCTGGATATACCTTACAACTCCGAGAAGCCTATATGGAGTTAATGCACACCTTAGTCGCTCCAGAGTTAGGAGTCGGCGCCTTAAGAACCTTAGCCGCCATCGCCCTCAACGGGGGAATTACCCAAACCGATTTAGTTGAATTAAGAGGATCAGGAGCGTATCAACAAGTTCAAGAACTGGTAGAACTAGGATTTGTTCACAAACGCAAACAACCCAACGCTCGCTCCTATTGGCTACAAGTCACGAAAAAATTCCATCAGTATTTCCAAGTCGATCAGCTTCCTAAACAATTATCTTTGAATTTTGCCGAAGATTTACCCCTCGATTCTCCGGCACAGTAGGATAAACTAGAAATAGCATAAGCCTGACATAGAGACGCACATCATGGTTTTTAACCCTGACTTTCCCAAATCTGATGTTCAAGAAACCGCCGAAAACCCGTTGTTGACCTACCTGCAAAGTCAACATCCTGACGTTTTGGCAACGGTGGCTCAGTCTGCGAGTTCAGAAATTAAAGAAATTATTAGTAGAAACGTCCAAGGATTAGTCGGGGTCTTACCCTCCGATCACTTTGACGTGCAGATTACCACCAACCGGGAAAACTTGGCGGGTTTGTTAGCATCAGCAATGATGACGGGTTACTTTTTACGTCAGATGGAACAACGGATGCACCTAGAAGAAAACCTCTCTCGAACCCATTCCATTGACCCCAATTAACCCTGTTTCCCGCCCTAATTATTAAATTCTCCTGCTAAGGCAGATTCGGGGAACACCCCGGTTTTAACAATTAGGGTTTGTTTTTGACCCTGGCGATTAATTTCGATCGGGAGTTCCTCTCCAACGGCTTTGGTTTCAATTTGTTCTTGAACTTGAGATGGAGTGTTAACCGCAACGCCGTCTACTTTCACCAGAATATCTCCTTTGAGAATTCCGACTTGAGCCGCCGCCGAATTCTCCACCACCCGCACCACAATTACCCCCGTATCTTGGGTGAGGTCAACTTCCAGTTGTTGATTCATTTCCGCTTTCACCGCCGGATTTAATTCCACCATTTGCACCCCTACATAAGGATGATCGGCTTTACCCTTAACAAACAGTTGACTCGCCATGCGAATCGCTGTTTCAATGGGAATCGCAAATCCTAACCCTTGAGCATTGGCTCGAATTGCCGTATTAATCCCAATCACATGACCTTGATCGTTTAACAACGGCCCCCCAGAATTCCCTGGATTAATGGCGGCATCGGTTTGAATGAAGCGAACTCGTTTATCGGGAATGCCTACTTGGGTAGCCGAACGTCCTGTGGCGCTAATAATGCCAATGGTTACGGTATTATCTAAGCCTAACGGATTACCAATGGCGATCGCCCACTGTCCCGGAACTAAATTCTCCGAGAAACCTATCGGAGCCGTCGGTAACTCCTTACTCTCAATTTTCACCGCCGCCACATCCGTCACCGGGTCAACCCCTTTGACTTTCCCTTCAAAGACCCGACCATCTTTCAGGGTGACTTGGACGGTATCGGCCCCATCGACAACATGAGCATTGGTAATAATGCGACCATCAGAATGCAGAATAAATCCTGAACCTGTTCCTCGGCGAACTCGATCTTCTGGTGTGGGGATTTGATTGCCAAAAAAGCGTTTAAATAGGGGATTTTTAAAGGCATCGGGGACGTCTTGTTCCGATTTGCGCGTCGCATCAATCCGAACCACCGTCGGGCCAACAATTTCTGCGGCTTCTGCAATAAAATTAGGACTACTGCGGTCAATTACCTGCTGTTCAGTAACCATTGGGGGAGGAATGGTCGCCAAGGGTTTGACGACAGCTACCGTCGCCGATAACTGGGTGGGGCTGTTGGTTTGGACATAGCGACTTCCTAACCATCCCGCACCTCCACCGAGGGAGAGTAAAGTCAGGTATACCGTAAACTGTTTGAAAGATAAATCCATTTGTGCTGCCGTCTGGAAATACAATTCTGTTGAGGGTCTACCGGAATAGGTTCTCTGTCCTCTAATCTTAAGATCAAAAGTCTTGAATCACGACTCTTTAACTTTACTTAGCACATCTTGAACCTTGAGTTTGTGATCTGTGAGCCACTTTGTTGATTCAGATATTCGCCCAAACCCATTGCTAATCAATGACTTGGCGATCGGTGGGTGATCCGCTCGTTTTCAGTTAAATTTTGATAAATGATCATGAGGTTTCAACGTTTAGGAATAGTCTTGTTGGGGTTGATGGGAAGTCTAATCGGGATGTTAGCGAGTCCCCTACCTTCAATAAAATCACAAGAAGTTCAACCAGAAGCTGAAGCGGTTTGTCCAACCCCGGTACTCTCTCGTTTAAAACGTCATCGCATTGCAGCTGGGGAAACGGTAGATAGTATCGCCCGTCAATATAATTTAATTCCGGCAACCTTACTAGGGATGAATCCGATTTTACAACGGCAACCCGTAGCGATCGGACAAGAAATTCTGATTCCGCCCTATAATGGGATTCAGGTGGAAGTTCCCCCCGGTCGTCAGTGGCAGGAAGTGGCTAAAGCTTATCAGGCCCGTCCTGACGTGGTTTTTGAGATCAATGGCTGTCAAACGCAACCAACGGTATTATTTTTACCCGGTGTGAATTGGTCGCCAAAAGGCCCCCCGATTCCCGCTTTATTCGTCTTATCGGGTTATCCATTACCGCAACCGACAACGATACAAATGGGTTATGGTTGGCAATTAAATCCGGTTTTGGGTCGGGTTGTGTTCCACAGTGGTTTAGATTTAATTGCAACAGTGGGAACTCCAGTTTTATCCGTTGGAGCCGGAAAAATTGCCTTTGCGGGAGAACGGGAAGGCTATGGAAAATTAGTGGTAGTTAATCATGGGTCGGGAAAACAAACCCGTTTTGCTCATCTGGATAATATTGGGGTAAAAGTGGGTCAATCGGTTAATTTAGGGGATGTATTAGGGACAGTAGGAACAACGGGACAACCCGATAGTAAAGTATCCCATCTGCATTTTGAAATTCGTTATAATTCAGATTTGGGATGGATTGCAGAAGACCCTAATCCTTATTTTAAAGTGCGACGTTGACATTGTTATATGAAATTCTTAAATGTTTGCTACAAATACTTGATCGGGTGGCTAATCAATTTTTTCTATCCCCTATTCCCTATTTTCTTTTCCCCCTGTTCCCTGTTCCCTGTTCCCTGTTCCCTTGCCATCTGTAGCACTAATTTAAGGATTTCATATTATTTTAATGGGTTGGGTAATTTTCGACTAACTTTTGCTGGACAACAAATTCTATCCCCATCTCGATATCCAACAAAGCGAACATAAACCGTTTCTCCGGGTTGAATATCCTTAACATCGGGTTGATGAAATCGGGGATTATATTCCACTTGTTCCCAAGGGATGCCAATTCGTTTATAACCCCAATTTTCTAATACACCATCAATTGAACTCAGGAAAGAAAGTATATTTCTAGTCGGTAAATTAGTTTTTGTTTCTGTTATTTTTTTCATAAAGATTTCATTGTTTTTAACGCCGGACAAAAACTTTGATGCTCCCTTAAAATCCGGTGAGATGTCAGTACAAAATCAACAAACACCGTGATCCCGTGAGTATTTGTATTGTAATAGTTCTATAATTAATTTAAGGACAAACTTAGAGAATTTTTAGAGGATTTTATGAAATCTTTAATAATTTATTTACAAACCGGGGAGTTTCTTTAAAATAGTTTACATTTGTTTACAATTTTTCCCAGTTTATTGTTGGGATAGCTTCTGGAATAATTTCTGTTTGTTTGGAGAATCCACCCCTAGGATTTGATTAAAGATTTTATTGGTCGCAAGGGGTGGTTTCAAGTTCTAAAAAGAATTAAATAAAGACATATTGATTACTATCAAATGTCGATGCTATATCCCCTTGAACAATTGCTAATAATTGTTTTGAGTTATTTGTTGTATTAATCTTGAAAATAGCAACCCCTTCAGGGACATTTGCAGGGGAACTATCAATCGCATACAAGTCTGGAGTTCCTGCTAATAGTAACTTATCTTCATCTCCATTAAAATCTGTAATCATGGTATATCCTAAACTATCACTAGAAATACCTAAAAGGGTATCATTTCCCCGGTCGCCTAATAGTAAATCGTTTCCAGTCCCGCCAATCAGACTATCATTTCCTTGACCGCCATAAATACTATCATCCCCGCCATCTCCAAACAGAGTATCTGCGTCGTTATTTCCAAACACGATATCCTCTTCTGACCCACCATAAGCGGTATCAACTCCGATATCACCAAACAGGGTATCAACTCCTGAACTTCCGATGACTAAATCATTTCCTTGACCGGAAAACAGAATATCATTGCCATTTTGTCCTTCAATAAAATCATCTCCCAGGAAACTGGAAATCATGTCATTTCCATCCCGACCGGGGATAACATCACGATTGCTCGTTCCTTCTAAAGTATCGTCTTGGTTAGTACCAATCAGAGACGCAGCCGGAGTTAAGGGAGGAATTTGATCTCCATTTTGACGCAAAAAGAACGAATCTGCTCCCTCTCCTCCAATCAGGGTATCGACTTCACTATCAAACATAATTAATTGTAGGGTAGAGATTTGGGTTTCTCTAGGTACGGGGTTAGATACTGGTTGCAAATTTGACATTGTACTTAAGGGTAAAGAATCTGAAGTAGTACACTCTGATTTGAGTATAGAATCAGGAGGTTTTTTTATTCTCTTTCAGAGATAATTCGTAAACTATGTATTAATAGTTTTTAACTTTTGATAAAATATATTAAAAAAGAGGATTTATAAAAAGACCGTATAGGTTTGAATTAAAGTTTCTACCGTCGTTGTTTCAAAAACCCATTCTAAGCCTTGAGTATTGACGGCTTTAATCAGAATGATGTCTTGCTGAGAAATTTTGGCCAGGGGAAGTTGATAAGACCAAGACCATTGAGAGTCAGAAGCTGAGGGTTGAGAAGATAATAAACAATTTTTTATTAATGTTCCATTAATGAAGACTAAAATTTCTTTTAATTGGCTATTAGGATTGATTTCTGATACCCATCCTTTGATTAAAAGGTTTCCGGCTTCGGTTAATTCACACTGTTCGATTTTTCCTTGGGGATGGTGATTAAATTGTAAAGAAGATAAGGGTTTTTGAGGGTTGCGGGTGACTAAATATAAATCTTGATAGCGACAAATTCCTTTAGGAATTCGAGAATAAATTGCTTCTCCCTGACTTATGGTTTTTAAACAATTAGCAACAAAGGTTTCACCGACATAAGTTGTGCCATATTCATTCACATCTAAGGTTTGACTTTCACTATTGGGAACAAATAAAAGATCGGAGGCTGAAATGGCTAAATGGGGCGGTAATAGTTCTCGATCATGAACACTAAACATTAATATTCCTTGAGGAGATAATAAAGCATAGAGTTTTTGTAACCAGGTTAAAAATGTCGCTTCAGGAAGATGACTAAAAAAAGAACAGGCTAAAATACAATCAAAGGATTGTTGAATCGGATAATCCTGTGGATAGGTCGTAGAAACAATTCCCTGAACGCCAAACTGTTCCCTTTGAAATTGTACCGCCTGAGCATAAATATCAGAAATCCAGATATTTTCAGGAGGAATATCTTGAACTAAAAACCGAGTAAAACGTCCATAACCACTGGCAAAATCTAAGAAAGATGAAATTTGACTCAAATCCCCAAAATGCCAGTTTAAAACCTGTCGGACAGTATCTAAAATTCGACGACCATTAAAATAATAACGAATACAAGCCCGATCCGGTGTGTGATGATTCGCTAAAGCAAATAAATACATTTCATCCTGATCACAAATAGCGGAATTAAAGGTAGCAGGAAATAAGGTTTGATCTTGAATAAACCGTTGTAGGGCTAAGGATTGACGAGATAAATCAACAAGCTGCATTGACTGTTTTAAAAAATAGAAGTTTTCCTCGCAATTTCATCTTACAGAAGACTGTTCCCCAAAACAATCAGGCCACCCCAGGAAAAAATTTGACGTTTTGGCAGTAAGATAGTAAAGCAATAGTTATCAAAACTTCATGGAAAGCTATGCGAGTTTACGTGCTGCTGTTCAATGCCGGAACAGAAAATGAGGGGATTCATACGATTCAGATGGGCGATCGCAATAAAGTGTTAATGTTTGAAGACGAAGATGATGCCACCCGCTTTGGCGTGCTTCTGGAGGCTCAAGATTTCCCGACTGCTAAGGTTGAAGCCCTGGACGAAGAAGAAATTAAAGAATTTTGCCAGAGTGTTGACTATGACTGGGAATTAGTGGCATCTGGAGAGTTGGCCATTCCCCCGGAACATAATGTCGATGAAACCGACTGGCAAGTTGAGGCGGAGAAACAGGTGGAGGTAGAGTCTAATTTAGGCTCTCCTGAACTGGATGATATTCGCAAACGACTGGAAGGGTTATTATGAATGGGTCAAACTAGGACAATCCAAGGTTAAGTTAAATATGGAACAGTGGGAGTCGCGGGGACATTTATTAACCGAACAAATCAACGCTAATAGTCAGAACTTGGATCAACTCAGTTCTTTAGAATTAGTGGATTTGTTCAACCGGGAAGATGTACAAACGTTACTGGCCATCGCCCGTTCCCGTGAATCGTTGGCCCAAGCGATTGATCTCGCCACTGTTGCATTGCATCAGGGAGGGCGACTATTTTATGTTGGGGCGGGCACCAGTGGCCGTCTGGGGGTTTTGGATGCGGCGGAATGTCCCCCCACCTTCTGTACCCCTCCAGAATTAGTCCAGGGCATTATTGCGGGGGGAGCGGGTGCCTTGGTTCGCAGTTCTGAAGATTTGGAAGATCGGGCAGAAGATGGGGCGATGGCGATCGCTTTGCGCCAAATTACCTATTTAGATGTGATCGTTGGGATTACGGCCGGAGGGACAACACCCTATGTGCAGGGAGCGTTACAAGCCGCCCGTCAACGGGGGGCGAAAACGGTGTTTATTGCCTGTGTTCCGGTAGAACAGGTGGAATTTGAAGCGGATGTGGATATTCGCTTATTAGTGGGGCCAGAAATATTAGCAGGTTCGACTCGATTAAAAGCCGGAACAGTGACGAAAATGGCGTTAAATATTCTCTCAACAAGTGTGATGGTGAAGTTAGGAAAGGTTTATGGAAATCGCATGATTGATGTGGCGGTGACGAATAAAAAATTACAGGATCGAGCCTTAAGAATATTAATGGATTTGACCGAAATTAATCGAGAAGCTGCCGAAATTTTATTAGAAAAAAGTGGAAAATCGGTCAAGTTAGCGTTATTAATGCAGTGGACAGGATTAGATGCGGTATCGGGTCAAGAATTATTAGATCAGCATCAAGGACAATTAAGACAGGCGGTATTCAGTTTTCCAAATTAGGATTTTCTCAAATTAACAATTTTCCCTCCTGTTCCCTGTTCCCTATTCCCTGTTCCCTGTTCCCTGTTCCCTGTTCCCTGTTCCCTGTTCCCTTCCCATCTGTAGCAACTATAATTAGATTTCATATCATTTAATATTCAAAGCTGACTGTCCCATATATGAGTGAAAATAATGTTATATTGAAAATAATACGAACATAAACAAAACGACTAAGGATCAACTGGACATACAATCTCAATACTCTCATAGAACAGCTTGGAATTTCAGGCTGAGACTTAACATCGCTTCTCTTTCCTATCTTCTAACTCCTGATTTTTTTGGGTATGATTACCAGGATCAACAGCCCATTGAATCCTCACTAAAATTAAACCTTATTCAAGTGAAGTGGAGATTTTACAATGAATGATAAAGAGTTAAGAGAGCAAGTCAAAAGCTATATTAAAACCCTTGTTAATGCCAATACTGATAATTTATTAGAATTAGCAAAACTGATCGGAATTGACCCCAAAAAGGATTTAATTGGGGCTGATTTGCAGGGGATTGATTTAACAAAAGCTGACTTAAGAGAAGCTAACCTCAGTCAAGCCAACCTAAGCCGCGTTAACCTCACTGAAGCTAACCTGAGTCAAGCTAACTTAAGTCAAGCTAATTTGAGCGGTGTTAACTTAATGGGAGCGAACCTAGAAAATGCCGATTTAAGAGAAGCTAACCTCAGTTATTCTAATCTAGTAGGGACTAATTTAAGGGGAGCAAATCTTAGAGAAGCGGACTTGAGTGAAGCCTACCTCAGTCATACAAATCTTAGTGGAACGGACTTAACGAAAGCTTATCTCAGTGGGGCTTATTTAGGCAATACTAATCTCCTAGGAGCCGACCTCAATCAAGTCTATTTAAGTAAAGCAAACTTGAACCAAGCTAACTTAATGGGAGCAAATTTAACCCAATCTAACCTAACTAAAACTAATCTGATAGAAAGCAATTTAAGCCGAGCAGTTTTAACGAAAGCTAACCTATTTCAAGCTAATTTGAGTTTTGCTAATTTGAGTTTTGCTAATTTGAGTTTGACTAATTTAAGCCTAGCTAACCTCAGTCAAGTCGTAGTGAAAAAAACTCAATTTAGATATATCCTAGGGATTTCAGCAGAAGTTAAGGATGATCTCATTAGTAGAGGTGCGATTTTTGATGATAATTCAGGTAATAGTTTAAGTGCTTTTCTTTCTCGTTAATGGCATTGATTTAATTAAAAATCTCTATCCAGACATTCCCTATTCCCTATTCCCTATTCCCTGTTCTAAGAGTGCATAGCACTATATTTGAACGACTCTTTGACCCCCTTAAATCCCCAAACCCCCTCAGCAAGCCGGATGAGAGGAACAAAAAGTTTTTTTGGAACAGGGGTTGACATTCCCAGAAAAAGCGAGTATATTAGTAAATTGTGAGAGGAAAACAAGCGAACAACAAAACCGCGAACTCCTCAAAAATCACCGAAAAGTTTATAAAGCTTTCCTGGTGCCTATGGCTCAGTGGAACCACTCCGATCCATCTCGAACTCGGCTGTGAAACGCTGATACGGCGAAGATACTTGGCGGGTAGCCGCCTGGGAAAATAGCTCGATGCCAGGTTAATATCTAACTAAAGCCTTCTTCCAGTGATAAATCGGAAGGGGGCTTTAGTATTTTACCATACCTAGAAACCGGGTTTCTTTCAAGATTTGGGATGGGAAATCAGGGTTTATACAGAAACCCGGTTTCTTTGACCCTCGGTATTATAGGATGTTTTGAAATTCCTAAATAGACTGAATATGAAGGCGATATTACCTCCTGGGATTATTTTAGATCCGCTATTGCAACAATGGTTATTAGAAGATATTGGACGAGGCGATCGCTCGACCGCCGGATTATTAATCGGAAATCAGATAAAATCTGCGGATTGGATTGTTAAAGAAAAGGGTGTTATTGCTGGATTATCCGTAGCGGCGAGAGTGTTTCAACTTTTAGATCATCAGATGAAATTTACTCCTTTAATTCAGGAGGGAGAATATTGTGAAAAAGGCACAAAAATAGCTATTTTAGAAGGGAGTTTAGAAGCGTTATTAATGGGGGAAAGAGTCGCGTTAAATTTAGCGATGCGACTGAGTGGAATAGCGACAGCAACGCGAAAATATGTAGAAGCGATCGCAGATTTACCCTGTCAATTAGTTGATACCCGCAAAACAACACCGGGATTGAGATTATTAGAAAAATACGCCATTCAAGTCGGGGGTGCAAAAAATCATCGCCTGGGATTAGATGATGCGATTATGATTAAAGATAACCATATTGTAGCGGCCGGAGGTATTGCAGAAGCGATTACAAAAATTCGAGAAACAATGCCTTATCCTCTAACAATTGAAGTAGAAACCGAAACCTTAGAACAGGTAAAAATAGCCTTAGAACATCAAGCGGATATTATTATGTTGGATAATATGTCTTTAGGGTTAATGCGGGAAGCCGTTAATCTGATTCGTCAATATAACTCCCGTATTAAAATAGAAGCATCGGGTAATATTACCTTAGAAACAATTCGTTCCGTTGCAGAAACTGGGGTTGATTATATTTCAACGAGTGCTCCTATTACCCGTTCAAATTGGTTAGACTTGAGCATGAAAATGTGAAACTATAGCGCTACGCGAAAGGGAATAGGGAACAGGGAACAGGGAAATAGCGATCGCTCTGAGAAACCGGGTTTTTGAAAAAAACTATTAGGAAAAACCCGGTTTCTGGACACCTGTGCACACAAAACACTCATCAAAACATAGCCTATCTTCATAGGTAGAAACGTAAAAGCTGATTTTCCCAACAAAACCCTATGAAAACCGAGATTTTGAAGAAAACCATCTTCTGAAAAATGACTTGATTTTAAGATTTAGGCTTCGTTTCGTCTTTCGTTATTAGGTGTTTCTTGATTATTTAAAAATTGATAAACTCCAACTGCTCCTATTGCAAATATACCTCCTACTGCCAGAACTCCCGCAACTGGTACAGTAACAGGAGCAGTTATTACTCAGTATAAACATGAGTTGAGTATAATCAGCAACATAAACATTGATTACCTATTCTTTTTTCAAACATAAGATTTTATTGTTAAAAACCAGGTTTTTGACAAGGTACAATCACTGAAAAGGGCGGGCGGGTTTATAACAGTTATCTGTAAATCTCATCATCTTGACCTGATATAATATCAATTAGCAAGTCAATTTCTACTCACAAGGATTAGGGTCGAGAAAAATGATCGAAAGCTCTAAAATTATGCAATTAAGCCAAAATATTGCCAAGGAATTTCAGCCCGATAAAATAATTTTATTTGGCTCCTATGCCTATGGAAACCCTCAAAATGATTCCGATGTTGATTTGCTAGTAATTTTGCCTTATGAAGGGAATAGTTTTCGGAAAAGTTGGGAAATTTTAAATAAAATTAAGCCCGATTTTTCTATAGATTTGTTAGTTAGAACTCCTGTAGAGATCAAGCAAAGACTGGCTTGGAATGATTTTTTTATCAAAGAAATTATTGAAAAAGGAAAGGTGATTTATGAATCCCCTAACCATTGAATGGGTTGATAAAGCAGAGGGAGATTTTACTACCGCTTTAAGGGAATTACGAGCGAGGAAATCTCCGAACTATGATGCAGCCTGTTTTCACGCTCAACAGTGTGTTGAGAAATATTTGAAAGCTCGTTTGCAAGAAGCAGGAATTACTTTTAGTAAAACCCATAATTTGACCGTTTTATTGGATTTGCTTTTACCTGTCGAACCAAGTTACGATGGGTTTCGCCTCAAACTTTTAGCATTAACTCTGTTTGCAGTTGCTTATCGTTATCCCGGTGCTTCTGCTGATAAAGATACAGCGCGTGAAGCCTTAAATTTTTGTCAGGAAGTCCGACAAGCAGTCCGGTTAAGTCTGGGTTTAAATCCTTAAAAAAGCGATCGCAATAAAAAACCGAGTTTTTCAACATAAAATTGGGAAAACCCAAAGTTTGAAAAAAACCCGGTTTGTGGAAATTACAACCCTAAATCCAGTTTCCAATATTTGAGAGTTCCGGTATTTTCAGCAATAGCATCAATAACCCTTAACTGCCAATTTCCTTGGGCTGGGAGATTTAAAAACTGTCTTAAATGGAGTGTATTTTGTAATGTGTAGGTCGTTTTTAATTGAGTTTTAACCCCTAACGTTCGATTTTGGAGTAACACTTTATCCCCATTAGGTGCAACTAACCAAACTTCAATATCTCCTAAAAAACTATGTTCAATTTCTACACTCACCTGAATATCTTGAATTGGACTGGTTTCTGTAATCGTAATTGAACTGGTAAGTCCGTTAGGATTATTATCAGGGATAGCCTTAATCTGACTATTTTCGTGAGAAATATTCCGAGAAATTTGTTGCTGAACCATGCGTTTATTTTGTGCCATTTGCACCGCTTTAAACGCATTTACTTTGCCATAGCCAAACCATTGAGAATAGCCATTTTTATCATAATTTCCCATGCGAATCCCTAACTGAGGGTCAGGATCACCATCCACAATTTTATCCGAACTTTGTTCAAGAATTCGGCGGACTTCTGGGGCTGTTAAATTTGGATTAGCGGATAAAACTAAAGCCGCCACCCCAGCCACAACAGGAGTCGCGCTAGACGTTCCGCCGAAATAGGGTGTAAAATCCGATGGATCATAACCACCGGCTCCCACGCGGTCAGTGGTAAATACTCCTAATCCCGGTAACGTCCCCTTCAGAACTGGAGGTGTGCCAATATATCCTGTTTCTTGTAACCACATCCCCGGCGGCGCATTATTACTGGGAGCACAGACACAAACCCCAGTTCCCCAATTACTATAGGCGGATTTCTTACTTAAACTATTAGAAGCAGAAACCGTAATCACATCGGGATGAACCGCAAATCCAGATAACCATTTTACCCGACCTTTGATAACATCGTTCGGCCAACCCGATTCATCAAGCATTCCATTAATCGGACGATTCGCATTTCCCGCCGCAAAAACAATCACGCAGCCTTTACCCTTACGACCTTTGGTTGCAGCTTTATTAATAACAGCTTTTTGACGGACAGATAAAGGAAAGTAAATCGCACTGGCGCCCCAACTACAGGAAATAACAGAAGCTCCTTTATCAATCGCCCAGTTAAAAATTTGTTCAACGGATTCATCATCTAAAAACCCCGTTGTCCGAATCGGCATTAAAGCACAACCCGGTGCTACCCCCACAATTCCTTTACCATTTTCTTCGGCTACAGCCACCCCGGCACAAGCCGTGCCATGATTATCTGTAGGAGCTTCGGGAAGGGGAAGACTATCTCGACCTTTTAAATCCAAAGGCGCAACAATTTTACCCACTCCTTGAAAATCCGGGTGATTGAGATCGACAGAATCATCGCTAATTGCCACAATCACAGAACGAATTCCTCTGGTAATATCCCAGGCTTTCTCGGCTGAAATATGACAACTTGCTGCCATTTGATTGCCTTCATTACAGTGTAAATACCATTGTTTACTGTAGAGGGAATCACGGGGAACATAATAGGGCTGACTTCTAATCACAATATTCGGTTCAGCCAATAAAACCTGAGTATTCCGAGTTAAACGATTCGTGATTTTTAGAGGATTTTCTTGAGCTTGATTTGTAATTTCATAAACAAAACCATTCGGTATTCCTTCTATGGGTTTTAACTCTTTTAATCCCAGTTCTGAAGTAATAGACTCTCGTGTTGATGCTTCAACGTCTTCTTGAAATTGAATCGTAAGCTGATTGGTTAAATAAATCACTGAGGCGGGATCGTTATCCAGTTGGTAAACATGACTAGCAAAGTCAATATACTCAGAATTCCGGGCTAATGTCATCGCCTCATCCAGTTGATTTGGAGCAACTGTGACCTCTTCTAGGGAAGGAGGAACGCTATTGGCGTGTTGCATTGGAATCGGTGGCTGGGGTAAATCTTTAATTCCAGTGGTACTGGGAGACAATCTTACCGTAAAGCGATCAGGAACTTTATGTAGAATTAATTCCTCTCCACCCCGTTGTAAAACATTGGCGATACTCCCGTCAGGGACGCCAATTCCTTGATAGTTTTGTTGTGAAACACGAGATGAGTTAACTGGTGATGCCATAATTTAATCTATCCTTTCTTCTCAACGGTTTAAATTCACATTCATAATGTAGATCTATCTATTCTGGACGGTTTGGCAGAAAATCAATCGAGTCATGATCCCCACCCCCAGAAAAAATATAACCTGTCTGGGTTAAGCCGGGATAAGGTTACTGATACAGTATGGGATTGGTCAAAATAGATGATAAGATCCATGAAGTTTAATGTTTTTTTTTATCGCGTTCGCGCAATTGAGTCATGGTATCCTCTGGAACTGTCAGTTTCCTTCAACGTACAGCCTATCTATCCATCCCTGTGATGATGGCTTGGGGTGTCTTATTCCCACTTCACGTTAATGCTCAAGAATCTTCTCCCACCCTTTCACCAGGGGATGTACAGTTGAGGGATGGAACAGAAACTGAGATTGCGCCCCCATCAGGTGATCCGGTTCCGCTCAATCCTAATGATATTCGTCCTTTGTCGTTGGATAGTAGTTTTTTAAGTATTGAGGGGGGAAAACGGCTGCTTCAAGAAGCTGACACTGCTGTTTCTCAGGAAAATTATGCTGAAGCCGAAAAAAAATTTCAGGAAGCTCGTCAAGTTTTTAACCAATTATCCAATTTTTATCAACAGTTAGCAGCTAGTTTTTCCGGTGTCGATAACCGCATTGCAGACAGTCACAGAAATGCAGCCCGTGACACGGCACAAATGCGCGATACCGCCACCTATCAGTTAGCTTTACTCCACCGAGCTAAAAATCAACCGGAACTCGCTGTCCCGCTATTAATTCAGATTATCCGCTCTCAAGCACCCACGAGAGATTTAGGTAAAAAAGCATATCAACAGTTACTCGAATTAGGATTTGTAACCGATCCTTTTCCCCGCGCAGGTAACACAGAAAATCAACCTACCTCTGCGGCGCAATAGCGGCAGGGAGAGTAGGGGGAGCACCGGGAGCAGGGGGAGAGAAGAAAATAATTAACACCTGAAACCCGACACCTGTTAACAGTCAACAGTCAACAGTCAGCATCTAAAATATTTAAAACACTCTCGTTCAGGAATAGAGATGATTACACTCAATCAAGTTGAAGCCATGATTCAGTCAGAATTACCGGATGCGGTGGTTCAAGTTCAAGATTTGGGAGGCGGTGACCATTTACAAGCCATTGTGGTGTCTGCTGAGTTTGAAGGGAAAACTTTGGTGAAACAACACCAAATGGTTTATAAGGCTGTTAAAGACGCGATGGCGACAGAAGCGATTCATGCCTTAGCATTAAAGACCTATACCCCTCAAGAGTGGGAAAAAGCTACTTCAGCAGCTTAATTGTGATTGAATCCTGACGCAAGTTAACGCTGAAATTCTCTAAAATAGGCTAAACTCAAATCGGAGATTGTGCAATCGTTTTGCTCATCTATTTCCCGATCTCAAACCAACTGATTTGATTTCATTTATTCAAGAAAGAACCATGACTCCAGAAGTAACAGAAAGAATTGAAAATCTCGTCAAGAAAAACAAAGTCTTTGTCTTTATGAAGGGGACAAAGCTCATGCCAATGTGCGGTTTTTCTAATCAGGTTGTACAGATTTTAAATAGTTTAGGGGTTCCTTTTGAAACCTTGGATGTCTTAGAAGATTATGAAATTCGCCAAGGAATTAAAGAATATTCTAACTGGCTCACGATTCCCCAAGTCTATATCAATGGTGAATTTGTTGGCGGTTCGGATGTGATGGTTGAACTCTATCAAAAAGGTCAATTACAGGAAATGCTAGAAGTGGCTCTAGCTTCATAGAATCGGTGTTGGGTTTGTGGAACAGGCATCTTGCCTGTTAAGTGAAGTGGGGTGTTGGGTATCGGGTGTCGGGTGTCGGGTGTCGGGTTGGATGGAGTTTATTTCCTCTCTCTGTCCCCCTGTCGCCCTATCCCTATATCCCCGCTTTCCCAAACCCTTTCCTGACTCCTCCCCTAATAATAATCTATTTGAGTTTGAGGTTGAGGCATTGGCATTTCAAAATTAGAGGGATCGTAAATGTATCGAGTCGCTTCTTCCTCCAAACGACTAATTAAATAGGGTTCCAAGGTATTCGTGTGTCTGAGTGCGGCTAAGTAACCGTCCAAATATAACCTTAAGTCATCATAACGATAACCTCGGTTCCACATCTCGACGAGGGCGTCGGTGAGTTTTTGATAATGGCGAATCGTTAAGGTGTCTTGAAGCATGGTTTGAATGGGGTTTGAGTAGTAACTACTAGATTCGACGGGAATGGGTTCGCCATCCGGTCATTTTATTAAGAGTTTAATCGCCGGAGAATTCCGGTGCTGGCTTCTGGGGTCACGAGGGAGTAATGGGACACTGACTTGTCTATCTCTAATCTTAACTCCCTCTATCTTAACTGTTTCTCTCCCTCACCTGGACTTCCTTTTCTACTTTTCTACTTTTGACGCAATAAGCTGATTACAGAGTAACAGGAGCTACAAAATCAGAAAGATTACCCTGTTAACCTTGAAGTCAATATTGAAGAAGGAATCTCGTATCCGTGGGATCTGCTTGTATTTCAATTATTGAAGGAAACCCGCATTTACGATCGCTCTTGGGTTGGCATTTACAGCACGTCGGGTACTCGGTTTATCAGGCGGCGGATTTGCACCATGCAAGGGATATCTTCTATGCTCATCAACCCAATTTAGTGATTTTGGATGCTGAACTGCCAGAGGGAAATAGTTTGGAATTTTGCCAATGGCTTCAACAGCAACGACAATCGTTAATTTTAATGTTATCGGTTCGCACAACGGAATCGGATGTTGTCCGAGGCTTGAGAGCGGGTGCTGATGACTATTTAGCAAAACCCTTTGGAATGCAAGAGTTTTTGGCAAGAACAGAATCCTTGATGCGGCGGAGTCGCACCATCGTTCCGCCAACAACCTTGGATTATGGAGCACTCAAAATTGACTTGGTACAACGTCGTGTGCGTTTACAGAGTCAATTAATTGAACTGACTCCCCAAGAATACAGTCTCCTCTATGTTCTCGCTCAAGCTTGCGGAGAACCCTTGAGTCGTTCAGAACTGTTGCGACGAGCATGGCCAGATTCTATTGATAATCCTCGCACGATTGACACTCATGTTCTGTCGTTACGGAAAAAAGTAGAAATTGACCCCCGACAACCGAACTTAATCCAAACGGTTCGGAATGTTGGCTATCGTCTTAATTTAGAAGTCCTGAAAGCGGAAACCGTTCGCACCGCTAGACTCAATGGCAAATATCCACCCATTCGAGAGGTGAAAACGGGTAGTGCGTAATCACTAACCGGGAACCTCTCACAAGAAAAACATGGGAAGGTTGGAAGCCTCGTATCTTCAGAGCGAGGAGGAAAACCGACCCAAGCGGTTTTAACCGCCTGTTTTTTTAGAATCCATAAGAATAACCATCCTTTTTATGAATTGATTGACAATATTTATGACTAATTCCTGTTACTCTTCCATTCTGAGTAACAATATCAAAACTACCAGATGCACGGCAGAGAACTCGACCCAAATAAAAGCCTATTTTCTTGCCTTTGGTAACAACAGCTTTAACAATATCGCCCGTCTGAAAGCCTTTATGAATCTGCATTCGTGAGCGATGTCTCGTTGGNAAAATCAGAAAGATTACCCTGTTAACCTTGAAGTCAATATTGAAGAAGGAATCTCGTATCCGTGGGATCTGCTTGTATTTCAATTATTGAAGGAAACCCGCATTTACGATCGCTCTTGGGTTGGCATTTACAGCACGTCGGGTACTCGGTTTATCAGGCGGCGGATTTGCACCATGCAAGGGATATCTTCTATGCTCATCAACCCAATTTAGTGATTTTGGATGCTGAACTGCCAGAGGGAAATAGTTTGGAATTTTGCCAATGGCTTCAACAGCAACGACAATCGTTAATTTTAATGTTATCGGTTCGCACAACGGAATCGGATGTTGTCCGAGGCTTGAGAGCGGGTGCTGATGACTATTTAGCAAAACCCTTTGGAATGCAAGAGTTTTTGGCAAGAACAGAATCCTTGATGCGGCGGAGTCGCACCATCGTTCCGCCAACAACCTTGGATTATGGAGCACTCAAAATTGACTTGGTACAACGTCGTGTGCGTTTACAGAGTCAATTAATTGAACTGACTCCCCAAGAATACAGTCTCCTCTATGTTCTCGCTCAAGCTTGCGGAGAACCCTTGAGTCGTTCAGAACTGTTGCGACGAGCATGGCCAGATTCTATTGATAATCCTCGCACGATTGACACTCATGTTCTGTCGTTACGGAAAAAAGTAGAAATTGACCCCCGACAACCGAACTTAATCCAAACGGTTCGGAATGTTGGCTATCGTCTTAATTTAGAAGTCCTGAAAGCGGAAACCGTTCGCACCGCTAGACTCAATGGCAAATATCCACCCATTCGAGAGGTGAAAACGGGTAGTGCGTAATCACTAACCGGGAACCTCTCACAAGAAAAACATGGGAAGGTTGGAAGCCTCGTATCTTCAGAGCGAGGAGGAAAACCGACCCNCTTGACCTTGATTCAATAACAATCGAGCTTGAGCAGGATGTATTGGGCTTTGAGGTTGTTTATTCGGAGCAATTACAAAGACGTGATTAGACATGAAATAACTCCTATTTCTAGGGTAATGTTCGCTTCGCCAATGTTTTCTGAACTTTTGGCGTTAACAACACTGTCTTACCCCTCGTAAAACTGTTTAATTGTTAACAATAGAGCCACAAACTAGCGTCGCATTCGTGGGTATTATGATCCAGAAAACGTAGCTGTTAGGCTGAGGCTGGTCAGCTATCTAAAGTTGGAGGCATGAAGCCCCGTCACAAAGAGAGCGGGGTGCTGACAGTGCAATGGGTGTCATGATTTTATTATCGAGGTTTTTTTAAATTAATCAACGGAGGTTAACGCTGGAGTTGTTAAAGGTTCCAGTTTGATTGTACGCTTACTGGTAAAGGTTCTCGGTTGCGTTAAAGGTTGAGCATTGAGTGTTAAAGGTTTATCGTCATGGTGAATAGACTCTTGATCAATCTGGAGTCGCTCACAAGGAATATTATCGGCAATAATGGCACTCGCCATACTCCCGGTATGGATTTCTAGGGTGGCTTGCGACATCGCTTCAAAGACTAAGCGTTGTCCTGGGAATACCACCCGCTCAAAGTACCAATTCGCAACATTGGTGATGCGAGCGATCTGAATATGGCTGGTAGCGTTGACATAGCAGCACAAAATTCGACCAGAACTATTCGACGGTAGGGGATCAAGAATTTGAGCCATATCTAAATCAAGGGGGTTTGAGCTAAACATTTTATCGAATACTTATTACGTTAACATTTGCTGATCCCCGTTGGTTGTAACCCCGACTACCAATCGGCTATTCTACTTACTGATTTTTTCGGAAACTTCCCCACAAATTCCCGGCTTTTCCCTGATTTTAAAGAAATTCTGCCAAAATCTCAGAATCGAAAAAAAGTCTGGATTCCGGGGATAGAGAGCGGTCGTTTCCTGTCCCGTCTGCTTATCGAAACTTCATGAATTTCTCAGATTGGCAAGCTTAAACGACCGAAAATTGGTTATAGTGTTAAGGAATCTTAAGCAAAGTCGATATAACTTCACCGATTTCAGCCCAAATTCCGCCTGAACTACACAAGCCTTATGGAAGATAAAATCCTTTACGTCCGCCTCCCCTGTAACCCCATTTTCCCGATTGGGGTGGTTTACCTCTCTGATTACGTTCACAAGCTGTTTCCCAGTGTTCAACAGCGCATTTTTGATTTAGGTACTTTTCCGCCCCTGGATTATGCCGCCGCCTTGGATGCTTGTGTCGATGAGTTTCAACCGACTTTATTAGTCTTTTCTTGGCGAGATATTCAAATTTATGCTCCTGTGGGAGGACGGGCTGGAAATCCACTACAAAATGCCTTTGAATTTTATTATGCTAAAAACCCTTTCATTAAATTACGAGGGGCGTTAGGAGGATTAAGGTTAGCAACGTCCTACTATACCGAACTTTGGCAAAATTTAAAATTAATTAAACGCGGATTATCCCGTTCTCAACGGTATCACCCCCAAGCGCGAGTCGTAGTTGGTGGGGGGGCTGTGAGTGTTTTTTATGAACAATTAGGAAAGAGTTTACCTTCAGGAAGTATTGTTTCAGTGGGGGAAGGAGAAAGTTTATTAGGAAAGCTGTTAAGAGGGGAAGATTTAGCCAATGAACGCTGTTATATTGTCGGACAAACGACCCCGCGCGATCGCTTAATTCATGAACAACCCATGAATTTTGAAAAAACAGCTTGTAATTACGATTATATTGAAACAATTTGGCCGGAATTTCAATATTATTTTCAAGATCAAGACTTTTATATTGGAGTACAAACAAAACGAGGTTGTCCCCATAATTGTTGTTACTGTGTTTATACGGTTATTGAGGGGAAACAAGTTAGAATTAATCCCGCCGATGAAGTTGTAGCGGAAATGCAGCAACTTTATCAACGCGGAATTAGAAACTTTTGGTTTACTGATGCTCAATTTATTCCCGCCCGTCGTTTTATTGATGATGCGGTAGAATTATTACAAAAAATTCTTGATGCGGGGATGACGGATATTCACTGGGCGGCTTATATTCGGGCGGATAATTTAACCCCAGAATTATCTCAATTAATGGCAAAAACGGGGATGAATTATTTTGAAATTGGCATAACCAGTGGTTCTCAGGAATTAGTCAGAAAAATGCGGATGGGGTATAATCTGCGGGTAGTGTTAGAAAATTGTCGAGATTTAAAAGCCGCCGGGTTTAATGATTTGGTTTCGGTCAATTATTCGTTTAATGTGATTGATGAAACCTTTGAAACCATTCGCCAAACCATTGCTTATCATCGAGAGTTAGAGGCGATTTTTGGGGTGGACAAAGTGGAACCTGCGATTTTCTTTATTGGGTTACAACCCCACACCCATTTAGAGGAATATGCGTTCCAACAAGAAATATTAAAACCGGGGTATGATCCCATGAGTTTAATGCCTTGGACAGCCAGAAAGTTACTCTGGAACCCCGAACCTTTAGGATCATTTTTTGGAGAAATTTGTTTAGAAGCTTGGAAGCGCAACCCCAATGATTTTGGGAGAACGGTAATGGATATCTTGGAAGAACGGTTAGGACGGGCACCTTTAGAAGAAGCGTTGAGTGCACCAATTTCTGGGGAAAAACAATTAGCAACTGTTCGTTAACTCCAACTTTAACTTGAGGGTGCGTAACGGATACACGAATTGTTGTATCCTATATTAAGATTAGCGATCGCAATTCTCTAAAACCTTGGCACTCTTAAAAATCAAAGTCAAACCCAATTCTAAACAGCAAGCTTTCTATGAAGAAATTGATGGAAGTTTTACCGTTCATCTTAAATCTCCTCCAGTGGAAGGAAAAGCCAATCAAGAATTGATTAAATTTTTAGCGAAACACTTAGGAGTCCCCAAATCTCAGATTACGATTAAATCCGGCTTATCCTCCCGCCATAAATTTGTAGAAGTTCCCGATGTTAAGCCCTAGTATAATAGGTGAGTGTGCGCCATAAATTTAAGTTTTTTTGCCAATGGATGCGTTTCAACCCACCCCACCAGATTGGACTACTGATGCAATTCACGCTTCTGAATTTTGCTGTCCTCAATGTTCTGCTAGTAGTTTAGAAGCTCAACAGGTTTGGATTAACCGTCGTTCTCCCGTTTACAATGAAAATAACCGTCGCAAATGGCAGGAATTTTATACTTGTCAATGTGGCTGTGTTTGGTGGGCTTGGAGTAGCGATCGCCCCCCTTCTAATCTTGTTTCTCAAACCGAAGATTCTGATATTTTTTGATCGTCTAATCTCTAAGTAAAAAAACACTGGGGTTTAGTGTAATTTTTAAAGATGGCATTCAGCCTTTTAAAATTAACACTAAATCTGGAGAGGTGTGAGTTTTTAATATTATTCCTAAATTCTCTTTATAAATCATGGGGAAATATTATTACCAGAAAATACCTTACCCAGATTTACCTTAAATTCTGTCTAGTTTTATGGGATTATAGACATGATCTAAAACCCAGGTTAAAAAGGACAAAACACCCCAGATGAATATCCGCTCAAAAGGAATTCTATTCACACTTTTCTTAAGTGTTTGTTTACTCGCCATGAGTTTGAACCTGTCAACAAAGGCCGTCGCTAACGAGCAAACCTCCCCTTCCTCTGATGTTGTCTGGACAGCAGAAACATCTAATCCCAATGTCTTGGGTTGGATGAAAGGTTTCCCACCCCCACCTGATAAAATTATCCGTTTTGATAACGGTAGTTATTTTGAATTTCCGCAAATGCGTTGGAGTGTTTGCCATTTTCAACAATTGATGCCTACTCAGTCGGTAAGCCGTAAATTGTTCGGGGCAGTTCCCTTAGAAAAAAACGAATTACCCGAACTCAATCAAGTTACATTCATGCCTTGGGACGCGACAAAACCGATGACCTGGGAACAGGCATTTTCTGCTAATTTTACCGATGGTATTGTTGTGCTTCATCATGGCAAAATGGTCTATGAAAAATTTTCCGGTTGTCTGACTCCTGCTAACCGTCATGCGGCGATGTCCCTAACAAAATCCTTTGTCGGTTTATTAGGGGAAATGTTGATAGCTGAAAACAAATTACAAGAAGATCGATTGATCAAAGATTATATTCCTGAACTAGCCAACAGTGCCTTTGCAGATGCCAGTGTGCGCCAAGTTATGGATATGACAACTGGCTTGGACTACAGCGAAGATTATGCCGATCCTAACGCAGAGGTTTGGCAACACGCAGCAGCAGGAAATCCTCTGCCAAAACCGAAAGACTATACGGGCCCTAGAACTTATTTTGAATTCCTACAAACCGTTAAGAAAAAAGGAGAACATGGTCGTAGTTTTGGATATAAAACGATTAATACTGATGTTCTCGGTTGGTTAATTAGTCGCGCTACCGGACAACCTCTCACCGAGGTTTTATCTGAAAAAATTTGGAGCAAAATCGGTGCTGAGATGGATGCTTTTTTTACGGTTGATTCGATTGGTACACCCTTTGCAGGTGGCGGTCTAAATGCGGGTTTACATGATTTAGCTCGGTTTGGACAAATGCTGCTTAATAATGGTATGGTTGCTAATCAACGGGTTGTTCCTGAAGCGGTGATTGCTAATATTCGTCAAGGTGGCGATTTACAGGCTTTTGCCCAAGCTGGATACTCCTCACTTAAAGGGTGGAGTTATCGCAGTATGTGGTGGATTACTCATAATCAACATGGGGCGTTTATGGCTAGAGGTGTGCATGGTCAATCGTTGTATATTGACCCCGCAGCCGATATGGTGATTGCTCGTTTTGCTTCTTATCCGGTGGCGGGTAATGCGGCTAATGATCCAACCACTTTACCTGCTTATGAAGCGATCGCAGATTACTTACTGAAGCGAGATTAGAATTTAGTTTTCAACATTTTTATGTGATTAAAAACCTCCTCATTTCAATACAAACTATTGGAATGAGAAGGTAAGTTAAAAAGCGATCGCTTATCCTTTTAAAGTTGTTCAGGATCAATTCCTAATTCTCGGAGTTTAGCCGCTAACTTATCAGCCCGTTGCTGTAATGTTTCTCGTTGTTGTCGCTCTTTAAAAGCAACTTCTTCAGGCGTTAAAACTAATTCACCTCCGGCTGTAAAAAATCGTAATTTATGATCAAGAACGCCTAAAAATAGGTCTAATTGTTGACTCCATAACCAGCCGTTTTCATTGGGTGAAATCGGTTGATATTGACCCTCAACAATATGAAATCCGGCAAATTCTAAAGTCTTTGGATCAAACCAGAAATAGTCAGGAGTACGAAAAACATCCTGATAGATTTCTTTTTTTTCTCCGCGATCAGTATCAGCCGTTGTTTTGGATAACATTTCAATGATGACATTAGGATATTTGCCATCTTCTTCCCAAACAACCCAACTATTACGGGGTTTTCGTTCAGTTCCCAAAACTACAAAAAAATCTGGCCCGCGAAATTCTTCGGATTTTTTTTGACGTTGACTATAATAAATGGTTAAGTTGCCAATGGCATAAAAATCATCTCGATCTTGCCATAACCATTCTAACGAGTTAAGTAAAAGTAGAATTTGGCGGAGATGGAGTTCGCTTTCCAATGGGGGCTCCTGACTCAATAAATCACTGGGCGGAAATTGCACTTCATTGAGAAGTGTTGGGGTTTGGATTTGTTCTTCAACAATAGACATTATTGAATATCCGTTAGGATGAGTGTTTTTTGATTATAGTTTATCAAAATAGCGATCGCACCTTTCCACACCAGAAGATCACATCGCTTATAATAGTTCTAATCTTTAATTAATCTAAAATGAATCACTATTAGGGAAACATAAAACCCGCGCCTGCGGGTTTTTTTTGGTGTAACAACAGATTTTAATCTGTCGAAACCGATAAGAATTTTATCGCAGTAATGCTTCTGCGAGTTGCTCTAAACAAATAGCACTGCTGACTTCATAAAAGGATGTCGTGGGTGCTTTGATAAATAAAGTCGCCATTTCATTCATAATGGCTTGATAGGCTTCTGTTTGATTATCGGACATATCCATATCGCCAATATCTTCCCAAAAAATAATGGCAATTCCTTTATCAGTTCCGGGTTCTTGGAGTAAATAAGCCCCTTGAAAGCCTTGTTTATAAGTGGCTACGGCTTGTTCAAATAATGTTTGAGCTTCTTTAAATTTACCAGGTTTGAATTCACCGATAGCAACGTAGGCGACTTTTCGTCTTAGAAAATCCTGAAATTCAGACATAAGTTAACTGACGTAATAAACAGTATTGACGCTCTGCACCCTAAAGAGACGCAGATTCTTTAAGACTGTGCTTAAATAGAATTTTTGGCTGTATTCTCAGGGGAGAGAGGGTGGATGGCAAATGCTATTATTTTCAATCACAATAGTCACTTGAAATCCCGTCTTTTACAAAAAAATTAATTTGATTGTTCCCTCTATTTCCCACAAGTGAACGAAAAATGAGGCACTCCCCCACAGGAAGAATTGATTACCCCGGTTCTTGGGATGCAGATTCAACCTTCCAGTAATTCTACCAGTTTAATCACCAAAAACCATAGAGAATAATTAAGAAATGAGATAATTAAGAACTTCTAAGGAACTAAAATCAAAATCCCTTGAATTGGGCATCAGCGTTGAAACCTTCCTGATAAATCCCAAAAGTCAGTAGCAGGGTTTTCATTAAGTTAGCAAAAACTAACAGAAACAGAATCAACACCTGAAACGGCAACAGCATCTAAAGGATTAACCCTCGCTAACAGTTCTCCCGACAATACCCCCGGTATTGTAATTAACCCCACCGTCATCATTCCCTGTAACGTAGGAGGGGATGCCAACTCGCCACCAGCAATTGCCCTTGTCATCCTAAACCTTGCCAAGCAGAAATAGCAATTGTGATCGCGGCGCAGTCTTCATAAAAGCCCCAAGTCTGTAAAATCTAAGGAAATCAAAAAAAACGTTCCTCAGAAAACGAACTAACTTTCAATTTTACTTGGTGGTGTGAAACGTGAATACAGTCCCTCCCCTTGATCTAAGCCAACAGTACAAACTGATTCAGGATGAAGTAAGCCAAGCTGTGCAAGCGGTCTTGGCTTCGGGTCGTTATATTGGAGGTTCAATCGTCGAAGCCTTTGAACAAGAGTTTGGGCAATATATTGGAGCCAAAGAAACCATTTCCTGTAATTCGGGAACCGATGCTCTCTTTTTGGCATTACGCGCTTTTAATATTGGGCCAGGGGATGAAGTAATTACTACGCCGTTTACCTTTATCGCCACAGCCGAAATGATCAGTGCGGTGGGGGCAACTCCTGTGTTTGTCGATATTAATCCCCAAACCTTTAATCTCGATCTTGAACAAATTCCCCAAGCCATCACCGCCAGAACTAAAGCCATTATTCCGGTGCATTTATTTGGTCAACCTGTGGATATGACCCGGTTAATGGCGATCGCCCAATCCTATCATTTAGCGGTAATTGAAGACTGCGCTCAAGCAACGGGAGCAAGTTGGCAAGGGCAAAAAGTCGGCAGTATTGGACATATTGGTTGTTTTAGCTTCTTCCCGACTAAAAATCTAGGGGCCTGTGGGGACGGTGGTGCAGTGACGACCCAAGATCCCGCCCTCGCCCAGGCCATGAAAATCATCAAAGAACATGGTCAAGCCAGTCGCTATAGTTCCGAAACCGTCGGCATTAATAGCCGTTTGGATGCCTTACAAGCGGCGATTTTACGGATCAAACTCCGTTATCTCGATACTTGGAACCAACAACGGCAAACTCTAGCTCGACGTTATCACCAATTCCTCTATCCTCTGTCGGAAATTATCACACCCCAGGAAATTGCCTGCGGCCAGAGTGTTTGGAACCAATACACGATTCGGGTTCAATCCCCCTCCGATGCTGTATCTACCCTCAAGCCACGAGATCACCTGCGAAACTACTTACAAGAACAGGGGATTGGTTCGATGATTTACTATCCCATTCCCCTGCATCGGCAACCCGTTTATCAAAGTTTAGGATATTCAGCCGAGCAACTCCCGATTGTTGAAGCCGTTTGTCAGGAAGTCTTATCTTTGCCACTATTTCCCGAACTATCTCCAGATCAACAAGATCAGGTAATTTACGCCATTAAGGAGGGTTATTCAACAGTGTAAGTTTTGTTAACAGATGCTAATGTATGCTAGAGTTTAGGATTAGTTCAAACCCCACAATTGTAGAAACACGCCATAGCGCGTCTCTACTCTACGGTGCTATTTTTGTATACTGTAGTGTAATGAAACGTTAAAAAATTTCACAAATCCAGGTTAACAACGGGGTTTTGGTTATCGCTGAATAGCCAACACTCCTCCCCCATCTAAAATCTAACTGTTACAAAAGGAATATTACTGAGTGAATCCACACCAAGTTAAATCAGAACGACGCTACAACCCAGAGGAAATTGCCCGGTATTATCGCCGTCGTCCTTGGCTGGCAATTGGCCGAATTATCATGGTAATTTGGTATTTCACCGGGTTTCTTCTGGGGCTATTGTGGGATCAATGGCAACATCGAGGCGTGGAACATACCCCCGAACGCGCAGCCCACCTTCGTCACGTTCTCACGGATTTAGGCCCGACTTATATTAAGGTCGGTCAAGCTCTTTCCACTCGTCCTGATTTAATTCGCAAAGATTTTTTAGAGGAATTAACTAAACTTCAAGATCAATTGCCTCCTTTTAACCATGATCAGGCTATGGCAATTATTGAAGCGGAATTAGATCAAGATTTAGATATTATTTACAGCGAAATTTCTCCTGAGCCAATTGCTGCGGCGAGTTTAGGTCAAGTCTATCGCGCTCGACTCCGAACGGGCGAAGATGTGGCGGTTAAGGTACAACGCCCGAATTTATTACCTGTTTTGACCTTAGATTTATATTTAATGCGCTGGGCTGCGGGATGGTTATCTCCTTGGTTGCCGTTAAATTTAGGTCATGATTTAACCTTAATTGTCGATGAATTTGGGATTAAGTTATTTGAGGAAATTGATTATATCAATGAAGGGCGGAATGCTGAACGCTTTGCCACCTATTTTGCTGATGATCCTCATGTTAAAGTTCCCTCGATTTATTGGCGTTACACCACAACTTGTGTTTTAACTTTAGAGTGGATTAATGGGTTTAAACTTACGGATACTGATCGAATTAAAGCCGCCGGATTAGCTCAAGATTCTTTAATTGAAATTGGTGTCACCAGTGGTTTAAAACAATTGTTAGAATTCGGCTTTTTCCATGCTGATCCTCACCCCGGTAATTTATTTGCTCTGGCTGATGGTCGGATGGCATTTATTGATTTTGGGATGATGGATCAGTTGCAACAAAACACCAAAGAAACTCTAGTGGATTCAGTGGTGCATTTGATTAATAAAGACTATGATCAACTGGCTCTTGATTTTGTTAAATTAGGGTTTTTATCCCCCGAAACTGATATTAGACCGATTATCCCCGCCTTAGAATCGGTTTTAGGAAATGTCATGGGAACCAGTGTTAAGGATTTTAATTTTAAAACGATTACCGATAGTTTTTCGGAATTGATGTATGAATATCCTTTCCGAGTTCCGGCTCAATTTGCCTTGATTATTCGTTCTCTGGTGACGCAAGAAGGCATTGCTTTAAGTTTGAATCCTGATTTTAAAATTGTGGATGTGGCTTATCCTTATGTGGCTCGTCGGTTATTAAATGGGGAAACTCCAGCGCTGCGCCGTCGTTTAATTGAAGTCCTATTTAAAGATGGGAAATTCCAATGGCAACGATTAGAAAATATGATTGCGATCGCCCGTTCAGATCGGAATTTTGATCTATTACCAACGGCACAATTAGGATTAAAATATTTATTGTCTGATGAGGGAGACTTCTTACGACGACAAATTATTTTGGCGTTAACAGAAGATGATCGCCTCCATACCGCAGAAGTTCAACGATTATGGAGTTTAATTCAACCGGATTTACAACCCAGTCGTTTATTCGATGCGGCTTGGGGTGCAATCTCCCAATTTTCAACTGATCAAGTTGCGGCTCTGAAACTTTAATTGTTGAACAAAAGGGAACAGGGAACAGGGAACAGGGAACAGGGAAGAAGTAAAAAACTCGGTTAACAGTCAACCGCCAACCGTTAACAACCAACCCATAATTTATGTATAATTCTGCCGATCCACCTTTGCTTTTACTGGTTGTAGGTTTATTCATTGGAATAACCTCCTGTACCGCGTTTGTTGTCAGTCTCAAACAACTGTTAAAAGAATGGTCAAAAAATCGCTCAACTCGTAATTTAGCCAACCTGCGAGGTGTTCAAGTCGTGTTTCCATTTTCGGGAATAGCGTTAGGAATTTGTATTTTTCTGGCTTCCTGTTTGCAGGTTTTTGCTTTTTCAGGAATCATTGCTTATGGGTTTTCTTTTCCTTTAACAGTGTTAATGGCGGGATTAGTTTGGTATCAGTTAACTCGGTTATTTAATCAACTCGAAAAACGGGGTTTAAGAGGGATTGATTTAGACGATTTAAGTTTAGGTAAAATCATCCCTCAACAAAATCTACGGGACAATTAATCACAGATTAAGACAGATTTCACAGATTTCACAGATTTAAAGATTAAGAAACCTGTAATCTGGGAAATTCTTTCTAACCTGCTAAACGATTAATATCCTGATTAGAACCGACAACAACTATTAGAGTTCCTTTGTAAAGTCGTCGATTAGAAAGGGGATTTATTTCCATTTTATCCCCTTCATTTTTGATCGCTAAAAGATTTAATCCATAGCGACGACGGAGTTCTAATTCAGCAATAGTTTTGCCATCAAATTCATCAGGAACAATCATCTCTACAATACTATGTTCCGCATCTAGTTCAAATTGTTCAATTAAACGCGGACGGGTTAATTGTCGAGCTAATTGTTGTCCCATTTCCTGTTCGGGAAATACGACCATATCAGCACCAACTTTATTTAATAATTTAGCATGGGTTTCTGATGAAGCTTTTGCAACAACATTGGGAACACCCCCTTCTTTTAGGTTTAAAGTGGTGGTAATACTTTCAGCCAAAAAACTCCCCACAGCCACAATTACCGTATCAAATTCTAAAATTCCGGCTTCTCGAAGTGCAGAAGTTTCCGTTGAATCTAATAGTAACGCATGGGAGGCAATTTGATCACTTAATGCCGAAGTTACTCGTTTTTCTTCTTTATCAACCGCGAGAACTTCATAACCGTTTTTGTGCAATGTTGAACAAACCGCACTCCCAAAGCGACCTAATCCAATCACTGCAAATTGTTTTTTTTCGGTTCTGAGATTGCGTAAAAAATTCCAAGAAGAAAGATTCATATTATTGGTTTTCAAGACAGAGAAAATTAAGTTTTTATCCGACTAAAAGGTTTTCTTCAGGATAGTCAATAGAGGTTGGTTTAGGATCACCTAAAATCGCTGACATTAACAACAATACCCCAACCCGTCCCATATACATTATACTAATAATAATCAGTTTACTCAAGGGGGTTAAAGTCGCTGTAATTCCCGTCGATAATCCCACCGTTGCAAAAGCAGAAACGACTTCAAACAAAATGGGGTCAAAATTAATTTCAGGTTGGCTTAAAGAGATCAGAATTGTCGAGATACAAATGACTATAAATGAACCAAATAAAACTCCAATAGCTTTTAAAATTAAAGGCAGTGGAATTTGGCGTTTATAACAAATCACTTCTTCTCTTCCTTGTAAAGCAGACCGGGTAGAATTAAATAAAATCCGAACCGTTGTCGTTTTAATTCCTCCTCCAGTTCCCCCTGGACTAGCTCCAATAAACATTAAAATAATGGTTATAAATAATCCTGAAACTGTCAATTCCCCAATATTAATCGTATTAAATCCTGCGGTTCGGGTCGTTACCGATTGAAACCAAGCCGCCATGACTTGATCAGGAAAATTAAGGGGTTCTAAGGTTCCGGGATTACGATGTTCAGTGAAGAAGAATAAAACTGTTCCTAAGATTAATAGAAAAACGGTTGTGGAAGTAACAACTCGGAAGTGAATGGAAAAATCCCGCCGCAGGGGATGTTGATAAAATTGATTCCGAATCCATAAATAAAGTTCTTGAATCACTTGATAACCCAAGCCTCCCCAAATAATTAGAAACGTAATAATAAAATTCAATAAAGGAGAGTGAACATAGCGAATAAAACTATCAGATAATAAGCCAAATCCTGCATTATTAAAGGCACTGATACTATGGAAAATAGCGAACCATAATCCCTGATTCCATCCCAAATCAGGAACAAACACAAATAACAAGAGAAAAATACCTGTTAATTCAAAAATAGCGGTGGTTGCCACAATAGATTTTAATAAAGGAACAGCCCCCGCTATTCCCGAAGCATCTAAGGATTGTTGTAAAGCTAATTTATCCTTGAGGCGAAACTTTCGACCTAATACTAATAGTAAAAAGGTGGTGACGCTCATGTATCCTAATCCTCCCACCTGTACCAGTAACACTAAAATAAACTGGCCCCAAAACGAGTAAAATTTGCCCACATCTACAACGGATAACCCTGTCACACACACGGCAGAAGTGGCTGTAAATAAAGCGGTTAGAGGATTACCCCAAGTTCCCTCACTCAAGGAAAAAGGCAACATCAGCAATATTGTCCCAACGGTAATCACCGCCAGGAAACCTAAACCAATCGTTCGAGATACGGTCATGGGAGTTGATGATAAATCTTTAAGTTCAGTTACAAGACAATTCCGAATCAATAGGATCATACTGTAGAGAGGCTTACCTAAGTGTGTCCGAAAAAAATTCTTTGATGGATTCAGATGAACTCAACTTTATATCAGCAAATTCAGCAATTCTATGATTCTTCTTCTGGTTTGTGGGAACAGATTTGGGGAGAACATCTGCATCATGGGTATTATGGGCCAAATGGAACCCTAAAAAAAGAACGACGTCAAGCCCAAATTGATTTAATTGAAGAACTTTTAAACTGGGGATTGACCTCAAACCCTTTAATATTATCTCAAATTCTCGATGTGGGCTGTGGTATTGGGGGAAGTAGCTTATATTTAGCCGATAAATTTCAGGCTGAGGTCACAGGCATTACCCTCAGTCCCGTTCAAGCTAAAAGAGCCACAGAACGCGCCCTAGAAGCTCAGTTACAGGCAAAAACGAAGTTTTTAGTAGCTGATGCCTTAGAAATGCCGTTTGAGGCAAATAGTTTTGATTTGGTGTGGTCTTTAGAAAGTGCTGAACATTTCCCGAATAAAATTAAGTTTTTGCAGGAATCCTATCGCGTGTTGAAACCCGGAGGAACTTTACTGATGGCGACTTGGTGTCATCGTCCTTTAGACGGAAATGCCGGACAACTCAACGATGCAGAACGTCGCCATTTAGCCGAAATTTATCGGGTTTATGCCTTACCTTATGTAATTTCCTTACCCGAATATGAAGCGATCGCCACTCAAATAGGGTTTAACAATCTCCAAACAGCCGACTGGTCAACAGCCGTTGCGCCTTTTTGGAATACGGTCATTGATTCCGCCTTCGATCTCCGCGCCCTAATTGGTTTGGTATTCAGTGGTTGGACAACCATTCAAGCCGCCTTAGCCTTACCTCTAATGAGTCGAGGCTATGAAACTGGATTAATTCGTTTTGGTTTATTACAAGCAACAAAATAGAGACGGTGTTGTCTGTTAACAGTCAACAGACAACAGACAACAGACAACACCCCTTCAAAACCGATAGACTTGCCCATCAATTAACAGTCTGGTGATTCCTTTAGCCTGTAGATAGGGGGCAGCTTTTTTCAGCAGTCGGCCATCGGGGACTTTAAAAACCCGTTGGTTCCGTCCTGAGAAACGACTAGCTACCCGGTGATTATCAAATACAGGAAGGGTTTTTTCCAGAACTTCCTCCTCTGGAATTGTTCCTAACTCACTAAACGTTCTCAGGGGTTTAGCAATTAATTCTGAAGATCGGTCAATGACTAAATAGCAAGTTCTGGGTAGTGCTATTTCAGTTAGGGGCAAAATCTTAATTAAGGCTGCACCTGCACTAGCTAGAGCATTAGAAAATAGGCTACGCCGATCTCCGCCATTATCTTCGTCCTCCTCCTCGTCCCCAAACTCTTCTAGGTAGTCCTCTTCATCCTGATTCTCATCATGCTCATCATGCTCATCATGCTCATCATGCTCATCATCCTGATCATCCTCATCATCCTGATCATCATAGTCCCCAAAGACATGACCCCTGGATTCAAGCAGATCCTTTGCTAACAGTTCCTCTAAGCCAGGAGTAGAGGGTTGATAATTAGACTTTGAAGTCTGTATAGAATCCAGTTCTAAGGGATTAGAAGAGTCGAATTCAAAAATGGACGAATCAAGATCAGATGAACGTTTACGCTTTCGAGGCAGTATGAGTGTAGATTCGTGCGGAATCTCCAAGAGTTCTGGTATCTCTAGCTGAACATCCTGTTGAGACTCATCTAAATCACTCATATCCTCTGAGGAACGTTTACCCGCACGATGAAGACGCTGTTTTTGAGTGGTCAGAATGTCATAGACATCTTTAGGAACAGCACTTTGCAGGACTCGTCTCACCGTTGAGCTACTGACTCCATAGCGTTCTGCCAAAGTAATCGTTGTTTCCTCTGGCACATCTTGATAGAGCCTAATAATTTCCTGCTTTTCCGATTCAGATAGTTTCGTGGATGTCATTGAGTTGGGAGTCTCTTGAGGTCGAAGGATTAGGGTGGACTCTCCCCGGCAGAAGCCACCGGGCTTCCTTATGAGGAGGGGAGAAGGATTAAACGGGATTTCCATTGATCTCGATCAGGTTGAGATCGAAACCCCAACAGGTGAATCGATTAACCTTTCGCCGTGCGTCTACCCCGTCGGCTTTGACGAGAACGGGTTGAGATGTCGTACTCCAAAATCGCTCCAACAGCAAATAAAACACCCGTAAATACAAAGAAGACTTCTAATAAGCCGCCACTTTCATATTCGCCTTCGAGTCGGGAGTCAGCCCATTTGAAGTACATATCCGCAATGTAGAGGGAAAAGATAGCAAACGCAATCATACGCCATGATTGAGAAAACCGTCCTCCCCAAAAGGCTAAAATTAGGGCCGTTGCCAAAATTAACAGGAAAACATCCCCAATGATATAGAACAAATTCACCCCAAATTCCAGGGGTTCGAGTTTGCTATCAATGGCTTCTACCCATAAAGGGACAGAGGTGTTTTCCTCCTCTGATTCAGTTTCAGAAGCAGCCTGAGTTTTAGCCCCAGGTTTCTCCAATTTAGGAGCAGATTTAGGGGCAGATGCCACAGAGGATGGAACTGAAGCCTTAGCAACCTGTTGTTCAATGGCCACAGGTTCCGGTGAACCCAACAATCCAAAAAAGGTGGGGCTTGCAACCCATAGACCAAAAGCCGTTCCGGCGACAGCCACCCCCAACAATGCAACCCACTGGGCAATTTCTAAATCCACTCGTTTAGAGAGGACAGCCAGAATCATCCCAGCCCCAAGAAAGATATAGCTGAGAACGTAAAAAGCATCAGCGATGGAAACCGCCGGGTCTAAATGCCAGACGAGTTCCCACACACCAAAGAGGACGCCCCCGACAAAGTAGAAAAACACCCCTAAACCGATACACAACCAGACGTTGCGACCGCTAACCATCTGGGGACTTTGCCAGTTTCTATAACAGACAATCGCTGCTGCCAGAAATGCCCCTAATTCAAAAACGTAGGTTCCGATGGAGTACCACAGAGGTAACTCCTCTCCTTCGGCTGTCACACTAAACAGCAGGAAGAATAACAAGGCAAGAACAGCCCACACAATCCCTGTAATCACCATGCCCTGTGCCGAAAACAGGGAGGAAGATAAGGAGGACTTTGGTTGTGAAGTGCTACTCATAGGATTAAAATAACTAGCAACTTAAAGAATCAAGACAAAGTTTAGAGGCTGATCGTCTTTAACTTCAGCATTTCAACAATGGTCTGTAGTAAGATCGTCCCATATTTAGGTCAGATCAGCTAGTCTAACATTCGTCAATTCATGATCCATAGCTTGCCCAAAGACGACTGATTCAACCAACTGATAAATAGATCCCGATCATCGGCTGGCAGACCTTCAAGAACTTCTTCTATCCCTTCTGCAAAACTGGTATTGCCAAAATAGCCTTTTCCTAAGTTATAGAGTTCTTGCAGCAAGGTGCTGAGGTGATTCTCTTGCCAAGGCGGAACTTTAAGGCCATCAAGGGGATTCAGGGTCAGGAGTGTTTTCACAGCCTCCGCATTATCCGCTTGGGGAAACTTGGACTTCTGAAAAATTTTAATTAAATCTTTTTCAAAAGAACCTGCTTGTCTAGCCCCTAACAAGTCTTCAATATCAAAATACACCGCTTGCAAAAGGAGTAAGCTGGCTTGAGTCAAAATGGGTAATTTGGTGTCTGTTCCACCGTGACCTTCTCCCAAGAGTTGATCTAAACGGACTTTCCCCCAGACACTATATCGATCTGGTTCTTCTAATAGGACACAAGCTTTTCCCTTGTTATCAGTGAGATCCCGCCACAATGCTCTCGCCTCTTCAGCTTGTTGGGCGCTAAACATTTTCATCAGGCGAAATGTCTGTCCCTGATAATTTAAAACAGGAATTTGCTGGTCTCGATGAGGGTGTTGAACCGTCGTTATTTCAACATCCGTTCGTTTTAATATAAACATGACACTTATGCACCTACTCCTGTCCTGGCGGTCGGCTGTGTCTTTAGATTGTAGTCTTTAACTTCTGTCTTCGGCTAGAAGCATCAGACATTTCCGTAAAGAGGTGCTAGAACACACCTTTACAGGTTACAATTGGCTTGAGATCAAACCTATTGTTTCCGCCATTTACTCAGAATAACACGGCATCTGTCAATGACTTGAGCAAAAGTCTTTTGAGGTTCTGTTAAAAATTGAGAAGGAATAAGGTAAAATCTCTATATGTTGGGTGTGTAACTCAGGTGGATAGAGTAGCGACCTTCTAAGTCGTCTGTCGGGGGTTCGAGTCCCTCCACACCCGTTCAATATCAAGCCTTTCAGCCCCTATTTTTGATTTTTAATGTCTACGCAATGTCTACGCGAAATTTGTAGACATTCCGTAGACATTCTCCTAACAGCTTTTCTAACAACACCCAACTTTCTGAACTGCCGGAGCTACTAAAACCCATAATCTTAAAGGTTGATTCAATAGGCTGAAAAAATGGGGCGGGTTTGAGCAATTTTTTTAATCCCAACGACAACGACGCTGATCGCTCTCCCAATCCCTAGAGAAAACCGATAAAGCAAACAGTCAGAGCCAGACTTTTACAGGCAACCCCACAGAATATAAGCAGACCTTGAACAACAAGCCCCCATCATTTATATCTACGGTTCTGCTAATCCACTGCGGTCAGAATTCAGGGTTGTGGGAGTCGTTGGCTCCGAGTTGTTGCAACGTCTCTCGGATTGTGTGTTTAGTCTTTGCCACATCACCGCCCTGGAAGCTTAGGACTCTATTCAATACCTGGATTACCAGGGAGATAACTGGATTATTAGCCACCTAAATACCCCACTAATTCAGTGCCGCAGCTTATCCCAGGTTTTTAGGCGCGTCTTTAATTACAGTAGCCACAGCAGTAGGAATATTAGTAATGTTTTTTTGAATTTAGAGTTTAAATTTTATTCATTTGTATATCTAACTGGTGCAACTGGTGCAAACCCTTGATATATAAGGATTTAACTGGTGCAACAACTGGTGCAGAACTGGTGCAACAACTGGTGCAACTGGTGCAACTTCTCCAAAAACCACCCCCAACAGATAACCACCCCTAACGGAATGGGACGGGAGGGGGGTAGGGTTGACTATTGTTAAATTAAACTTGAATACAAGTATTGACATCCTCAAAAGATGACCATAGGATGAAGGTAGAAACTTGAATACAACTTTATAACCTATGGCTACTGATGAGATTATGGTGAAGCCCAAAGGGGGACGGGGTAAACGGGCCGACTACAACACCGTCCAAGTTAGATGTCCTGAACCCATTAAATCGGCCGTTGTTAATCTGATTAATCAATGGCATCTGGGAGAGGTTCAACAATCGGAACCAGTGACAGAATTAACGGAACTGCAAGCGGAAATAGAGGCATTAAAACAAGCCAACAAAAACCTGAATACAACTATTGAGGAGCTAAGGAAACGGAATAAACAACTGGACAATACCCTTGAGATTAATACCCTAAAAGCTGAGTTGACGGAGTGCAAACTAAACCTGAATACAAGTATGGAGACAATAGAACAGCTAAACCTGAATACAAGTAAATGTGTAACGGAACAATCAAACCCGAATACAGGTATAAATAAAGCAGCAAGGGATATATTAGAGGATGCCCTAACTCTAAAAGCCAACGCCGGGGGTAAGATTAAAGATGCTATCAGACAAGCTTTAACCCTTCTGAAATAGAATAAAAAACCATCCTTTTAACGGGATGGTTTCTATATATTATGAGGTAGTTTAATTTTACCTTAAAACCTACGACTTGCTATTGTCTTGATTGGAATTAAAAACTAATCTTAGACCCAACAAACAACCCCCAGGCAAAATGCTAGGGGGTTGAATTGTTTGTAATGGCATTTTGTCTACTTGCCTTCCGAGTTCTCTATATAACGTTTCAGGATTATGGACACAAGGTTGCTCAACGTCCTGTCCTCCGAATCTGCCAGTTTCTCTAGGCGTTCTTTGACATCGTGAGGAATGTAAGCGGTTATTCTGGCTTGTTGAACTTTGCCACCCACATCAACAGGTTCCTTTACAAAAATTTGTGTAGTCATCTACTTGCCATCCTATCACTTCATGCTACTATAGTTACCATGCTACCACAGCACGAGTTAGTTGTCGTTAGCTAGTAATAGCTAAACAGCCAATTAAAACCCACTGGCGCGAATTGGAACCTCTCACCAGTGGGTCTATAACCCCTACGAATAGGAGATGACTCTATTATGACGTCAGCTAGTGTAGCCGTTAAGCGGCTTCAGTCGGAATCTTTACAACAGAAAACCCTAAGCGAACTCAAACAAGACGCGGCTGAGATGGGATTGAGTAAAGAAGATGTGAAACAGTTTGGCAGTTTGACCTATAAACAAACCTGGTTAACTGCCATTGGAGATGCGATCGCCCGTGAATTTGAAGCGACCGAAACAGTGGAAGATATCGCTGTACAGCCAAACGAAGACCCCACAACCGAACCAGAAGCAACGGAAATCGCTTGCTTAATTGATCACCCGGCGCTGTGTGAAGGGGAACTACGAGAACCCGCAGAGGGTAGCGATTATCTGGGAAGCGATGACCGAGGTTTACCGACCCATTGGGCTTTATTTGATGAGGACGCGGGTAAGGTAGATATTTACTCCCTCAAAGAGTCAGACCCTATCACTCCGATTGTCACGATTGGGAACATTGGGGAAAAAATGCTTACCCTTACCCAACCCAGTGCCACGCCCTTGAGAGATGAGTTAACGGAACGGATGCGCCGTTATGTGGGTGAGACTATGACCCCGCAGGAATTTGAAGCGCTCCAACATGAACCTCTGGATGAGATGACCGCCGCGATTTATCTGGGTTGGTTAGAAGGGAGTGGACAGGATTTGATTGAGGCATTAGCAGCATGAAACCCACCGGAATTGTGGACTATGTAGCGCCTTGGTTTATTCCGTTATTCTGTTTTCTTGCGGGTTGGTTTCTCAATACAGTTATTGAGGTCAAAATTAATCCTGTAACAGGTTTATATAGCCATGAGAATTACCACGAATATTTATCTAAGGTACGGGCTAACCATCGTTAAAATTGACTTTGCATTGTTTAGCACTTTTGCTAGTTTGTTTATTTCAAAAGACGTTCAACTAGACGGGTCTTATGAAAAGAAACATACCAGTAAAAAATATAGCCTTCGTTTCTTCACTAGAGAATACAAGGAACATTGGAAATGGGTAAAATTTGCCTGGTTTGATAATACAGTCAAACCCCCATATAATACCCCTGAAAATTACAACTCCATCCCTTTCTGATTCTCTACTATATCGCTGTAACACTGATTCAGCAAGGAGTTCAAAAATGTTAAGTTACTTCAAAGGCGATGACCTTAATAGCGGTAGTATTGCACCCGTGCAGGGTCAAGCTAACAATTTAGACGCTAATTCTGTACATTCTAAATCCGCTAATAACGCTATTACCCCTGACAGCCCTGGCAGTTGGAAGGCTTACCGAGCCGTCCCAGTTGTCACAGAAGCCCGTGCTTTTACTGAAGAAGAGGCTGACGCTTTAACTGAATTTGAAAAACAGGAACGGATGAAACGTAAAGCCAGTAAAAAGGCTTATGAAAAGTTAGAAAAGATTGGCAATCATCAAACTGCCATTAACCGTCATCACGAAAAATATCGCCGTAATGAAGCCCGGAACGAAAGACGGATTCAAGGCTATAAAAACACCAGTGCAAAATATCTGCATTCTCTACGCCCTGAATACGCAAAACTCGGTCAAGGGTTAGAACAATCTGCTCAACAAGCTGACCAAGCAATTAACGCTTTAATGGGTCAACTTTAAAACAATAACCCGTGTCAAAACGGCACGGGTTAGCATGAGGAAAAGCGCAACATGATTCAATTTTACCGCATAATTGGCTTCTTTTTACTGATAGCGAGTAGTGCTTCCCTTGCCTCCCTCCTGGCCCGTTTAATCCAAGATTTAAGAGAACCCGCTTTCTGGGTATCACTGATTTTATCTCTGGGATTAGGTATCGCAGGAACCGTCATCTATTGCACTCGCAACCCAGAGACGCAGGACTGGCTTTTTACTAGCTTAATCGTTGTGGGTTTTGCGATCGCTTTAATTATTGGGGGACTAATTCAATGGTCACGGTGATCAATCCTGTCTCTCATTCAGAAGCCATCAAACAGAATTGGAAACTGTTACACAGTATCAACATTCTTGCCTTGGTAACGGCAGTTCCTCTGTGGTTTGTTACCCCGTTCTTAACCCGTAACCCAGAGTCAAACGGATGGCATAAGTTCTTTCGTTTTACCTCTATCGGTTACGCCATTGCAGTCGGTTCAACTTCCCTCTATTTTTCTAATCAACTAGGGAAAATGAAGCCCAAAATTGACGCAATGAATAAGCGAGAAATTGCTGAATTCAAGCACACAATAGCCAGTGATTTATTCCTAGCTCAAGGTACTAATTCAGCCATTGCACAATTCGTTTTAACCGAACGTCAAAGCAGTTTAACCCCTGTAACTGAGTTCCCAGAAAGTTCCGAAGTGGAACTCTCAGACCCTAGCGTTCATCGGCAGTTCCCAAAAAGTTCCGAAAGTTCCGAAAGTTCCGGGAACTCGGAACTCTCTAAGGGAACGGAACGGGAACGAAACTTGGAACTTTTTATGGAACCCGTCTTAGAAGCACTAGAAAACGGCTTAAAAGATTCCGACATTATTAAAGATGTCATGGGATTTAAGGGAAGACGTTACGCAGACGGGAAAGTCATTTTAAATGATATTAAATCCTATCTTGACCTAGAGGAAGGTTAACCCATGATTCGCCGGACTTTGAAATACACCAGAGCCTTAGAAATTGATTCCGAATTTACCCACCTTTCTAGCGATGAATTGTACAGTCATCTACAAGATAAAGGCTATTACTGGGATTCTAATATGTCTCGTTGGGTTTATACCCCTGGAGAAGAGAACGACCCGGCTAGTCAGTTAATTAAAATTCGGCTTTGGTACGACAGAAATCAGGTCAAGGATTTAGCAGAAAAGCTAACCGAGTTAATGACTGATGTAGGATTCCGTTCTGTTGAGTCATCCTCTATTTATCCTTGCCGTCCCCCCAAAGGAAACGACGGCAGAATCTATCTAGTCTTCCAACCACCAGAAACCCTTTGATATGTCATGAAACCCGAAAAAACCATGATCTGTCTTGATAGGTCAATCCTGGAAAAAATCACCAATGACTTACGAGAATTGACAGATGAAGCTTCACAATTATTGCGGTATTACCATCTTGTTGTTGTGGCTTCTACAGATGAGAGTGAGCACCCCCCTTATGTTCAATTAGATAACGCTCTATTCCTCCTCAACCTGTTTCTGAGAGAATGGGATAGAGAACGGATTGAGCAGTTTACTGAAGACTTGGACAAAGCTCACCAAAAGTTCCGAGAGATTTTAAGGTGAAATTTAGAAAGGGTTGCACTTTGTTGTACCCCTTTCTAAAAAGCTCATGTTGTCAAGGTGACGCAAAATTCTGACGAATTTAGAAGGATACGATGAAATACCTTTACCGGACACTTTAAGGATTTACCGTCGCTTTTGAGAGATGTTACAAGAGTTTCACCAACATTGAAAAACAGTGGTGTAATGAAGGTGTAACGGTTTATTTTTACATCTCAACATGAAAAAGCAACCCCGGTGTAACAGAGTCGTTTTCAAGATCAATGATGCCGAATTGTTAAAACTTAAACGCTATGCAGCGAAGAAAGGAACAACGGTGTCAGGACTTTTGAGGATGTATATCCACCGCTTGCCCGCTATCCACAATCATAACTCACAAAGTCAGGACGAGTCTTGTTAGTTCTCCAAAAGACATGGGTTGTTACAGTGCAAAAAAAAATGTATTATCGAGTCAGGTAGGGCTATTTAGAGATTTAGCAAGTGTTAAGGCAAATGATGGAAGCGTATCTATAAACGCTTAAAAATATTTGTTGGAGATTATATGCAATTAGTTCTTCTTGACTTCTGGGATTAGAAACTTAGCTACAAACGTTTGATCAGAGATAGGGAAAACAAACTGTGTCGTTACGCCATTTTACTTATTAAACTTCTATTCTTTTACCCATTAAAAGCAGTATCGCCATTCCTGGGTAAGGGGGTAGGAATGACGATCAATGGAGTTTTTGAAAATGATACATACAATGATAACAGAATCTACAAAATCCACACAAGACAACCGCACATTACCCAAAGATAGTCAAGTCCTGTATGTCGCTACAGAGCATTTACGGGAATGGGTAGAAGGTAGCGCCGTCAGCAATGCGATCACCAGTCCAAACATTGAATCTATCAGCGCTGAAGAAGCCAACAAGCGGGTAAAACCCAAAAACCCAATAAAAGACCCCGGATGGTGGTGTCGGGGTGTTAACTGGAGAACTGGAGAATATCTCTCAGAGCGTCATGGCCAGTTCAAGCCCAACCATCCTCACCATAACCCCGAAACAAATGAGAACTCTAAATATTTAACAGCCAGTCGGATGACCCCGGATGCGATGTTCCTGAAAATGCCCGGAAATGACAACTACTGGCAAAACATCTATGACAGTCTTAGTAACCCTATCCTCTGGACAGAAGGAGCCAAAAAAGCCGGGGCGGGTTTATCCATTGACTTCCCTACCATTGCTTTAACCGGGGTTTGGAATTGGGGCAAAAAAGGAAAATTCGCCCCTGAAGTCTTAAACTGGATTCAACGTGGGGGGGTACAGTACATTGGTTTTGACTCAGATTACCGGGAGAAACCCCAATGTAGAGACGCCATTCGTAAATTCTGTACTTTAGCTAGAGAACACGGAACAGAGCTTAGGATTGTTTCGTGGAGCTCTGAGTGGAAGGGGATGGATGATTTCATTAAAGCCAATGGTAAGGAAGCTTTCTTAGATGCAATTAAGATGGCTCAAACTGTTGAACAGTGGGAGAAGCAATTCACCAAAGATGATGATAAACCCTCAAAAGGTAGACCCATCCCTAGGTTAGTTGCCAAAGAGATTGCAGAAGACTTTCAACAGCGTTTTAAATACCACAACCAACAACAAACATGGCGGTATTGGAATGATAAATACTGGGAAAAATATGATGATGGTTCCTTCTTATCTGCCGTCAAAACCATCTTAGATTCTAAGAATGTTAACTACAAAGGGCACGCATTTTTAAAAGATGTTGTCAACCTGTTAGAGTGTGACTTGCGGGCGAGACACTGGAAAACATTTGACACTAGCAAATATATTGCCTTTAGCAATGGGGTGTTAGAAGTTTCTACCGGAAAACTGTTAGAACATTCTCCGGGTTTTGGGTTTATTTCTCATCTTCCCTATGACTATAAACCTATCATTATTCAGGACAATATCTTAGACACCTTAAAAACTGGATGCCCTGCGGTGTATCGGTTTATGACGGAAGCGATGAAAGGGGATGAACGCGGCATTAAGAAACTTTTAGCCGCGATTAACGGGGTAATTAAATTTAGGTTTAGTGAGTTACAGCAATTTGTTCATCTGTCAGGGAAACCGGGTACAGGTAAAGGAACATTCTTAAGATTGCTGCAAAAATGCGTCGGTAAAGGCAACTATCAAGGGTCTAGTTTATCGTCTTTGTCCAGTGAATATGAACTAGCCTCTATTATTGATAAACAGTTAGTTATCTTTTCCGATGAACGGAAACAAGTTGGCTGTGAAACAATTTTGAAGTTAACCGGGGGGGATGATATCCGGTTTAGGGAAATTCGGAAAAGTCCGGGGTCAGCGCCTTTCCTAGGTACAACTGTTATCGCTAGTAATCACACCGTTTTTGCTGGAGATACCACTGGGTTAGATCGGAGGCTGTGCTTAATTCCGTTTAACAATCCGGTTCCAATTCAAAAACGGACGGGGGAACTGGAACATTTAATGGATGAGGAAATCCCTCAATTAATTGCTGTTGCCCTGCGGTTATCTGATCACGAAGTTACCCAACTCATTAGAGGTTATGGGGATGCGGATATTGCAGAATTCAAGCTGCATGAATGGCGGATGAAGATGGAATCTAACAGTGTTGCCGCGTTCTTTAACGATACTTTGGTACTTGACCCAACGGCTGAAACCCGTGTGAGTTTCCTTTTTGATGTCTATAAAGATTTTTGTGAAAAGGCCGGATTGAAGCCACTATCTCAAGTTAAATTCCCTAAACACTTAGACGAATTATGCAGCGACTATTTAGGGGAAAAGGTGACTTGGGATAAGTTACGCCGTCATTCCCATTTTGTCGGATTGCGGGTAAGAACTGAAGATGACGACGGTTTACCCAACTATGAACAATATTTGATGAAATTAGCAGAAGCGAGTCAACTTGCACCAGTTGCACCAGTTGATGCACCAGTTGATGCACCAGTTGATGCACCAGTTAAACCCTTATCTGATAGGGGTTTGCACCAGTTGCACCAGTTTGAGGGGGGGTTGATAGAAAATAATATTTCTGATCAACATTCAGAAGTTCAACCCGTAGAAATTCTCCAAACAGAACCCGAAAATCTCCCGCCGTCAAAATCCACATCTAAGCCGAAACCGTCTGACGCTCAGAAGGATTTTGAGTTTATAACCAAACTAAATAATGGCGATAAACTTTCCCAGAGAGAACAGCAAGTTGTCAACCTGATTAAAGATACCTTTCATCAGATTCTTAAGTGGGAGAAAAAAGAAGATTTTTTGAAGGACTGGAAAGAACTAACACTCGCTCAGGTTCACCTAGCTGACCTAGTATTGAGATGGCACAGCAAAGGAGAGAAGTTTTTCACCAAGTTTTTACCCCGATTGGGAATTACCCCGGCTGAGTTAGGACTATCTGACCCCACTCCTAAACCCATAGAACCGGACGGTGATCAGATGTCATTGTTGTAGTGATTTAACTTTTTCCCTAGCTCAACTTCAGAGGAAATTAACTTTAATAGTTGTCCTCTGAAGTGAAGCATTAGACTGGAAGAATTAGATTAACGGTGCTATCAAAATAATGCTTTTCAATAATAGAAACGCTGGTATCGCACCACTTAGCAACGCTGAGGGTAGGGACACTGCTATTGACTTGTTCAGTGATGAAAGTATCACGACAAGAATAGGGGGTTGTATTCCGTTGAACAATAGGGTCAACAATTTTATCCCAAGCCCGTTGAGAAAAATTATTGTAATTAATCGGACTACCTTCAGGGCTAGGGAAAACTAAATCATTGACATTAACATCATCAGGTTTAATAGAATTCATAAACTCTCTGAGAGCTTGATTCATGGGGAACTTTCTAACCTTATTATTTTTACTACCTTGATTTTTAATAACCTTCCCTCCTACTGTTGTAATAGATTCTTTAAAGGCAACATGATTATTATTTACATTTCCCCATTTCAAGCCAATCGCTTCACTCGGACGACAACCTGTTAGGAATAGAAACTGAACTAACGGATAATAATGGCGGTAACTGTTACCCGGTATGACGTGATTACGAAAGGCTTCTAAGATTTTTTCCTTCTCTTCTTGAGTAAAGGCGTTAGGCTCTGGTTCGTTTCTTTCGTAGTTATCCTTAAACTCTTTTGCCATTCCGTCAAATGGGTTATCCCCCCTTAAAAGTTTGGCTGATAATGCCCACTTAAACGCTGCATTGATTTGTTGCAAAACTTTCTTGGTGTAACCTTCAGAGGTATTGTTAACCAACCATTGACGCAACTCTAAAGCCTGATAGGGAGAGGTTACACCAGACTTTTTAATCAGAGGCAAAATACACCGGGTTCTGTGGTGTAATGTGGCAATTTTCCAGGTCGGTTTTTTATACTCAATAAACTTTTGATAAAGTTCAACCAGTGCAATATCTGGGTATAGTTCCGAGACTTTATTTTTATAAGAGTGGCTTTTATGGCGCGGTTTATATCGTTCTAGGGTGACATCAAGTTGATCAAACCGGATATCAGCATTGATTGCATTACAAATCTCTTCAGCCTTTTTTCTATCAGTTGGACTATCCGCCTTTAGTCCCAAAGCAAAAGTTTTAACCTTGCCATTGAACAAGCTTCTGGGGAAAACAATCCGCAGGTTTTCCCCATTTCTTTCTATCCGTGCCAAACCTCTCGGACTATATGTGAATGTTTTCATTTGTCTACTCAGGTCACAACTCTATCTAGCCTCAATTGTCTACGCAATGTCTACGGATGTCAAAAACCAGTAGATAGAGTCAAGCTTAATAAGTTTACCCAGTAGGAAATACAGCCATTTATGAGCTATGACCTTCTAAGTCGTCTGTCGGGGGTTCGAGTCCCTCCACACCCGTTCAATATCAAGCCTTTCAGACCCTATTTTTGATTTTTAATGTCTCCAAAATGTCTACACCCGTTCCATATCAAGCCTTTCAGGATTCGCAAAAGTGTAGCAAAAGTGTAGGAGAATTTACTCCACGTTTGCTACACTTTTTGCGGCTGAGAACCGAAGATGACCGTTCCCCCAACTATGAACAATACCTATGGAATCAAAATTCTACTTAATAATCCCGATAATAATGGGTTTCTTGTTTATCCCCATTAGCAACCATTCCTAACACGGGAACCCCGGCGGTGTTAATTTCCCGCAGAGCTAAACTAAAGGCTTCTCGGTCGGTTTTTCCTAAACCTACAACCATCATTAACCCATCAGTATAAGGAGCCAATAAATTAGCATCAGCTAACCCTAAAACCGGGGCGGTATCGTAGATAATTAAATCGAAGGATTCCTGCAATTGTTTCATTAACTCTTGCATAGGTTTTGAGGATAATAACCGAGTCGGATCTGGATAATATTCTCCGGCGGTTAACACATATAAATTCTCGTCATAGGGAACCTGTTGAATAACCGTTTGAAACTCTAATTTTTCCGTAATAATATTAGTTAAACCTTGTTGATTTTTCACCTCTAACATGGTATGAATTCGAGGACAACGCAAGTCAGCATCGACTAATAAAACCCGTTGACCCATTGCAGCGGCTCCTTGGGCTAAATTCATCGCAATCGTTGATTTTCCATCGGCTGGAGTTGCAGAAGTAATCACACAGGAACGCACAGAACCTTCAGGATTGAGTAGACGTAAATTTGCATTTAACGCTCGGAATGCCTCTTGGAATGGGCTACAAGCGGGATAGGTGATATTAGAAATATCGATAGTAGGAGCAATAGAACCCGGAAGGATTAATGCTTCATTACTAGCAGGAATTACCCCTAATAACGGTAAACTAATACTATCAGTTACTTCATGAGTTGTGCGATAAACAGTATTCAACCTTTCCAGAATTTGAGCGGTAATTACCCCTAAAAATAATCCGGCTAATCCTCCTAATGCTAAATTCAAAGGAACATTCGGAGAAACCGCCATTAATTCTCCATTCATTTGACTGGGAATGCGAGGAGGTGCAATCAATTCCCAGGGTTCCGATTTCGTTTTGGGAACGACTTCTAATTGCATCGCTTGGCGTTTATTCGTGAGTTCTGTCAGTTGAGTATTGGTAGTTTTTAACTGTTGTTGTAAATCGTTATAACGACTAAAAACCACCGGGAAAACTTGGGAATATTGGTTAAATTCTTGAGTGGCTTTTTCTAAAACTTCATTTCTAACCTTCAACATCTCAATATTATTAGCAGTCATCACTAACTGCTGGATGAGTTCCATTCTAATAGAATCTTGAAACCGGATAATATTAGGATCAACTTGATTAGAATTTTTTCCTAAAATCCGTTTCGCTTCCTCTTCTAATAAAGGCAATAATTGCGATCGCTGATCTAATAACACTTGAATTTGAGGAGCAGTCCCTTTAAAACGGGCAGATTCAATCGCAATTTTTGTCTCTAATTGTAATAACTCTTGTAGTAAACTTTGATATTGGGGAGACTGACTTAAGGCGGATGCGAGTAACGCCTCTTCGGGTTTTAATCCTAACTGTTTTTGTAAGGTTTGATATTGAGATTCTTGTTGTTGAAGTTGAGCTTTAGTTTCTAACTTTTGGGATTGTATTTGACTATTTTGTTGAGCTAAATATTGAGTTTGCAGTTGCGGATCAATAAAGTTATATTGTTGTTGTAGTTTTTGAATTTCTTGTTTAATTGGGGGAAGTTTTTCCTCTAAACTGGCAATTTGCTCTTGAATTAGCTTGAATTGTTGTTCACGCTCTTGGGCTTTGTTATCTTCAGGAATACTATATTTTAAATAGCCTTCTGCTAGTTTTTCTAAAACAAATTGCACTTTCTGAGGTTCAGAATCTTGATAACTCACCTCTACAATTCGAGTCTCTTTTAACGGTTTAATCGAGAGAATATCATTTTTAAGAAAGGTTTGTCCTGTGGTTTTATTAAATAGAGAATCATAAGTAACTTCAGGATAGCGGGTTTGAATTGCTTTAAGAATTCCTGACAATAATTTAGGACTTTGTAAAATTTCAACTTGAGAATAATAATCTAAATCTGGCTTCCCTTCTAAATTAGACGCTTGAGGTTCAAGTTGAGGCTGAGATTCAACTAAAATTTGAAACGACCCTTTATATTCAGGAGTCTGATTAATTGTCCACAGATAAACTCCCGCAGTAACGGCTGTTGTCACCCCTAAAACAGCAATAGCTCGTTTCCATAACACCTGCAAAAAATTAGATTTTTCTCCCTGATTATATTCCAAAGGATATAAATCCGCATCATAATATAAAGGACTCCCGGAAGGAATTCTTTCTACAGAATACAGAGGTTTATTTAGAGAGTGACCAGCAGATAACCGAGATAATTTCCTAGTTTTCATATTAATTTTGGGGGTAATTTCAACAATTTAAGTTTTGTAAATGCAGAACACTAATCAACCATCATCTCTATCCTCAGTTATAACAGTCGAGCTAAAACACTGATTTTTTTATTCCTGTTCCCTGTTCCCTCTCCTATTAAAAAATATTAACAAACCGAAATAATCCCAAGAAATTGTTAATCGGACTTAAGGAATTTAACACCGTCCCTAAACCATCTCGGAAGGAAGCCCCCCCCGACCGACCGACGACAATAACATCATTATTTCTAAGCTTGGGATTCGTTTCTTCGTTAACTTCCGCCGATAAATTAATCGGAATTGGTCGTCGAGAAACCGTCCCATTAGGATGTAAGCGAATTAACTCCACCTCTTTCTTATTAGCACGAGATTCATTCAATCCTCCCGCCTCCACCAGTGCTTGATTCAAGGATGTATTCGGAGCAACGCTTTTCGCACCTGGAGCTACCACTTCACCCACAATACTAATTTTTAGCTTATCGGGAGAAAAACTCGCGGCGGCTACTTCTGCATTTTCTTCTGTTTCAGTCGCTGTCGCCGTTGGCACAATAATCGTATCTCCCTGTTGTAACATGGCATCTTGAGTGACATCTCCTTCCTGTAAAAGTTTCCATAAATCCACTGTAATCTGTTGTTCTGTTCCCGTGCGGGTCAGCCGTCGCACCTGAATATTACGGATATCCGCTTGAGAAGTAATTCCCCCCGCCACTTTCAAAGCTTGTGTTACGGTTAATATTCCCCCACTGGCCGTTGAAACAACACCTTCAGTTAATTGACCCGGTTCTGGGGTAACTTGGGGAATAGGTTCTAACCTTAAGGTATGGGTTCCAGGGCGATTAACAGCCCCAACAACCGCCACATTAATTGGTTGATTATTATTACTCGCAAAATTAGCCGTTACTAATTGGGAAGATTCCAGCGCGTTGTGTTCTGTGGCTGTGGGAATATAAATTGTGTCGCCATCGCGCAAGGTAATATCCTGGCGTAAATCCCCCGTTTGCATCAATTCCCACAAATCCAAATTCAGAATTTTTTCCCCTGCATTTCCCTGAGAACGACGAATTTTCACCTGTCGGACATCCGCCGAAGGGGTAATTCCCCCCGCCATTTGCAAAACACGGGTAATCGTTGGTAAACGACCCCTCCCCCCCTGAACTTCTGGGGTAGCCAAGGAATTGTTTGTGGAGGAAGTTGCGGACAACATATAAGACCCCGGACGTTGAACTTCTCCGGTGACAGCAATTTGTAGAGGACGAGCAGCGACTAATTGCAGGGTTAACAGGGGTCGTTGTAAATATTCCCCATAGCGTTGTTGAACAATAGCCGTTACTTGGTCTAAGGTCATACCCTGAACTGAAATATTGCCAATTAAAGGTAAATTTATCGAACCATCAATGGAGACTTGATGTTGACCATTATTACCACTATATTCAGGAACATTAAAAATATCCAGTTGTAAAAGATCTCCTGGCCCTAATGTATAACCTTGGTTGTCTTCAACCGCAGGATTTATTGTTGATGACGGAACCGCTATGGGTTCGGTCGGTGGCCATTGAGCCTGGGCGGTTGATAGATGTCCCAGGATGACCGCAACGGTCAGGGAAACGCCCAGGGTTAATTTAGGTTTTAAGAATAGAATTTTTGTCATAGAATCCAAATATCATGCGTAGTAAGCCCTTCAGGGCTTTTCTCCGAAAGTAGTAAGCCCTTCAGGGCTTTTCTCCGAAAGTAGTAAGCCCTTCAGGGCTTACTACAAGAATTAGTTTTAAGCCCTGAAGGGCTTACTACGAGAATTAGTTTTAAGCCCTGAAGGGCTTACTACGAGAATTAGTTTTAAGCCCTGAAGGGCTTACTACGAAAATTAACAAATCACCCTGACACTAAACCTAATTTTAACCGATAATTTTTAGATCGTTTTTTAGTTTACAAACTCGTCATGAATCAATTACAAGCCGATGTTTTAGTGGTTGGAGGCGGAACCGGGGGAACTGCGGCTGCATTACAAGCCGCCCGTCGTGGGGCGAAGACCATTTTAGTTAGTCAATGGCCCATGTTAGGGGGAATGTTAACCTCTGGGGGCGTTCCTGCACCAGATGGCAATGAATTAGTCGCGTTTCAAACGGGAATTTGGGGGGCTTTTTTACGAGAATTAAACCAACGTCAACCCGAAGGTTTAGATAATGCTTGGGTGAGTTTCTTTACTTATCATCCCCAAATTGGAGCGAATATTTTTGCAGATTGGGTGAAAGCCGAACCGAATTTATTATGGATTTCAGGACAACAACCTTTAGGAGTGGTAAAACAAGGGAATTCTATTACAGAAGTTAGATTTGATTCCTGTACAATTTGTGCTAAAATTATATTAGATGCAACGGAATTAGGCGATGTTTTGGAATTAGCAGAAATCCCCTATCGTTGGGGATGGGAATTACAAGCCGAATGGCAAGAACCCAGCGCTCCCATTGATGAATTTTCCTTTATTAAAACAACCCCAGTGCAAGCTCCAACCTGGGTTTTTATCATGCAAGATTTTGGAAAAGATCAAATCGCCCCGGAAATTCCCGCCCCTGCTATTGATACCCCAGAATTATTTATTAATGCTTGGAAAAATTACGATATAGAATCATTTATCAACTATGGTAGACTTCCCGGTCAACGGTTTATGATTAACTGGCCACTTCAGGGAAATGATTATGATCAAAATTTAGATCGTTTAATTGGTTCAGATTCTGAACGGTTACAATTTTGGCAAGAAAGTTTTTGGCATAGTCAAAGTTTTGCCCGGTTTATTCAACAACAACTCGGACAACGCTATGGGTTAGCAACGGGAAGTTTCCCAATAGAAAATCGACCGAATTTTAATACAGATTCGACTATTTTATCGGCTTTTGCCTTACATCCTTATTATCGAGAAAGTCGTCGAGTTCAAGGATTAACTACAATTCGGGAACAGGATATTTTACCGATTAAACAGGGTTTTACGGCTTTATTACCCATAAATGAAATAGGAGAATGTGAAGCGATCGCTATTGGAAATTATGCTAACGATCATCATTATACCACTTTTGGATTACCCGTACAACCTAAAAGTTTACGTTGGGGAGGACGTTGGACAGGAACACCCTTTACTATTCCCTATCGCGCCTTAATTCCTGTTAGTGTTGATAATTTATTAGTCTGTGAAAAAAATATTTCTGTTTCCCATCTTGCTAACGGTGCAACTCGTTTACAACCTGTTGTCTTAGGAATAGGACAAGCAGCAGGAATGGCAGCAGCCTTATGTATTGAACAAGGAATAAAACCCCATGAATTATCTGTTAAAATCTTACAAAATGCCTTGTTAACTGATAAAATTGCTCCTCAAGCTATTATTCCTTTATTTAATTTACCTCCTGATCATCCCGATTGGTTAAACTGGCAATATTATTATTTAGATCATCCCGAATTTTATCCTCCTGATGCTAATTGTCCTGCATCTGCAATTTCTCCCCATCCTTCAAAAGATAGTCAGCTTTTTTCGGGTATTTTTCAACGTCAGGGTCATCAAGACTATACCCTCACTTTAACGGAAGGGAAGTTAACGGGTCAAACCTGGAGATTAGTAACGCTACATCCAGAAATTAACCAACAATTACAAAAGATTTCTACGGCTTCCCTCCTAACGGTTTACGCACGTTTAAACGTCTCTGGTCATTGGTTAATTGTAGAAGCATTTTAATCCCATTAGAAACCGGGTTTCTGAAAGTTAATTGATTTCAGCCTATATATAGCAATCCGTGTAGGATTTGTGATCACAACCTGTAGGGGTTGGGTCTCCCAACCCAGGCGCAAAGAGGGTTGGGAGACCCAACCCCTACGATAAAATATTACAACCTATTTAGGATTGCTATCTCAGGGTTAGAAACCCGGTTTCTGGGTTTTGGTTAGTGTTTTTAAACCTTATAAAAGAGGGTTAATAGCCGGATTTTATCAGGAGGGGTGAAAAACTTTTTCCAACTAATCCTGATTTAAAGAGTAATAGTTTGTATGAAGAAGTGGACAGACTCACACGGACACTTTATTATGCAAATCTATACATCTTTAATTTTATCAGTTTGTTTATCGGTTGGTCTTACAACTAACGCTTTAGCGGTTAATTTTTCCACTAATCAATTATCCGATATTGTTAATGGCCAACAATTACTTTCCGCCCGAACTCGACTCAATGGCCCTTATCAACCCGACAGAGGGGAAGGACGTCGGGATTTCAGAGATACAACCCATTCTGATGATGTTAATTCTCAACTCTAATTAATGGTTAAAAGTTAATTATAAACCGGGTTTCTTGAAGAAATCCGGTTTTTATTTTGCTTGTTTAAAAAATACCAACCCGCTATAGAGTTGAAACGCATTATCCCAAATGCTTTCTGATTTTCGAGATAAATCAATATAAGGTTTAATCCGGCCCAAAAGTTGAGTATAATCTAAGGTTGTTTCTGCAAAAGGTGTAAACTCTGACCAGAGTTGAGCGTGAGTTAAATAAAGGTTAAACTGTTCTATTAACAGATTCCAATTCATCCGATTTGTATTTTGACGGGTTGGAAGTCCGCTAGTTTCACTCGAAAATTGACTAAAATCAATCCCTTCTTGAAAGTCATAACTCTGATCACAAAACCTTAAAATACAACCTCGTCGTGGTAAATGTAAATCCAAAATTTGAGCATAATCTTGAGTCATTTCTTTATGCCGAAATCGCTCTGATTTGGGCCGACGCGGATCATAATCTAACATTTCCATAAATAAGGGTAATAATCCCTCAACCCGTTGGCTAACTTCTTGCCAATTAAACGTCATCGAGCCTAATTGATCCTGTTCATTTTGACAAATAATAGTCGGTTGTGGGGATAGGGATTGAATTGATTTTACTCGGAATACATGAAGCTTTTGAATATCGGTTAACGACACCCAAAATACAGGAATTCCTGCTTCTAACATTTCTTGACCATAAACTTTTAATTCTCCGATTTCCCCGGTTTTATATAGTCGCCAACCCCGACTTTGTAACTGTATTCTAGCGGTATAGGGATCGGTTTTTAACATTCGGGCGAGGGTTTTGGCGGCATTTTGCTTTTGTTCGGGAGCCAGAGGTTCTAATATTAAAACACCGGGTTCGGTATTAGTTGGATCAGTTTTTGCTTCAACAATGGCTTGTTGACGTCGATTTTGTTCCAGGGTTTCAATGCGTTGTAAACCTTGACGCGCCTGAGCGACAATTTTGGGGTTAGTGGCATCTTTTAATAATTTACGATAAACTTTTTCTGCGGTTTCTAGTTTATCTGTTCCTTCATACCAACGCCCAGCATATAACTGTACCCAAGGATTGTCCGGCGCTTGCTGTTGCAGTTGTTTTAACAGTTTTGCCGCTTGGCGGTAGTCCTGACGGTCTAGGGCTTCCGCAACTTGTTCGAGTTCTGTCATTCTTTCACCTGTTGCCCTATTATTATTGTGCCATTTTCTGAAAAACCCGGTTTCTTATTTTTCCCTAAACCTGAAATTAACGATGAATAGAGAAACCGGGTTTTTATAGGGGTTGAAATCAAAGCACCTTCTCTTGCTGAAAAACCCGGTTTCTTTGGCTTCCCCTAATAAAATCACCTCCCCGTCATTAACAGGAAGGTGAAAGGATAACCAGGATGGTTAAATTAGCTTATCTGGGACAAACAGAAATGTTATTGGCGTTGAGAACAATTGTTCCCGCCGGTTGTTGATGAACTAAAATCGGGTTGCCTGTATCAGTTTTGATCAGTAAAGGACTTAAACCCAGACATCCTTGAATGGCTTCTCCCCATTCTTCCACTTTGCGAGTATATTCAGCCCGAATGCGGGGAACATCATCTAAGGTAATACCATTGGGGATCGGAGGTAAGTTAGGGATAAACACCGTATCGGTAATTACCGCATCACTGGTAATGCTTTTGTCAACCCCTAATTCATAGATAATCGGATATTTGAAGGCAGAAGGTAAAGTTCTATCGGGTACCCCTAAATCGGGTAAACTGTAATAGATAGGGGGATCAACCCGTCCGGTATCAGGATCTTTGGGTTGATATTTATAGTCAAAGTCAGAGGGAACCACAGGTACCCCAATCGGATTTTGAGCAACAGCAGGTAATTGTGTACCAACTGCGATTAGGGCGCATAACCCACCAAGCAGTTTAGATTTCATTGTTTTCATCTCCTCAATCTCACCAGCGTGAATGATCTAACACCAAAGCAATAGCTTTTTCAGTTGGACTAGGTTTCTATCTTATGATCACTAAGATAGAGCTACTTGGCAACTCTATCAAATTTTATTCCCTATATCAAGGGAAAGGGGTTCGAGGTTCGGTCGGAACTTCCTGCCCGCAGCAAGTTAAAATAGCAAAAGACGGTCATAAACAGGAACAGGACTTTACATGGATGGGTTTGAAGGTGTAACGATTCCCTTACCGCCAGAGGGATATAAATCAGGGTTTGTCGGGATTATTGGCCGCCCGAATGTAGGAAAATCAACATTGATGAATCAGATGGTGGGTCAAAAAATCGCCATCACCTCTCCCATTGCTCAAACGACTCGCAACCGTCTCCGGGGAATTCTCACCACTCCAGAAGCTCAAATTATTTTTGTTGATACTCCAGGAATTCATAAACCCCATCATCAATTGGGTAAGGTTTTAGTTCAAAATGCTAAATTAGCCATTCAGTCCGTTGATGTTCTGTTATTTGTTGTTGATGGTTCTGTTGAGGCTGGAGGAGGCGATCGCTATATTGTTGATTTACTCGAACACGTTCAGATTCCTGTGATTCTGGGAATGAATAAACAGGATCAAAAACCGGAAGATTCGGTGATTATTGACCGGAGTTATCGGGAACTCGCCAAACCTTATCAATGGCCCGTTGTGGAATTCTCCGCTTTAACCGGGGATGGTGTTGATCACCTCCAACAGTTATTATTTGATCGCTTAGATCTCGGCCCCTATTATTATCCTCCTGATTTAGTTACCGATCAACCGGAACGCTTCATCATGGGAGAACTCATTCGAGAACAAATTTTACTCCACACCCGCGAAGAAGTCCCCCATTCCGTTGCTATTTCTATTGACCGGGTGGAAGAAGATCCTAAAATTACCCGGATTTTAGCGACCATTCACGTTGAGCGCTCTTCTCAAAAGGGAATTTTAATTGGTCATCAGGGAAGTATGCTCAAAGCTATTGGAAGTGATGCGCGTCAACAAATTCAAAAGTTAATTGAGGGAAAGGTCTATTTAGAATTATTTGTTAAAGTTCAACCCAAATGGCGACAGTCCCGCAGTCAGTTGGCGGATTTGGGTTATCAGGTAGAACAATAATTCCCTGGGATCTGAAAAAGTTAATCCGTATTTATACTGAGTCAAAAACTTCGTTTTAAGGTCTTCTGGGTGATTGATTTAGAAAAATTATAAAATCTAAAAGTAATTCAAACCATTACAGGGTAGGCTTTTCCAGATTTAGGGTTCATAATAAATAGAGGCAACACAAAAACTATCCTTTCTGGAGACTCAGTAACAATGAATACCGACTTGACTTATGGATTATTACTGGCTTTGATTAATGGCATGATTTGTCTGTCTTTACCTGCGATCGTGTCCTATATTCAGGGTCAACGCCGGGATCATGATCAGTCATCCGTGATCACTCAGCAACAAATCTAATGAGACTCAACAATTCTGAGTTGCGCTAACCTGTAGGTGTTCAAAATAGAAGCAGATTTTTAGGGTCTGAAACCTTTGTCTGTTCTGGGTTTGAAGTCTGTTTTGGCGGAAATGAGGTTGGCGCAATTCTTGAATCCCTTATCTGAAAGGGCTTTTAGCGTTTTTTTATTTTTACCCCTTGCTAAGTCGATGGCTGGAATGCTATATTATGATCAGGTTGTCGGAATCGCACCTCGAAAACTAAATATATCAAGGGTTCCAGAAGCCTACGGTTGAAATCAGCTATAATCCCTATCAGGGATTGAAACGCTGAATTTGACGAACCGACAACCCCCGACGCTCGGTTGAAATCAGCTATAATCCCTATCAGGGATTGAAACTCTGACTCGATGAAACCTTGTTTAATGGAACTACCGTGTTGAAATCAGCTATAATCCCTATCAGGGATTGAAACAGCATATAAAGCCTTTCCACCGTCGAGGGCGACAAAAGTTGAAATCAGCTATAATCCCTATCAGGGATTGAAACTTTCTGGGATGATGCAATTCAATCTTTAAAACTAATCACTTGTTGAAATCAGCTATAATCCCTATCAGGGATTGAAACAATGTTGAAAAAACTGCGGGGGGTATTTTTGGATGGAAAGTTGAAATCAGCTATAATCCCTATCAGGGATTGAAACTAATCCCTCATCGGTAGCGAAAGGATTTACCAGTGAGTTGAAATCAGCTATAATCCCTATCAGGGATTGAAACAACAGTGATTTTAAAACCCATTGGGTTCCGCCCACAATTAAATGTTGAAATCAGCTATAATCCCTATCAGGGATTGAAACATTTCAATTCGCATTCCCAAGGGAGAATGTTTCAATGTTTAGTTGAAATCAGCTATAATCCCTATCAGGGATTGAAACATCAATGGCGGTCAATGGGGCGATTATTATGCAGACAAGTTGAAATCAGCTATAATCCCTATCAGGGATTGAAACTATCTATTTTAGGAGCAGGTGCGATCGCACAAGTTGTTGAAATCAGCTATAATCCCTATCAGGGATTGAAACACGCCCAAAATACCAGCAAAAACTGAGATTAAATCACGTTGAAATCAGCTATAATCCCTATCAGGGATTGAAACATATATATATCCTTCAGCAACGCCTAAGACTTTCATGTTGAAATCAGCTATAATCCCTATCAGGGATTGAAACGGCTGAAGAGAGTCCTAAAGAACTCACTACAAATATAGTTAAAATCAGCTATAATTCCTATTAAGGATTGAAACCGGAATCAATTTCGTAATTAGTAATTCGTAATTAGTAATTCGTAATTAGTAATTCGCAATTCGTAATTCGTAATTCGTAATTCGTAATTATTGAAATAAATTATAACCCCTATCAGGGATTGAAACAAAGAAGTTCCTAGAGTTCCCTGATAGAGATTATCAGTTAGTAGGTTTTTTGAAATACCTGTATTGCAACTATTTCCAACCTGCTCGATCCATAATTTGAATCGCCTGGGAATTAAATTTCCCGTAGGCTGCAACATTCATCGGATCACTCTTAAACGTGCCAAAACTCGCTAAAACTGGAGACACAGAAACACCCGCAACAGCCGGATATTCAAAAGCACTTTGAGCAAAAATCTTTTGCGCTTCAGGACTCGCTAAATACTCTAAAAATTTAATCGCTCCCGCTTTATTTTTAGCTGTTTTAATCACTCCTGCACCACTAATATTCGTGTGGGTTCCCTGGGCTCGTTGGTTAGGGAAAAATAACCCAACTTTACTCGCAACGGCTTTATCTTCAGGTTTCTGAGAAGCGACTAAACGCGCTAAATAATAAGTATTGGCTAGGGTTAACTGTCCAGCACCCGCCGCCACCGCTTTAATTTGAGAAACATCATTTCCTTCCGGGGGTCTGGCAAAATTAGCAACTAATCCTTTCACCCAGTTTTCTGTCGTGGCTGTTCCACTTTGTCCCATCATCGCAGCCACTAAGGATTGGTTATAGATATTATTAGAAGAACGAACCACGACTTTTCCTTTCCATTTAGGATTCGCTAAATCTTCATAGGTAGACAGTTGAGCCGGATTGATTTTGGCTTTATTATAAACAATCACTCTCGCCCGTTTAGAAAATCCAAACCAATTACCATTCGGTTCTTTTAAATTAGCCGGAATTGCTTGATTTAAAACAGCAGAAGAAACAGGTTGAAATATTCCCTGTTGTTGCGCTCTCCAAAGGTTTCCAGCATCAACAGTAATTAAAATATCTGCCGGACTATTGGCTCCTTCGCTTTTAATTCGTTCTACTAATTCCTCTGCTTTTCCTTCAACAATATTGACTTTAATCCCTGTTTTATTGGTAAAGCTTTGATAGATCTGATTATCGCTATCGTAATGACGAGCCGAGTAAACATTCAAAACCTGGGGATTGGCTTGACTGCGTTGTATGGGGCTAAGTCCGCCAAAGGCGACTAAAGCCCAGGCTGTTCCAACGGTGAGGAACGCTCGTCTAGTGATGTTGTTCATGGACATGGAAAGGGTGGGTTTTAATGCAATAGTTTTTCAAGAAGATAGTATACACTTAATGCTAGTAATTCTCAATAATTGTTTTTTGAGGATACTTATGGTAAAATGTGCGTTTTTTACGCCTGTCTGGGAAAATCATGAATTTGAGAACCATTAAACTCTGTTTTAGAGGCTTCCTGGCTTAACGCTCTAGGCTAATCTAAATCTAATTTCAGAAATTAATGCGGGAAATTCCTAATATGCTTTTCTCAAAAGTCAAAAATTATTGCAAATAATAATCAAATTTTGTAGATCCCAAATTATCCCTAGTCATCGTATTGCAACCAGGGATAGAATGTTAACGGTAATTAACTGTCAACAGTCAACCGTCAACAAACAACCGATCTATGTCTAAAGTGATTGGTTCTTTAGGGGAAAAATTGGTAAGCCATTGGTTAGAAAGCCAAGGTTGGCAAATTTTGCATCATCAATGGCATTGTCGATATGGAGAAATTGATTTAATTGCATTACAAGAGGGACAGACGACCCTTCCCCTGTTGAGTTTTGTTGAAGTGAAAACCCGCAGTCAACGCAATTGGGATCAGGGGGGACTGTTAGCAATTACTCCCAGTAAACAAGCGAAATTGATTCAAACGGCGGAATTATTTTTAAGCGATCGCCCTGATTTAATAGAATATCCTTGTCGGTTTGATGTGGCTTTAGTTGGATGCGATCGCCACCCAACTCAAACCTCTATCTCTAAGGATATTCCCAACTTTCCTCACCCGATAAAAATCGGTCAATCTTTTTCCCTAAACGGCTACCGACTGATTCTACAAGATTATATTGAATCAGCATTTAGCTAAATTCAGTTATCAGTTATCAGTTATCAGTCAACCGTCAACAGTCAACCGTCATTAGTTAACGGTCAACCGTCAAGCTAAAGCTTCGGGACAGTAACCTAACCCTCTAACAAATTGGGTTTTGAAGGATTCAACATCTTCGCGGTTAGGAATACCATGAGACACGACAGCAACTTGATAGCGACGCATGACGCTGAGGGGGGATTGACCTGTTTCCAAGCCCCAAAGGGCCATTAAAATTCGCATATCGGGTTCGTAGGGAATACCCAATTCGTGCATGAACGCTCTAAAGTCCCCGTGTTCTTGTGGTGTCAGATATTGACGCATTTTGATCTTGACGATCCAGCCATCAATTTGATGAATCACTGTAATAAACTGAACTGGGAGGGAGTGATTTGAACGTAAAAAGTCGATCACTCTCAAAGTAAGGCTTGTATTGGCTAGGTAGTAAAGGTATTCCATCGGTCATCTCCTGCATGATTGTCCCGCCTGTTTGTTGCTTAACTCCAGTTCGGAACCCTGCAACAAAGAGTAATAGGGCGGTGTTTGTGCTTCTTCTGTAATACCCGTCGATCACAGATTGAGGTCAAAACGGGACTAAAAATGATGCAGCCCTTCCGAATATCAGATCGGTAGGCAACATAACCCTATACTTCTATCTTCGCAAGATTAACGATGATAAGATAGGGGAAAAGCACCCGATTTCTTATGGGGGATTCTACCCAAACTAAATTATAGGAATTGAGAGGAATTAAACTGGAGCGGATTAAGATCACAATGGAGTTCTCTAAGTATTAGTCAGTCTCTCATGAGAGGGCGGATCAAAGCAATTCAATGGTCAAGGAAAATTAGAAAGAATGGATCAGTTAGATTATTGGTTAGAAAGCTATAACTATAAACTTCCAGAGGAACGTATAGCTCAAAATCCAGTTGTACCGAGGGATCACTCCCGTTTGTTAGTGGTAGATTCTCCAAACTCTCATCGCCACAGTCTGTTTAAAGAATTACCCGAATGGCTCAAACCCGGAGATTTATTAGTTCTAAATAATACCCGTGTTCTTCCGGCTCGTCTTTATGGACGCAAAAGTAGTGGGGCGGTGGTAGAAGTATTATTACTGGAAGAAAAACAACATCATTGTTGGTTAGCATTAGTCAAACCGGGTAAACGATTTAAACAGGGTTCTGTGATTGAGTTTGAACCAAATCCTTTATCGCAGGAGAATTTTAAGACTCAAAAATTACGGGCGACGGTGTTAGAAACGGATGGGGAAACGGGAGGACGGTTATTAAAATTTGAAATCCCAGAGGGAGAGTCTTTAATTCCGTTTTTAGAGGCGTTTGGAAATATCCCTTTTCCTCCTTATATAACGGACACAGAAGCGTTACCAGAACAATATCAAACGATTTATGCTGAATGCTCTGGGGCGGTGGCGGCACCGACTGCGGGGTTACATTTTACAGAAGCATTATTTCAGCGTTTAGAAGCCAAAGGAATTGATCAAACCTTTGTGACTTTACACGTTGGGGTAGGAACTTTTCGACCTGTGGAAGTGGAGAAGATTATTGATCATCAAATGCACGCAGAATGGATTGAAGTCCGGGCTGAAACCGTTGCTAAAATTGAGAAAACGAAAGCGTTAGGGGGGAGAGTGATTGCGGTGGGAACAACGGCTGTACGCGCTTTAGAAGGGGCTGCGATCGCACATTTTGAGGGAGATGGATCGGGTTCTATTTCTGCTCCAGAGGAGGCAACGAAATCGATGATTAAACCCTATTGTGGGAAAACGAATATTTTTATTTATCCGGGGTATCAATGGCGGGTTATTGATGGATTAATTACCAATTTTCACTTACCTAAATCAAGTTTATTAATGTTGGTTTCGGCATTAATGGGGCGAGAACGGTTACTGAATTTATATCAAGAGGTATTAGAACAACCTGCGAATGAATTCGGCCGACAGTATCGATTTTTTTCCTTTGGAGATGCGATGTTAATTTTGCCAGAAGGTGTGTTGTCTGAATTTAACACACCCTCCGGTTAGTCTCTAAAAGCTATAGCAGTCGCCAGACCCGTTAGGATAAAGAATGAGGTAGCAAAGCTAGACGGTGAAGTCTTTTCCTCCGGTGTTCCCTGTTCCCTGTTCCCTGTTCCCTGTTCCCTGCTATAGATCAAATCATTGGCACAGAGGAAGTTAGGATTTATGCTTATGGGATTTATCCGATTTATTACCCAATAATCGATCCACTAAATCTTGATGATAATTCGGCGGAACTTTAGCAATTTCACGTTGGGGAGGGGTCGGTTTAGGGGTTGGCGTGGCCGGACGGGAGGCTTGAGTTTGAGAGGGGACGGAATGGGTATAGGGAGGACGTCCGAAACCTAAAATGATACCCGGAGTTCTTGAGCGACGCATGACTTGGCCCCCATTGGCATCATTCCCAATTCCTGTATTTCCCTCAATACTGATAATACTGCCATCGGGTTTAATCGATTCCACGATACCAACGTGATCCGCAATTCCATCTCCTCGCCAACAGAAAAACACCACATCCCCGACTTTGGGATCATTAAACCATTGACCCCGATTTCTAAACCAGGAAACCCCGTCGGGACAGTAGGCGAACCCTTTAGAGCTTCTGATGGGGAGGGGTAAACTGATTTTATCAAAACAGTAGGAGATAAAAATTGCACACCAAGGAACGTAATTCATCCCGTACCATTGACCATACTTGTTACCATTACTACCGGGAGGATATTCCGTATATCCGACTTCACCAGCAGCAATCCGAATTAAATTAGCAGTAGTTGTCATTAGAATTCTCCAAAATAGCAGATTAAATGGGGATAAAGTGGGGTGGTAGCTGTGTTAGTCATTAATTTTTTGGCTTGATTTTACCCCTGATACTAAATTTGTCTTCACTTCTGTTCTAACATAGCTTCTCAAGGTTTTTTGAAAAAGCTCAAACCTGAATTTAAGGCCTATTCCCCTGAATTGGATTGTGATCTATTTCAGGGAAGTTTCCTCTTAATCGTGAAAAAATAGGAAACAAAATATTTCAAGATTAAAAATTAGCGAGCAGCCTTGCTTTTGTGAGGATGAAGGTTAAAACAGTTTGGGAGGGCTGTTTTAAAGTCGGCTCAGAAAGAGTAAAGTCATGGCGATCGCAAATTTTTTTAGTATTAGTAACACAAAAAGGAGAATTTATGCTGTTTATATATTAAATTTAACACCTCGGATTAAATCTGATTTATATTTAATATTTATTCACCGGAAGATAGCTGTCAGGTTGAAAAAATAGAGCCCACTTTTTAGCTATATTTTTCAAACCTGAAACAGCCCTGGGGGGGTACCCCGCTCTTACAGAAGCAAGGAGAGAGGAGTCAAAATCTTAATTAAGGTAGAACCGGAAAGGAGGTGGTGAGGTTTTCTTTGGTTGCGATCGCATCTCGTAATTCAAGTTTTAAAATACTGAATTGATTGCGAAGAAAATCAAGTTCTACTGTTAATTTATCCCGTTTTTCCGTTGCTTCATCTAAGGCTTGAGATGCTGCCAAATAATCGGGATCTTCCTGCATTAACTCAAAGCGTTTTGCTTTCCGTTGAGCTTCGTTTTTCAAGGTGGTATCATAGGCAATTTGACGGTCAACGGAAGCGAGAAAAAAGTTAACACTTTGAGTATGACGACGGATTTCTCGGTTCAGTTCTAAGAGTTCATATTGCCGTTTTGCAATGGCGTGAGGATAATCTTTCAGGTACATAGTGAGGAGTTAAGAGTAACTGTTGATTTATGCTTCTATTTTCTCGTTTTCTTGACTTATTTGTTGGGAGGGTTACACTCTACTTGGGTAGGGGTTTCTGGACTTGACAATTTTGAATTTTGAGCTAGTCTATTAAGTAATAGTTTAAGAATTAAATAGGGATTTAAGGTAAATCTTCAATTCAACAAATAGAAGCATAAAAAACATCATTTAGCCCCGTTCTCTATCCTGTCTTAATAATTCAGCACTATCACTAAAAATTTTTCCACTATATTGATTTAACAATTTTTCAAACCTTCTTTTTGATTCACGATGGCTTCTCTTGGGAATAGGTTGATAAATGACCATGACCTCTAACTCTTCATTACTTACAGGTAACTGAAGTTGCAAAACCCCATCATCCCCAACATAAGCATTTACCTTTAAACTATCCATTATTTTAATCCTCTATAATTAAGTAAGCAACAGCTTGCGATCGCCCTCGTAAAAAGTCGATTAAAACATCGGTATCAATTAATAATTTTATAGGCATATTTAATAATAAAATTTGTTAAAATCTCTGCCATTCTTGACGTAATTGTTGTACATCAGGGATATCTTCTCGATCAGCCCATATTCCTTTAGCTTGTTGTATTAATAAATATCGAGTTTGCTGTTGATAGTCTTTAATTAATCGTTCAACTGCTTCGCTAATTAATTGACTTTGAGTTTTTCCCGTTTCTCGTGAAATTTCAGCAAGAGCACTTTGCATAGGTTCATCTAAACTAATTTTAGTTTCAGGCATAGATTTTAGAGATTGTAAATGATATTGTAATTATAGATTAACTTTAGGGATAAGAAAGTGATCTGTTGGCATCATAAGGACAGAAATGCTAAAATATTGGCTCTGTAGGGGAAATCAGGCAACAGTTGAGGATAATACGACGGTATTCTCCACGTCTACCCGTAATTTTAATAATTCCATGGGTAGAGGAGGTTTTAGTATAGTATTATTATTATTATTAGGGTGGGTTTTGATTAACTCACCTTATAACTTAGCCAAGTAGTAAAATTTAGCCAAATAAGTCTAATAAACTGAAAATTGTATTATTTTCAACTTTAACAAAAACAAATTATTAAAATATGGTGACTAACTTGCAGATTACTGATGAACTCAAAGAAAATGCTGAACAAGAAATTCGTGACAAAAGAAAGCGTGTTGACTATAACACTTTAGAATATCCAATTGAAGTAATTGTTCAAAAATATGTAGACGGACAAGATGAAGATGAAAATGAATTATTTATTCCAGACTATCAACGAGAAATGGCTTGGGATGAAGATCGGCAATCAAAATTCATTGAATCTGTCATGTTAGATTTGCCAATACCTTATATTTTTGTCGCTGATATATCAGAATCAGAAGATTTAGCCCGTTTAGAAATTATAGATGGGACACAACGTATTCGTACTTTAACTAGGTTTATTAAGAATGAACTTCAATTAAAAAATCTTGAAAAACTAAAATTTCTTAATGGTTTTACTTTTAAAGATTTACCCCTATCACGTCAAAGACGTTTTAACCGAACTACTATTAGAATGATTAAATTAACAGATGAAGCAGATGAAGAAGTAAGAAGAGATCTTTTTGAGAGAATTAATAGTGGTAGTGTTGAATTGAATGAAATGGAGAAACGTAGAGGAAGTAAACCTGGAAAATTTCTCGATCTAATTGAGGAGTTATCAAAAGATAAAAAATTTCGAGATTTATGTTCTTTTACTCAAACTGAAATTGACAAAAGAGATCCACAAGAATTTGTCTTACGTTTTTTTGCATTTTTAAATAATTATCAACATTACTCATCTTCCGATAATAAAGTTCATGAGTTCTTGGATAACTATTTAGACCAAGAAAACCAATCTGATTCACTCAACATAGATCAGATGAGGAATGAGTTTTGTTTAATGTTAAAATTTGTAGAAAAGTATTTTCCAAATTCTTTACATATTTATAGAAAAACAAAAGACCGTTATGAGCCAACAACTCGAATTAAGTTTGAATCTATTACGGTAGGAATTGCTTTAGCATTAAGACAAAATCCAACATTAATACCACAATCTACTTCTTTTTTAGAGTCTGAAGACTTTAAAAATTTAACAAAATCTGATTCCAGTAGTTCTCAAAATAAAGTTAATCGTCGTATTGAGTATGTTCATTATCAGCTTCTAGGTAATTAATGGAAACTAGATTATTGCAAAACTTTGATGAACGGGCTCAAGAAGTGAGCCGATATTTTATATTCTTGAAAAATTTAGAGCAAGGTTCAATTCAATTAAGTATAGGAAATGCAAACAATACAAAAATAAAACCTATTAACCAGGATTTAGAAAAAACTCTTAAAGCGACAGGATATTTGTTGCTTTATAACCTAGTAGAGTCCACAATGCGTAATGCAATTGAAACAATTTTTGAGGAATTAATAACCAAAAATATTTCTTTTGATGATCTCAGAGATGAAATTAAAAAAATTATTATTGATCAAGTTAAAGATAAAGATCTTCAATCCACAGATAAGCTTTTACTTAATTTACAAAATATTTCAGTTGATATTATATCAGCTACATTTAATGCTATTCGTCATCAAGAGAATAAAAAAAGATTATTTTCAGGTAATGTAGATGCAAGAGAAATAAAAGATACAGCGAAGAAGTATGGTTTTTCATTTCAAACTAATCAGAACAAAACCAGAGATGGAATTGATTTAGTAACAGTTAAAACTAATAAAAATAATTTAGCACATGGTTTTCAATCATTTGAGGAAGTTGGTAGAAATGCAACAGCAGATGAATTATTGAAAATTCAAAAAAGAGTAATTTGTTATTTAAGAGAAATATTAATAAATATAGAGATTTATCTATCTAATGAAGAATATTTAAAATAGTTCTTTTTAAAATCTTTAACTCAATTGATTATTGTTAGTTTACTATATGATAAAAAAGTAATTTTTTATATTAAAGCAAGCAAGGTGGGCATTGCCCACCCCACCCAACAATTTAAACCTTAAACTTCTCGGTAATTCTTTGCATTGCTTCTTCTACGTTTTCCCGACTATTAAACGCAGAAATCCGAAAATAACCTTCACCTGCCGCACCAAAACCAGAACCCGGAGTTCCTACAACATTGCAGGTTTGTAATAGCTTATCGAAGAAATCCCAACTCGATAAACCTTGGGGAGTTTTCACCCAAACATAGGGGGCATTTTCTCCCCCATAAACACTTAATCCGGCTGCGGTTAATTGCTCCCGAATAATTTGGGCGTTTTCCATATAAAATTGAATTAACGCCTTAACTTGGGCTTTTCCTTCATCAGAATAAACCGCCTCTGCTGCCCGTTGAATAATATAGGAAACGCCGTTAAATTTAGTAGCTTGACGACGATTCCACAGTTTCCATAATTCCACATCAGAACCATCTTTGGCTTTAGCGGTTAAGGTTTTTGGAACAACAGTAAACGCGCAACGAGTTCCGGTAAATCCTGCGGTTTTGGAAAAGGAACGAAACTCAATAGCGCACTCTTTCGCCCCTGGAATTTCATAGATAGAACGGGGTAAACTGGGGTCAGAAATAAACGCTTCATAGGCGGCATCATAGAGAATAATAGAACCGTTGGCTTTCGCGTATTCGACCCAAGCGGTTAAGTGTTCTTTTGATGCCGTTGCTCCTGTCGGGTTATTAGGAAAACACAGATAAATTAAATCAACTTTTTGGGTAGGAATTGCGGCCGTAAAATTATTTTCAGCCGTAATGGGAATATAAACTAATCCCCCATATTCCCCATTTTCATTCGCATCTCCCGTATGTCCTGCCATCACATTTGTATCGACATAAACGGGATAAACGGGGTCAGTTACAGCAATAATATTATCGTCTCCAAAAATATCTAAAATATTGCCTGTATCGCATTTTGAACCATCAGAAATAAAAATTTCATCGGCAGAAATCTCGCAACCTCTGGCTTGGAAATCGTGAGCGGCAATTTTTTCGCGTAACCAAGCATAACCCTGTTCGGGGCCATAACCTTTGAAGGTGTCACGGTTTCCCATGTCTTCCACCGCTTGCACCATTGCTTGACGACAGGCGGCGGGTAGGGGTTCGGTGACGTCGCCAATGCCTAAACGAATGATTTTGGCATCGGGGTTAGCTTCTGCAAACGCATTCACCCGACGGGCAATTTCGGGGAACAAGTAACCCGCTTTGAGTTTGAGATAGTTGTCGTTCAGGGTTGCCATAGTTGATTACAAACGCCAATTTAGGGCGTAATTTTAATGTTCAAAAGTAACTGAACTTTATATCATATAGCAGGGAATAGGGAACAGGGAATAGGGAACAGAAGGAAAAATATTTTACTCCTCTCGATTTGCTCCATTAGTCTATGTTTTATTGTTAGGCTGCGGGTTTATTTTTTAGGGTAAGATTTCGATTAATTCCGATGACGATACCCCATTTTTGCAGTAATTCTTTGGGAGATTTTCCGCCGGGTTCTTGAGCAAAAGTTAACGGGATTAAAGCGGTTAACATTAAAACACTAGAGAGGGCAAATAAAATTAATAAATTCTCTGGATTTTTACATACAAACTGGGCTAAAATTCCTCCGGTTGTTGTGCCTAATGCACTACTAATTCCGGTACTGGCTGATGTTAAGGCAAAATAGCTGGATTGGTTACGAATGGGGGCAAGTCCCATTTGCAAGTTTTGATTACATAAATCAAGGGCTGCCCAAGTTCCTCCCATGAATAAATACAGTAAAGGCAATAATATCCAAATGGAGAAGGAATTATGATGGGTTTTCGTCCACAAGAGGGGAATTGTAGATACAATAATTCCAATTAATAATAATAGAGGACGGTTGCCGATGCGATCGGCTAATCGTCCCCAATACGGTAATACTAACATATAAATTCCGGCTTGTAAACTAGCATAAACGGTAACTAAACTCACATCTAGCTTTAACCCTTGTAAAAGATATATACTAAAAAAGGGAAGACTTAAATTGACCGCAAACATCCATAAGTCATAGTAAATTAGAAATATAAAAAAGTTGGGATTTTGACGAATTAAAGTAGTAACTTTTGACCATAACCCAAATTTTAATAGAAAACCACTCCTCTCAGAAATTTGTTCAGTTTGTGAGGAGAGAATAGGAGATGATAGCGTTTCAATCGGATGCTGAAGTTGGGGATTAACATCAACCATAAACTGTTGACAGGCTAAACTCATTAATCCCATGATTACTCCTAACAAAACAATCATACCATAGCCTCGAATGGGGCCTAATGGATAATAAGAAATCATCATTCCCATGACTGGAATTGCTATTAAATTACTCAAGCTGGATGCACTATTTCTCAAGCCAAAATAGCGTCCTCTTAATTTTTTAGGGACTAAAGTTGCCATCCAACTCATCCAAGCTGATCCCCCTAACGCTCCTAATAGACTGGTGATCACAACAATAGCTAGGGTTAAATCCAGTAAGGTTTGATGAGAAAAGGGATCGGAAGGAGAAATCATAAAAATGGCTAATCCTAAGATTAACCACAAAATCCGAGATGTACCATAAACCAAGCGACAATATCGATAACGACTTATAGTTTGATCGGCTAAAAATGCGCCCAAGGGTTGTACTAAATTAACCATCATGGGAATAGCAGATAATAGCCCAATTTGCAGAGTATTAACTTCTAAATCAACGAGAAATTTAGTGAGTAAAATGCCTCCTGTTGCATTAGAAAAGATGGCTGCAAATACTCCATCTAAAGTAGAGGCGCGTAAACTTCGGCGAATATCATTTTTACTGAATTTACTTAAAGATTGTTGCACAGATTCAAAGGATAATAGGAGGATAGAGAAGGAATAGACTCAGTAAGAGGTTAGGTGAATTTACAACCCATTTCATCTGTATACAGAGGTAAATTAAGGGCGTTTAGAGATGATGAATCTCCGTCCTTTGGCAGTTATTACAGGGAGAAAATTCTATATCAAAAGAGGAATTAAATATTCAAGACGTTGAATTTTAAGCAGCGAAACGTCTTGATTTGAGATCAATTGTAGACATTGAGTAAGTACAAAAAAGAAGTAATTTTTAAAGTTGTAAGCTGTTGAATAAAAAACATAAATTTCCATTAATTTAAGCGATCGCATCGTTTAAACACACGCATTTCGGTTAGAAATTGTTGCGTCCGTCTTTTCCACTGATTGGATATTCCTCCAAGCCAAGACGTTGTGTTTTTATTGATCTTATTGTAATTCTGAGCTAAACAACTCGCAACTAAAATTCAATAAATCAACCCACTAAACTCATCTATTTTTACTAAAAATTGGGGGATAAACAAACTCAAGTTTAAGTTAACAATAGAGATTAAAAAAAGTAAAAATCAGCTAATTTGTATCAAAACAAATCATAATCACGGATTTCAAGGGATGGTAGCTAACGGCTTGATCATTATCCGGTTTGTGCATAAGGGAAGAGTACCGAGCAATCTTTTTGGATTAACAGTATTTTGGAAGGATTTACGGAGGGGGTGTTAATTTTGACCGAATCGGGGGAATTAGACAGACCTTGATTGAGATCACATCTATCTCTAGATCAAATTCACAGTTTTCAAGCGGGAATTATCACAGTGTAGTTGAAGAATTAAATCAATAATAGAGAGAAAGCAGAGATAAGTTAAAACTATTTCCCGTCTCTGCAATTCTCTCAAACTTGATGTTTAAGGTGTTAAACCGATGATAAAACCAAGCGCAACTTTAACCTTACCGAATCCTTTCCATCCTCTACAATTTCTGCGAAATGGGGTGGATACTTTAGAGGTGAATAATCCGACTCTGGCTAGCTTAATTTGTCATTTAATTCCCGCCGCCTGTCCTTTTGCGCGAGATCTTCATTTCTTACGTTATACGGTCACAATTCCGCCTCTGTGTAAAATTAATCCTCTCTATGAACAATTAATGGGTTTACGATTTCGGGCGTTAATGTATTTAGATTCTGTTGATTAAAAATTGGCATTGATTGACACCCTATTTAAACTTTTGTCCACAGGGCTACACCCCCGCCTCGTCCCCTAGCTGCAATCAGATTAGGAGTGATCACAAAGAAGCCAAAAAAAGCTTGTTTTCTGATAGAATCTTGATAAAATTGTTGAGCATTACTTGGAGTTCCTGGCATTTTACCCTCGTAGAGATTTAACCCGAAGATTTTAGCCGTGAGACGGGTAAAATCAAAAGCCAAAATATTCTTTTTCTCTAAAAATTTAGCAGGGCCAGTTAGGGTTAAATTCAACCCATTGAAGTGAACACAATTTTGAATAATTCCTGCGTCTATTTCCGAGGGTGGCTCTATTGCTAATAAGGGATGAGGATATCGAGAATAGACTATTTGTAAATTCAACAATCTAGGGATATAAAACCCACTTCCCATAAAAACTCCGGCTTTTTTACGGATTTTATGGGTTCCACTCACCCAACAGAGTCGCCAATTCCCGACAAAAGATTCAAAACTATGGGATTCTTTTGTTTTTTTCGCTTGATGTTCACAGCGAATTAAACTTTTAGCGACAACAGGAGAATCCGGTTTCTCGCCTTGACCCGTTAATACAAACTGAGCCACTTTTTCTAACAACAAAAGATCGTTTTCCATAAAATTTAGATCTGTTGACAGTTGACAGTTGACTGTTATGTGGAACAGGCATCTTGCCTGTTAACCCTGTTAATATGAAATCCTAAAATTGATACTACAGATAATCTCCTAAACCCCCTGTAGAGACGTTGCATGCAACGTCTCTACAGGGGACGGATGCGTAGCAAACATTTAAAGATTTCATATAACCTCTAATCTCCCTGCTTAGGAGGGCTCCTTACTCAACAATATGGGGAGAATTTCGAGAGATTAACCAGGTGACGAAACCCCCGGCGATCGCTAATCCTGCTAAACTTAAAAACACATTGGATAATCCGATTAAGGTTTCAGCAAATCCTGCTAATGCTAAGGGTAAACTTAAAGCAATATTAATCGCATTATTCTGAAGACCAAAAACTTTCCCTCGCATTTCTTCTGGGGTTTCAGCTTGAATAGTGGTTTGCATCGGAATAGCAACAATAGCTCCAAAAATTCCTAAGCAGGAAATCAAGCTCAAAGTCGGCCATAATTGTTGATTAAAAATCGATAATCCGACTAACGAACCCGCTACACCGAAAGACCCCATTAACGCCAGTTGGAAATGGGAAAATCGATGACCAAGATGACCGAGAACCGTTGCTCCAATTCCCATTCCTGCACCTCCGGCGGCTAATAAAAAGCCAAATTGAGAGGAACTAATCTCAGGAATAACTTCAGCTAAACGCACCGCTAAAACGGCTAAGGCTGCAAAAATGGAAAACAGAATAATTAATTGTAATAGCGCATTCCTAATCAAAGGATGATTGCTTAAATACCGAATACCATCGCGTAAGTCTGCTAAAACATGGGGCTGTTCATGGGGAGAATTATTGTTTTGTTCTTTGGTATTTAACAGGATCAAAATTAACCCCGCAATCACATATTCTCCGCCGACAATCACTTCTTTACCAATGGATTCAAAACCGAGGTAATTCCCAATTAAATCCGCCAGGGCTAATAAGGGTTCTCCCACCGCAAACCCAACAATAACCGAAGCCATCATTGTTGTGGTATAAAGCGAATTAGCGGATAATAAATGACGTTTTTCAACAATTAAAGGAATCGCAGCTTGTTCGGCGGGAGCAAAAAATTGAGTTAAGGTAGAAACTAAAAAGGTTGTAATTAATAGAATATAAAACCCAACGGGTAACTGACCGAATTGTTGACCCTGGGATAGCCACAAAACCAGAGGTAAAGATAAGACTAGCCCCCCTCGTAATAAATTAGTAATGACTAAAACCGCTTTTTTTGACCATCGATCTACAAACACCCCAGCACCTGCTCCAAACAAAACCGCCGGGATAGTAAACGCCATCATAATTGCGGATACCCAACCGCTAATCGTTTGATCAGCCTGTTGAAATCGGGTGGAAATAATCGCAATCATTAATACTAAATAAACTTTATCCGCCAATTGGGAGAAAAGTTGTCCACTCCAAAGGGCGAGAAAATTTTTGTTTCTTAAAACGGGTAAAAATCCGCGTTCTTCCTCATCCGGGGGCGGTTCAGGAATACCCCCATTCTTTCCATTTCCGGTATCTTCAACCTCTGGAGAAACGAGGGGAAAGGGAGGTGTCAAATGTCCATTTTCCCCATTGTCCAATTCTACGGAGGTAGAAGCGGGAATTTCTAACAAGGAGTCAGTCTCCCAATCTTTCATGGTGGCCCAGGGGTGATTCAAATTAATCTGTTTTTCTAAATCTGGCGATCGCATCATACATAATATTAAAGCAGCATTCTCAGAGCAGTCAGGCTAGAGGGAAACATGACGAGAATTCCTCTAGGAGGAAAATTCGGTTAAGGGTTTCTCGTGATTTCACGCTCTCCTTAACAGTTTAATGATCAATTGGATCAGTAGCATCACGGATATCAAAACAAAGGGGAGAAATCCGAACTTATTGTTAAAAGGGTGGGTCAACAATAAATTGCTGGGTAAAGGTATCAATCAGCAACGCCGAACGAATAGCATAGCCTAAGTGATATTCTGCATATTGTCGTAATATCCGTTCTACTGTCATCCAATCTAAGGCGGAAATCGAGGGAGAGAGGGACGACACCATGGGCTCAAGTAGTTGCGGTTGGCTTAAGTGTTGCAAAATCGCTAACTGCGGGGCGGTGAGTTGGGTATTAATCTTGAGTTTGGGTTGAGGAACAGTTTCAATGGTGTAGAGGTTCCCCGACTCAGCAACAGCCGGGGGTTTTGAGACTCCTGAAATCGATTTTTGGGGAGGGGATGGAGTTGGTAATTTTGTCCACTCAGATAAGTTAATAATTCCTCCCGCATCAATGCTAAACCCAACTCGCCAATGTTCATCGGTAAAATTAGGATGGAGTAGGCGTTGGGTGATACAACAAAATTGCACTTGGGGGGCTGTTCCTGCTAAGGCGAGAAGATGGAAAATACCCTGGGTTAAATTGGCAATAATTTGGGTAGAATTGGCAATTAAGGGAGAGTTAGACAGATTTTGTAAACGGTTTAAATGTTCATTTAGCAGAATAAATAAATCCTCTTGGGGATGTTCACTTAAGGCTTGACTGAGAACTAATTCTGCTAAATATTGACTAGCGGCTAATTTGCCTAAATTTTTGCCTAATCCTGAATAGGTAGTTAGGGTTTCGGCTTGTGTAATTTTATCAAGCGATCGCCCTTTAGCAATTAATAATTGATTGACAACAAATAATTCACTGCGTCCTCCTAACCGAGATTTCGCTTTTCTGGCTCCCGGTGCAATTACTCGAATTAACCCAAATTCTCGTGTTAAAATTGTTAAAATTCGATCCGATTCTCCAAAAGGTTTCCCTTTTAAATTAATTCCGGTAGCAATATAGGTTTTACTCATTAATTGTTGGCTGTTGAGGTGTTGGCTGTTGACGGTTACGGGCGGGGTAAACCCAAGGAGTGTTAACTTAAGTAATAATGCCCGGAACTAAAGTTCGGGCTAAGAGCGATCGGCATCTAAAGATGACTCAAGAGTTGTCTTTCTTAACCCGTTTTAACGGGTTTTAGCTTTTAGCCTGAAATTTATTTCAAGGCTTTTGGCATTAAGTTGACGGTTAACTATCTTCTTTTTGGGTTTCTATTGTCAAAATATCCACACCGCGAGAGGTTCCTAAACGAGTGGCTCCCGCTATAATTAAATCAACCGCTTGTTCATAAGTTCTAATCCCGCCAGAGGCTTTAATTCCCACTCGTCCTTTTGAAATTGATTTAATCAGTTCCACATCTTCAACGGTTGCGCCTCCATACCAGCCTGTACTTGTTTTAATATAAGTAATTCCCGCATCCATTAACACTTCAACCGCTAGACATTTTTCCTCCTCGGTGAGAATAGTCGTTTCAATAATGGCTTTTACTGTTTGTCCGGTTTCTTCACAAATTTCGGCAATTTCTTGATATAATTCCTCAGTTTTTCCGGTTTTTAACCAACTTAAATTAATCACAACATCTAATTCCGTTGCTCCATTTTCGACCGCTTCTTGAGCTTCATAAAGTTTAACCTTAGAGGTTGTGGCTCCCGTTGGAAATCCGATCACCGTTGATACTTTTGGCGGTTTTCCTTGCAGCAATTCTTTGGCTAGTTTAACATAAGTAGGGAACACACAAACAGAAGCAAATTTATAGCGTTCTGCTTGATAACAAAACTGTTGAACTTGTTCGGGGGTTGCAGTTTGATTGAGTAAAGTATGGTCAATGTAGGGAGCAATATCTAAGTCTGTAGAATTAATATATTTAGCCATAGGATTGATTTCAATGGGAATCTAAACTTAACTTTATTTACTTTAATTTTACCAGAGATTGTGATCATCGGTACAAAGGATTAGATTGTCCCTTAAACTTTATTTTTAGATTCTCTTTTTCTCGGTTCTATAATATTAGGATCAACGTGATACCATTTCGCGGCTTGGGACATCTTCAAATATAATAACGCCTCATCGCCTAATTTTTTCTGTTCTGTTGGTTGACTGGGAATTATCCCCAAAACTTTGATAATTTCTGAAGCAACCGCTTGAGCTAATAACGGGGGAACAGAATTTCCAACTTGTCGAAATCCGTGCCATTTTGTCCCCTGAAATCGAAACCAGTCGGGATAGGAATGTAACCGAGCGGCTTCTCTGACTGTAATACAACGGGGGGAATAGGGATGAATTGGACGAGGGGAAGTAAATGCACCTCGGTTACTCGGTGTTCCGGCTCTTAAAGTATTACATAATCCTTGGGGATTGAGTTTATGAAATCGACTAATTTTTTCCGTTTTCCCCCATTCTGTCGCTTCAAATCGTGTGATAGATTGTTGATTATGTTGCGATCGCAAACTACAAGTTAACTGCCGCAAATCAAATAATCGGGGATAGGAAAAATTATGGGGGTTCAGAATCAATCCTCGCAAAATTTTAGCATAAAAACTTGACTTTTGATACTCCGCTAGGGTACAATCTGTTAATAATAATTCAGGATATTGTTCAATCGGGGGTAAATCTCCGATCGCATCCCACACCGTCGGACAGGAAACCAAAGGTTTTAATTCTGGCAATTTAGCGAGATCTTGTTGTGGAGGTCGGGAAAGGAAAGGGGGATAGTTAGGTAAAGATAATCCTTGACGACATCCTAACAAAAATAAACGAGATCGATCTTGAGGAACCCCATAATAACTTGCATTCAAGACCCGATAATTTTCCTCAACTTGATAGCCATTGGTTTGAAGGGTTTCAATGATTTCATGAATAAATTGGCGATGCTTGCCAATGGTTAACCCTGGAACATTTTCTAAGACAAAAAACTTGGGTTTTAACTCGATAACCAGACGGATAAAATGAAAAACTAAATTATTTCTGGGGTCATCTAAAGCTCGTTTTCCCATCAAAGAAAATCCTTGACAAGGGGGCCCCCCAAAAATCACATCAATCTCTCGATTTCCAATATCAGAATCCTGTCTAATTTCTAATCCGGTAATCGTTTCAATACTTTGACAAAAAACCTTCCAAAACGGAAAATTATATTCATGGGTTGCACAATGAATCGGGTCAAGTTCCACCGCAGCTAACACATCAAACCCAGCCTGTTCAAAGCCTAGGGTCATTCCTCCAGCGCCAGCAAATAAATCGACAGCAATCGGTCGTTGTTGAGTCTGCACAGTTAATGGTTTTAACATTTTTAGCAAAGATTGTGTATTATGATCAAACTAGGAGTTAAATCTTGAAAACCCCTTTTTACAAAAATTAATATTTCTAAATAAAAATTAATTAGAAAAATTAAATTCAATGAACATTTTATTAATTAAACTTCCTTTGCGATCGGTACTGATTGTTCCCTTTATTCTACAACTTTTTACAACAGTTGGATTGATTGGGTGGCTGTCATTCCGTTCCAGTCAAACCTCCGTTGAAGAAGTTGCTCACCAACTGAGGAGTGAAATTTCTAATCGAATTGAACAGAAGTTAAATCAATTTTTAGAAGTTCCCCATTTAATCAATCAACTCAATTTAGATGCGATTAAATCTGGTTATATTGATATCGATAATATTCAGGGATTAAAACGTCATTTTTGGTTACAATTACAATCGTTTAAAACCATCAATTTTATTTTATTTGGAAGTGAAAAAAACAAATTTATCGGGGTTGGAAGATTTAATTATTCTGGTAACTTATTAATGATGAAAGCTGATTCATCTACTCAGGGGAGTATTCAATTTCATGAACTTGATATTCAAGGAAATCCTCAAAAATTAGTTCGAGAAACAGCCAATTTTCCAATTCGACAGCGACCTTGGTATAGAGCAGCATTGCCAACAAATCAATCAGTTTGGAGTCCAATTTTTACTTATCATGCCTATTCTGAAATGGTTTTACCTGCAAGTGTTGTGGTTAAGGATAATCAGGGAAAAGTGTTAGGTGTATTAGCCAGTCACTTATTCCTGAATCAAGTCAGTGAATTCTTAAAAAGTATAAAAGTAGGTAAATCAGGACAAACATTTATTATTGAACGTTCCGGTTTAATTGTAGCAAGTTCTAGTTTAAATCGCCCCTTTTTAGTCAATAAACAGGGGAAATCTCAACGAATTAAAGCAATTGAAAGCTCAGATAAAGTATTGCAAGAAACAGCTATTTTTTTACTTAAACGTTTCGGAGGATTTAAAAATATTACAACTCAACAACAACTAGATTTTATTCATCAAAACAAACGAGAACTTATACAGGTTCTTCCTTACTCTGACCAACGGGGATTAGATTGGTTAATTGTTGTTGTTGTTCCTGAATCTGACTTTATGGAAAAAATACAACAAAATAAAGAAAAAACTATTTTTCTTTGCTTTTTAGCATTATGTATATCAGTAATATTGGGTGTTTTAACCGCACGATGGATTATGAAACCGATTTTAAAATTAAATCAAGATTCTCAAAAAATTGCTCAGGGAAAATTAGAAGAAATTCAGCAAAAAATTGAATTTCAGGGTATCACTGAATTAGAAATTTTATCCCAATCTTTTAATCAAATGGTATCTCAAATTAAAGAAGCCTTTGAAACCCTAGAAATTCGCGTAGAAGAACGAACTATAGAATTAAAAAAAGCCAAGGAATCGGCTGAATTAGCTAATCGTGCTAAAAGCCTATTTTTAGCAAATATGAGTCATGAATTAAGAACCCCTTTACACGCAATTTTAGGGTTTACCCAATTAATGATACGTCAGTCTCACTCCGATTTTGAACTATCAGAAAATCTGGAAATTGTGAATCGATCTGGAGAACATTTACTTAAATTAATTAATGAAATTTTAGACTTAACAAAAATAGAATCGGGAAAAACCCAAATTAATCCGAATTGTTTTAATCTTTATTCCTGTCTGAAAACCTTAGAACAAATGTTTGAATTAAAAGCAAAATCAAAAAAAATAGATCTAATTTTTGAATTAGATAATAGCTTACCCCAATATATTAAAACCGATGAAAGTAAATTTCGCCAGATCTTATTAAATTTATTATCAAATGCGATTAAATTTACATCAAAAGGTAAAGTAATATTACGAGTAAAAACTGAGTCAAAACCTGATCAAAAACTGGGGTTTACACAACCACAACTGACTCTTGATTTTGAAGTGGAAGATAGTGGTGCTGGAATTTCCCCGGATGAACTGGATCAAGTATTTGAGGCTTTTATGCAAACAGAAACTGGACGTAAATCTCAACAAGGGACGGGTTTGGGATTAGCAATTAGTCAAAAATTTATCCAATTAATGGGAGGTGATATTCAAGTTAGTAGCATTCTAAATCAAGGAACAATTTTTAAATTTCATCTTCAAGTTGATCGAGCTCAATCTGAGGATCTAAAAAAAATCCAACCCGAAAAAGTAGTTATTGGTTTAGCAAAAGATCAAGTAAAATTCCGCATTTTAGTTGTTGATGATCGACTCACAAATCGCCAACTCTTACTCAGATTATTATCTCCCTTGGGGTTTGAGGTAGCTGAGGCTGAAAATGGTCAAGAAGCGTTGAAAATTTGGCACGAATGGCAACCCCATTTAATCTTGATGGATATGCGAATGCCTGTGATGGATGGTTATGAAGCCACAAAACAAATTAAATCCCATTTAAAAGGTCAAGCAACGGTTATTATTGCTTTAACCGCTAGTGTCTTTGAGGAAGAACGAGCTATAGTTTTATCAGCAGGATGTGATGATTTTGTCAAAAAACCCTTTCGAGAATATAATCTCTTAGAAAAAATTGCCCACTACTTGGGGGTAAGGTATTTATATGCTCCAGATCTTCCCCCTTTAGAAGCTCTAGCACAAACGCCAACTCCCCTGATTACCCCTGATGCTTTAAAAATTATGTCTTCTGAATGGTTAACAGCGTTGCACTACAGCGCGGCAGCAGCCGATGGAGAACAGATTTTAAAACTCGTGCAACAAATTCCTCCATCTCACAACCCTATAGCTGAATTTATTCTCGTATTAGTGAATAATTTTTCTTTTGACCAGATAATGGATTTAGCGCAAAAAGCGACCCAGAAATGAATCATTCTTTGAATCTATCTTTTAAGGCTGATATTTTAATCGTAGATGACACTTTAGAAAATCTACGTCTGTTGTCTAATACTTTAATCCAAATGGGATATAAAGTTCGAGGAGTAATGACAGGACAAATGGCAATCATGGCTGTGCAAACTCTTCCACCTGATTTGATTTTATTAGATATCAAAATGCCCGATATGGATGGTTATACAGTTTGTCAACAACTTAAAGAAAATGAAAAAACTCGTGATATTCCCGTGATTTTTTTAAGTGCTTTGAATGAAGTGATTGATAAAGTCAAAGCCTTTGAAGTTGGCGGTGTCGATTATATTACCAAACCCTTTCAATTTGAAGAAGTCATTGCTCGGATTGAAAATCAAATGGCTTTACAAGCTGCTAAGGCAGAAATTCGGCAACTGAATGAACAATTGGAAGAACGAGTTCAAGAACGCACCGCAGAATTAGAAGTAGCAAATTTGCAATTAACCGCCTTAAATCAACGGTTAGAACAGGAAATAGCCGAACATCACAAAACTCAAAAACGGTTACTACACATGGCATCCCATGATGCCTTAACCAGTTTACCCAATCGGGTTTTATTCATGAATCGACTGATTCAGGCTTTACAACGAACCCAAGAAGAACCCAATTATCAATTTGGTGTGTTATTTTTGGATTGCGATCGCTTTAAAGTAGTGAATGATTCCTTGGGACATTTTGCCGGAGATCGGCTATTAATTGCCATCGCTCGTCGCCTCAAAACCCATTTAACATCTACAGATATGTTAGCTCGATTTGGGGGCGATGAATTCACAATTTTGTTAGAAAATATTAAGGATTCTGAGGATGCAATTCGTTTAGCTCAAAAAATCCAAACCGCCATGAGTTGGCCGTTTCAATTTGATGATCAAGAATTATTTATTAATGCCAGTATCGGTATTGTTGTCGGGAATCAAACCTATCAAGAACCGGAACATCTGTTAAGAGATGCTGATATTGCCATGTATCAGGCGAAAGCGCAAGGCAAGGCTCGGTATCAAATTTTTGATACCCAAATGCACCATCATGCTCAACAACGCTTAGAATTAGACACGGATTTACGACGAGCTTTACATCGAGAAGAATTTCTGTTATATTATCAACCGATTATCTCCTTAGCAACAGGAAGAATTAACGGATTTGAAGCACTATTACGGTGGAGTCATCCTCAAAAAGGATTAATATCGCCAGGGGAATTTATTCCGGCGGCCGAAGAAACGGGATTAATTATTCCGATTGGATTATGGGTTTTAAAAGAAGCCTGTCAACAGTTAAAAGCTTGGCAAAATCAAGCATTATTTAAACACCCGATTAAAATGAGTGTGAATCTATCGGTTAAACAGTTTTCTCAAGTCAATTTAATTCAAAATATTGATAAAATTATCTTACAAACTCAGTTAAATAGTAGTTATTTAAAATTAGAAATAACCGAAAGTGCTATTATGGAAAATCCCGAATCAGCGACGGAACTTTTACAACAACTCCGAGATCGAGAAATTCAGTTAAGTATTGATGATTTTGGCACCGGATATTCATCCCTGAGTTATTTACATCGGTTTCCCCTGCATAATTTAAAAATTGATCGATCTTTTATTCATCGGATTAGTGAAACTCGCCAAAATTTAGAAATTATTCAAGCTATTATTACCCTAGCCCATCATCTGAATATGACGATTACCGCCGAAGGGGTTGAAACCGCAGAACAGTTATCTTTACTCAGAAGTTTAGGATGTGAAGAAGGACAAGGTTATTATTTTGCTCGTCCCTTAGAGCCGAATGCTGCTCAAGCCTTACTGCTAGACAATCCCCATTGGTAATTAAGATTAATTGATTTTTGATCAATCTTTTCAAACTTAATGTTAGTCTAGCTATAAACAACAATGTAATTGCTCCTGTGGGAACGTATCTTGACGAGAGTATCTATACCGTATTTATGGGAAAGTCAGACCGGGGGAGATTTAAGTTTAGAGTCTACCCTGGAAGATTTATCTTTGTATGATTTTCAAGTAATTTTGGGGTGTTCGGTACGAGATCTAATTCAACAGTTTGAAAAACATCCCTTGCTACCGGGTGTGATTATTGTAGACCCCAAAGAAAACTCTGCGCCTGAGTTTTTAGGAATGATTTCTCGGCGAGATCTCCTAGAGTTTTTTTTACGTCCCAAGGGGTTAGAATTGTTTCTGGATCAATCCCTAGATGTGCTTTATAGTTATGTTCGCACCCCTGTATTAGTATTACCTGCACAAACGACAATTTTAACCGCAACTCAACAGGCTTTAAAGCGATCTGCACCCGGATATGTAGACCCGATTGTAGTGCAGGGAAATTGGTCTGCTGCTATCGATTATCCTTGGATGGTTCCCTATCGGCTTTTAAATAGTCATGAATTGAATCTTGCTTATTGGCAAATTCGAGGAATTGAAACTCAAGTCCGTTATGAACGAACTCAAGTTCAACTGTTACAAAGTGAAAAAATGGCGAGTTTAGGGCGATTAGTAGATGGCGTTGCTCATGAAATTTTAGATCCCGTTGGATTTATTTGGGGAAATTTAACCCATTTAATCACCTATAGTGATAGTTTAATTGAACTTTTGGATGCTTATGAAGTCAATTATCCGCAACCCTTTCCAGCTATTGAAGGACTCAAAACAGAGATTGAATTTGATTTTTTACGCCAAGATTTTCCCCGACTTCTATCGAGTATTAAAAGCGGGACGGAACGACTCAGTAAATTAGCCACCAGTTTACAAAATTTTTGTCATTTTGATGAAATTCATCCCAAACCTGCGGATTTGCAGAGTCATTTAGATAGTATTTTACTATTAACAAAAAGCCGAATTAATCGAGAAATCAAAGTTATTAAAAATTATGGTCATTTGCCTCCCGTCACCTGTTATATTGGTCAGTTAAATCAAGTTTTTATTAATATTTTGATTCATAGTTTTGATTCCTTGCTCAATCAAGCGATTAAACAAGATTGGGTGGATGAATATCGAAATACTCAAAGAATAGAGCCTTCGGAACCTCCCCAAATTGTGATTACAACGGCGATGATTGCTTCAGATTCATTCCCAACCCATGATTTAAACACCCCTGAACGTTGGGTTTCGATTAGCATTGCCGATAATGGCCCCGGACTTTCTCCTGAAGAACAACAAACCATTTTAGAGTCATTTTCCACTCCCAAACACACTCAAAAAGAAACCAGTTTATCCCTGAGTTATCATATTGTGACGGCTAAACATGGAGGACAGTTAAAAATGCGATCGCAACTAGGAAGCGGGACAGAATTTGAGATTTTATTACCTTTTATTTAGGGTTTTTAAGCAGGGAACATCGGATCTGGGAACAGTAAGGATTGAGTAGAGACGTGCTATGGTACGTCTCTACAACTATAATGCGTAGCGCTATAAACTGTTAATCTGCCTAGTAGACTACAGTATTTTAAATTGTATTAGTTTATATTTCAATTAAGCTGTATTTTTTTCGATTATGCGATCGCTCACCTCTGTCAGTATCAAATCCAAACTGATCATCATGCTGTTAACCGTCAGCAGTTGTTCAATTTTAATCACAGCCTATCTAGGATATCGCAGTGGGAAACTCAATCTAACCCACCGAGTATTTAATCAGTTAACTAGCGTTCGTGCTTCCAAAGCTTACCAAATTGAATCCTACTTTAAAAATATTCGTAATCATACCCAAACCTTGAGCGAAGATCCGGCTATCATTGCAGCCATGCAAGAATTTTCTACCGCTTATTCCCAACTCCAAACAACTAATATACCGCCCGCTTTTGATCAGAAATTAAAAACTTACTACCGTGACGAATTTCTCCCTCGCCTCACCCAAACAGAGGCAGGTTTACCCATTTTAGAATCCTATCTCCCCAAAGCGATCGCGGGTCGTTATTTCCAATATTATTATATTGCCAATAATTCCCATCCCGTTGGAAAAAAAGATTCCTTAGATCACTCCCAAGATGATAGCGAATACAGTCGCATTCACGCTCGCTATCACCCCATTTTTCGTAAAATTATTCAGAAGTTTGGTTACTATGATATGTTCCTAATTGATCCTCAAGGAACAATTGTTTATACCGTCTTTAAAGAAACCGACTTTACAACTAATTTAGACAACGATGCTTATAATAGCAGTAATCTTGCCCATTTATATAGACAGATACGAGAATCTAAAACCAGGGACTATGCCAAAATTATTGATTTTCAAGCTTATCCTCCTTCCTATGGTGCTCCGGCGGCTTTTATTGCAGCGCCTATTTTTAATCAATCTGAATTAATTGGAGTATTAGCTTTTCAACTTCCCGTTAATGAAATTAACAATGTCATGACGGGTAATCTCAATTGGGAAAGTGATGGTTTAGGCAAAACTGGGGAAACTTATCTAGTCGGACGAGATACCTTAATGCGGTCGATTTCTCGGTTTTTGGTGCAAGATCCAGAAGGCTATGCTAAAACGTTGCGATCGCTAGGAGTCAGTGAAACAGAAATCAACCGAATCAATCAATATGGCACATCTATTCTACAACAATATGTGCAAACATCTGGGGTTTCAGAAGCCTTAAAAGGTAAACAAGGAACTCGAATTATTAGAGATTATCGTAATATTCCCGTTTTAAGTTCCTTTGCACCCCTTCGCTTTGATGGATTAGACTGGGTAATTCTTGCGGAAATCGATCTATCGGAAGCTTATGCTCCCATTTATTCCTTTCGGAATCAAATCCTAATCTCAGCGACATTACTGATGTTATTGGTGACATTAATCGCCATGATCTTAGCTAATTTATTTGTTAAACCCATTAATCAACTGATTAAGGGAACACGCCAAGTAGCGGCCGGAAAACTGGATGCAATTGTTCCTTTAGAAACAGAAGATGAATTTGGCGAACTCGCCAAATCTTTTAATGAAATTGTCCGCAGTCTCCATACTCAAACCTTACTGGTAGAACAAAAAAATCGGGACAATGAAAAATTGCTTTTAAGTGTTTTTCCAACCTCAGTAGCAAAACGGTTTCAACGGGGAGAAAAAGACCTAGCTGAAGATCTATCTAATGTTGCTGTTTTGTTTTCAGATTTAACCGGATTTTCTAAATTATCTAATACCCTAAGTGCCTATGAATCCGTTGCTATTTTGAATAATTTAGTCACAGCTTTTGATGAAGTTGCCGAACACTATGGCATGGAAAAAATTAAAACAATTGGAGATAGTTACCTAGCCGTTTGTGGGCTTTCTGTTCCTTATTTGGATCAAGATAAACGAGCCATTGATGTTGCCTTAGAAATGCTGATGATTGTGCGTCGATTTAGTCATGAACGGGGATTACCCCTGAATATTTCCATCGGCATTAACTCCGGTGATATTGTTGCCGGAATAGTCGGTCGAAATCGCTGTATTTTTGATGTTTGGGGCGATACAATTAACCTGACTACTGCCCTCAAAAATGCCTGTCCCCCCGGAGGAGTTTTAGTTTCTCAAACCGTTTATCGTCGTCTGCAAGATCTCTATCACTTTGAACCCATACCGGAGAAAGAAGCCAATACTAAACCCCAGTTAAATGGGTGGCTCTTAAAAAGTATACGTTCACCAATTGAGGGTTAAAAAATTTTATGAATCCTGCGATTAATAATCCAACAATTCAAAACAATTTATTGATTTGGTCAATCGTCCTGGTGGTGGGTTTTCCTTCTCTAATTATTATTTTAGGTGAAATCATTCATCGACTAAAAAGACGCGATAAACCCCTCGCAGCAACATTACAAGTGGTTCGGAATTGGGTTTTACCCGTGCTTGTATTGATGTTATTTATGCAGTATGTTATCCAACTTGATCCGAATAGTAACTTAATCAAAACAGTTGAAACCTTACTCTGGTTTTGCATAATTCATGCTGCCCTATCTCTGTTGAATGTTATCTTATTTGAAGAAGCGGAAGCTAATACTTGGCGCGCAAGATTTCCTAAACTATTAGTTGATCTTTCACGACTCTTTTTAATTTTATTAGGAACAGGAATTGTTTTAGCAACAGTTTGGAATGCAGATTTGGCTGGTTTAGTCACAGCCCTTGGCATTAGTTCCATCGTCATTGGTTTAGCCCTTCAAGATACATTAGGGAGCGTGATGTCAGGAATTGCACTGCTATTTGAACGTCCCTTTACCGTTGGAGATTGGTTAAAAGTCGGAGATACTATCGGACAAGTTATTGATATTAACTGGCGTGCAGTTCGCCTGCAAACCTTTGATCGAGAAATGATTGTTATTCCCCATAAAGTGATTAGTGGGGAAACTATTCATAATTTTAGTCAACCCTTAAGTCTTTATGCAGAACGGATTGAAATTGGGTTTTCCTATAGTGATCCGCCTAATTTAGCCAAACAAGTTTTAAAAAGTACCGCCCTATCAACTCAGGGCATTATTAAGGAACCAGAACCGCAGATTTTTACCCTCTCCTACGATGATTCTAGTGTTACTTATGAGGTAAAATTTTTTATTGAAAACTATAGTGAATTAGAGAAAATTCGCGATCGCTTTATGACTCGCATCTGGTATGCAGCCCAACGAAATAATCTAACCATACCCTTCCCAATTCGGACTGTTTATCATGTTCGACGGTCTAATTCTCGATCAGAAGATACCTCTAAAAAATTTGCTGAAGCTTGGCAATCCAGTCCGGTATTTGTCCCCCTGAAAAAAGAACAAACTAACCTAGATACCCTTTCCCAGGAGGTGACGCTTCACCATTTTGGCACAGGAGAAAAAGTGATTCAGCAAGGCTATCCCAGCAACGATCTCTATATCATCGTTTCAGGACAGGCCCTATTAACAACCACCGATGAGTGGGGGACTGAACATGAGGTTTTATCCCTCAAAGGAGGGGAATTTTTTGGGGAAATGGCGCTATTTTCTGGTGAACCCAGTACAGTATCAGTAACGGCTATTGAAGATTTAGAAGTGATGATTATTTCTTCGAGTGTTGTTAATCAAATGATTGAACGACAACCGAGTTTTGCCCGTGAGATTGGTCAAATTTTAGAAGTTCGCAGAAAGGCAATTCAAATCGTAAAACAGTCGAGTATTTAATTTTTTTCGTTCCCTATCTTGAGCTTGGTTCTTGACATTGCTATCCCCTGAAAACAGCACAGGATAGGGGGGGTATGCTTAACAAGCACGATATAATTAAGGCGCCGGCTGAAAGGAAGTTTTGCACACGAGTTAATTTAATGATAGATTAACTGAGTTTAACGCATTGCATTAAGGCTTTTACTGTGCCAAATCGAACTCTGATTCTAACCGTTGTCGTCACGCTCAGTTTGTGGAATGTCGCTCAATCGGCGATGGGGCAAGCTTTAGTTCCCTATACGCCTCCACTGGACTCGGAACAACTTGAACAAACCGGATTAGGGTTGCTGGAAGAAGCGGCTCAGTTAACACGATTTCAACAATATCAACTGGCTTTACCCAGAGCCGAACTCGCAACTCAACTGGCGCCGGAAAATTACCAAGCTTGGGCGTTATTAGGTAGTTTATACCTGCAATTGGAAGACCTCGATAAAGGCATTGAGTTACTTGAAAAAGCCAGTAACTTAGCTCCGAAGGAAGCGGGAGTTCAGTTTATTTTGGGAGAAGCTTACTTCAAAAAAGGGAACTATCAAAAATCAATTCAATTTCTGGAAGCGGGTTTAAAAACTGACCCCAATGTTCCGGGGGCCTTATTTGATTTAGGAAATGCCTATTATAAATTAGGGCGGTTTGAGCAGGCAATTTTGCAATACGAGAAAGCCTTTGCTCAAGAAAAAAATCTTTGGCCAGCGATTAATAATGTCGGGTTAGTCAAGTATGAACAGGGAGAAATCGACACCGCTATCGCTAAGTGGCGACAAGCGATCACCATTGATCCCAAAGCCGCCGAACCAATTTTAGCCTTAGCCGTTGCCCTGTATACAAAAGGTCAAACCAAAGAAGCCCTCTCTCTGGGAACAATGGCTTTAAGTCTCGATAGCCGTTATGCGGATTTTGAATATCTCAAGGAAAATCTTTGGGGCGATCGCTTACTCAACGATACAAAAAAATTCCTGGCGACTCCTCAAATCCAAGAAACCTTAGTCAAAGTCAAAGATGCTCAACCCGCATCTCCCTAGTCTCTACTTCAGAATGATCTCAAGCCGTTCGCCCTGCAAGGGGGAGGTACTGAAAAAAAAGATGAGTCTATTCTCAATTCCATTCCCCAGTTTCCCTCTTGCAGTCTACTCCTCTGGTGGTAACAAAGATTTAATCTTATCCACGAACTTTTGATGATCAATCACGGGTTTAGAGATATAGTCATCGGCACCACTTTGAGCGAGAAAATCTTCTCGATCTCCGGCCATAGCATGAGCCGTTACCAAAATAATCGGAAGTTTGGCGGTTTGGGGGTCAGCTTTGAGCAGTTGTGTAATTTTAATACCATCCACTGCTTTCCCTTGATAGACACTGCGTGCTAGGGAAACATCCATTAAAATTAAGTCCGCCTCCCTCGTGCGAGCGATTTCCATCACTTCTTCCACATTTTCCGTATGTTTAACGGCTAATCCACCCCGTTTTGTCAATATTTTTGAAAAAACACGAGCATTAACTTGATCGTCTTCTACAATCAGAACAGTCTTCATCTTTTTTCCTCCTTGGAAACTCCCGAATTACCTACACTCAGATTAGTGGTGAGAGAAAAAGGGGGGCGAGGTTTATACTGAGTAGAAATAACCATCGTTTGTATAAATAGGGTTGCAGTATTTGTATTGATAACAAATACAAAATTTGACATTTCTGGCTTTCCCATTTCTGGGGTAATGTTACTGAGTCTGGTAAACTAGGCCGTTTAAAAAGCCCCCACGATCATCGATACTCCGATTGAGGGGTGGGTTGTTTACTTGAGTCTCCCATTGGATACTCTCTCCAGTACCGAGGTGTTATCATACCATGCCCATTCAACGGGTTGACAAGAGCAGCGCGATAGAAAAAGCCAGAGGCTAGAGGGATCAACGCCGTTGTTCAACCGTTTTCCCGGTTAAGTTGACAGCAGATTCAGTATGAGTCTGATCTTAGAGTAAAGGACTTTTCCCTGAAAAAACACCGAGAAAATGCTGAATTTTGTTGAGAAACCAGCCTGAACTTAGATCAAAATGGCTTATATAGCAGGGAACAGCGCAGGAAAAGAGTTCTCTGCGCGCGGGTTTATCGGCAAAAACATCGGCAAAAATCTGTATGTGTGAAACTTGAAAGCTATAGCTTATAATCAATACACAGGGTTTTAGAAAACGGCAAAATGTCTAGTTTCACCGAGTGAGTTTTGTCAACGACTTTCTTCTGACTTACTCTATATTGAAGACCCCCAAGGAAATAAACGTGTTGAAGTCAAACCCGGAGAATTACGGACTGGGGATGTGAGTGTTGGTTATCACGTTCCGATTAGCGCTCCAGCAATTCCACGTTTTTTACGGCGTTTTGAAGAAGCCTATAATCCCAAACGTTTATCTTTAATTGAGCAAGTCATTGCTGTGGCTGCTTCTCATCATCGGCTGCTTTGGATTCATCCTTTCTTTGATGGCAATGGTCGCGTGACACGGCTGTTTTCTCATGCTTTCTTAAGGCAAATTGGGGTAGGCAGTAGTTTATGGTCTGTTTCTCGTGGTTTAGCCAGAAATGCTAATTTATATCGGGATTTATTGATGGCAGCCGACAAGCAACGATGGAACGATTTAGACGGTCGTGGAAATTTAACGGCGGCAGGTTTGCAGAAGTTTTGTCAGTTCTTTTTAGAAACTTGTATCGACCAAGTGACATTCATGCAGTCACTACTAGAACCCTCCCAACTCTTAAATCGCATTGAACTCTATGTTGAGGAGGAAATTCGAGCCGGACGGTTACTTAAAGGTTCTTTTCCTTTACTGAAGGAAGCCCTGTATTCTGGTTCTTTTGAGCGGGGTCAAGCTGCTACAATCACAGGCTACAAAGAGCGACAAGCTAGAACAGTGCTCAAGAAATTAGTTGAGGTGGGTCTTTTAGTTTCAGATACTCCCAAGGGTGCTGTCCGCTTAGGATTTCCTACTGATGTTGTTGAACGCTACTTTCCCAAACTCTATGTTCCAACTGTTTAAGGTAGCAGCATCCGAAAAGCGCGATAGGACGAATCTACTTCTGCTATAACCATTTTTTTGGTCAAATTGAACGCAATTAGCTATCCTCAAAACAGCAAGGAGATCAGTAGACCCTTGTTAGAGGGGTGTGATGGAAATACCTTCTCAGGACATAATCTAAGATCAGAACCCTATCGCTGTAGACTCACCTAAACTCATGGCTAAACAGTTAAACCTCTTTTCTGGGCAAGTGATCGCAACATCGCTGCATACTGAGATGCAACAGTCCTACCTCGAATACGCCATGAGTGTGATCGTTGGACGGGCGTTACCAGATGTCCGCGATGGGCTGAAACCCGTTCATCGTCGCATTATGTATGCGATGCACGAATTAGGGTTAACCCCTGATCGTCCCTACCGCAAATGTGCGCGGGTGGTTGGGGATGTGCTGGGAAAATATCACCCCCACGGCGATCAATCGGTTTATGATGCTTTGGTGCGACTGGTTCAAGAGTTTTCTAGTCGTTATCCGTTGTTAGCGGGTCATGGAAATTTTGGGTCTGTGGATAATGACCCCCCGGCGGCCATGCGTTACACCGAAACCCGTCTTGCTTCTATTGGTCATGAAGGGTTACTGTCTCAAGTTGGGGAAGCAACGGTTAATTTTATTAGTAATTTCGATAATTCTCAACAAGAACCAACGGTTTTACCCGCCCAACTTCCCTTTTTATTGTTAAATGGATCTTCAGGAATTGCGGTTGGGATGGCGACAAATATTCCTCCTCATAATTTGGGGGAAGTGGTTGATGGATTAATTGCCTTAATTGATCGTCCTGAATTATCCGATCAACAAATAATGGAATTGATTCCCGCCCCGGATTTTCCCACTGGGGGGGAAATTATTAGTACAGAAGGAATTGGGGAAGCTTATACCCAAGGAAAAGGCAGTATTGTGGTGCGGGGGGTGGCAAAAGTTGAAGAAGTTCCGACCGCCCAAAAACGCCGGACTAAAACCGCAATTATTGTTACGGAATTACCGTTTCAAGTCAATAAAGCCAGTTGGATTGAGAAAATTGCCGGGTTAGTCAATGCTGGAAAATTAGACGGGATTTCTGATATTCGGGATGAAAGCGATCGAGAAGGGATTCGCGTTGTGATTGAATTGAAACGCGAATTTTCTCCCGAAGTGGTTTTACATCATCTCTATCAACAAACGGAATTAATGACGAAATTCGGGGCAATTTTTCTGGCGATTGTTAATGGTCAACCCCGACAATTAAGTTTAAAACAAATTCTGCAAGAATTCCTGACATTTCGGGAACAAACCTTAACTCGTCAATTTCGCCATGAATTAGAAGCTGCTGAACACAGATGTCATTTAGTTGAAGGGTTATTAATTGCTTTAGAAAATTTAGATAATGTGATTGAAATTCTCAGAAATGCTCCCGATGGTTCTACGGCAAAATTAACCTTAGAAGATCAATTAGGCTTTAGTGATACTCAATCTGATGCGATTTTATCAATGCCCATGCGTCGATTAACGGGGTTAGAACGGCAAAAATTACAAGATGAATTTAAGCAATTAACAACTCAAATTGAACAGTTGAGACGGTTATTAAATGAACGTCCTGAACTGTTGAAATCCTTGAAAAAAGAATTGCGATCGCTCAAGCGAAAATATGGGGATCAACGACGGACTCGGATCATTTATCCTCAGAGTCAGAATGCTATTGAAACTGAGGATAAAACCTCTAAAAAATCTACAGAAAAAGCCTTAGAAGTATCCTCACTCCCTGATTTATTACAACCCTTACCTCCGGTTGATGAAGAAACTGTTGTCGAAGTCACCCATCGGGGTTATATTCGCCGAGTTTCTCCCAAAACCAACGATTCTAAACGTAATCATAGTGAAAGTTCTACGGCTATTAATATTGAAGAAACGGATGATTTTACCACTCAAACTTATGCCACTCGCACCCGTCAAAATCTAGTGATGATTTTGCGAACCGGAAAAGCCTATCCCCTCAGTGTAGCGGATATTCCCATGGGTTCTAATCGTTCTAAAGGTAAACCGATTATTACATTATTATCCCCTTCCGCTTCTAAGGATATATCGGTTAATCTCCACGACTTAATTATCGCTCAATTTTTATTATCGGCTTTCCCCGATAAAACTGATTTAATTACCCTGACTCAACAAGGGAAAATCAAACGTTTAGCCTTAACAGAATTAGCTGAATTAACCAATCGAGGCAGTACCGTTGTTAAACTAAAAGACGATGATGAATTATGTTTTGCTACCCTCTCAAAACCCGATGAAAAAGTGGTAATAGCCACCTCTGGAGGGCGAATATTACGCCTTGATATTAATGATGAACAACTCCCCCCGATGGGGAAAGCCGCCCAGGGTTCTCAAGCCACCCGGTTACGACAAAAAGAACATTTAATCGGGTGTGTTACCCTATCGCCAAAAGGCAGTTTATTATTAGTGACAGAACAAGGTTATATTAAACGGATTGCGATGGAACATATTCGCAGTAGTAACCGAGGCGGAATAGGAATTTCCATGCTGAATTTTAAATCCCCGAATGATATCTTAGTAGGAATTGCACCTGCTAAACCCCATAAACAAGTTCATCTCTTAACCAGTGAAAATCGCATTGTTCATATTCCCACAGATGAAATTCATCTCTCACCCAAAGATGGTACAGGCGATCGCCTTTTTAAACTCAAACCCGATGAAAAAATTATCTCCATCAAACCGTAGGGTGCGTAAGCTCCGCGCACGCACCAACCAAACCGTAGGGTGCGTAAGCTCCGCGCACGCACCAACCAAACCGTAGGGTGCGTAAGCTCCGCGCACGCACCAACCAAACCGTAGGGTGTGTAAGCTCCGCGCACGCACCAACCAAACCGTAGGGTGTGTAAGCTCCGCGCACGCACCAACACCAAGATCAGAGGAGGAGAGGGCGGGTTTAATAAGTTAATGATTTGTTATCAATATCTGAGGGAAAAAAAGGGCGGGTTTAGAGCAGTTAATGATTTGTTATCAATATCTGAGGGAAAAAAAGGGCGGGTTTAGAGCAGTTAATTGTTTCTTACCTATATCTGAGAGAACCCGCCCCTACGGAAAATCAGGTAAAATTAAAGCTTATTGTTGTAATTTACAATCATTTATTGGATTCAAAATCAGGTAAAATTAAAATGGCAGAAGTTATTTTAGATAATATTTATAAAAGTTTCCCCACTCGTCGTCAAACCGCCTCCGAGGAAACAAAATCATCAGAACTCCAAGAATCAACCCCCAGCCGTCAAGCAATTTTAAAACGAGTTCATCTTCAGATATTTGATGGCGAATTTATGGTTTTAGTCGGGCCATCCGGTTGTGGAAAAAGTACCCTATTACGATTAATTGCAGGATTAGAAACCATTACCGGAGGTAATATTTATATTGGGAATACATTAGTCAATGAATTACCCCCGAAAGCCCGTGATATTGCTATGGTCTTTCAAAACTATGCTTTATATCCTCATTTAAAAGTCTATGATAACTTGGCTTTCGGGTTGCGTCGTTCCTATCGAGAAACCGAACCCAAACAGCCTTTAATGGTTCAAAAAACAACCTCTACAACCCCTTCCCATCAACAATTATCCGTTACCCTAGGAGACTATCAAATCTTTGCTCCATTGTGGTTAGAAGATGCAATTGTAGCAATGACGCGATCGCTTCCTCCCCAATTCCGCCATGTTTCAGAACGAGAAAAAGCCGTATCTGAAAGAGTCTTAACGGTCGCTAAATTATTACAAATTGAATCGTTATTAGATCGATATCCCAAACAATTATCAGGAGGACAAAAACAACGGGTTGCATTAGGTCGAGCAATGGCTAGAAATCCGCAAGTTTTCTTAATGGATGAACCTTTATCTAATTTAGATGCTAAATTAAGAACCGAAACCCGCGCCCAAATTGTAGAATTACAAAAAAAATTAGGTACAACAACCATTTATGTTACCCATGATCAAGTAGAAGCAATGACAATGGGTTCTCGAATTGCGGTTATGAACCAAGGAAGAATTCAACAAGTTGCTCCCCCTTTAGAACTGTATAATCGTCCTGCAAATCGTTTTGTAGCGGAGTTTATTGGCTCTCCCCCCATGAACTTTATTCCCGTTCACTTCACTGCACCCTTATTAATTACTCACCCTCAATTTCGTTTAACTTTACCCGATATTTGGGAACCCGTTTTACCTCGCTACAATGACCAAAAATTACTGTTAGGAATTAGACCCGAACATTTAATCGTCAGTTGTCCCGCAACTAAAAATTTACCTGTTATTGTTGATCGTTTAGAAGCATTAGGACATGAAACCTTATTATGGGTACATTTATTAGGAGAAAACAACCTAAATTCTTCCTTACAAGTTAGAATCCCAGCCGAAACTCAACTTATACCCGGTGAAAAAATTTGGTTAACCATAACACCCGAAAAAATCCATTTATTCGATCCAAAAACTGATTTAGCTATTGTTCCTAGTTCCTACAAAGCGGTTTAGCATCTAAATCATCAATGGGATTGACAATTCCTTTTACTTATTATAGAGTTGAAAAAATGTTAACTCGCTTTAATAGAGCCGAAGTTATCCTGGCAATAAATTCAGTGCGGGTTTCAGCACCAAGCTGAACCGACATCAAGCAGCCAGTTGTTCCAGCCTACAACCCTTTTATAATACCCTTAGCCAACCGCTCATTATCGTGTTAGAAGCCTTCGTCTTTGCAACAATACTGTGCGGGTTTTTTGGAATCATCTTTAAGAAAAACCTGCTGATGAAGATCATCGCAATGGACATCATGAGTACGGGTGTAATCGCCTACTATGTGCTAATCGCATCACGGGGCGGTTTATTAACCCCGATTCTTTCCGATGTCCAAAATGGCACTTATTCCGATCCAGTTCCCCAAGCTGTTATTTTAACCGCTATTGTCATCGGTCTTTCAATTCAAGCGTTAATGTTAGTTGGAGCGATGAAATTGGCACGGGATAATCCTACTTTGGAAACGAACGAGATCGAGAAAAATAATACCCCATGATTACCCCTACTATTGTTTGGATTGCGCTGCCTTTTTTGGCTGGATTTACAATTTATCTGGTTCCCAAACTAGATCGATTTTTTACGTTATTTGTGGCGTTTATTTCTATCGCTTATGGGTTGTATCACTGTGTTAATTCATCTCCCCTAGCCATCCAGTTACTTGATAACTTCGGTGTTTCCTTACTAATTGATTCCCTCAGTGGTTATTTTATCTTAACCAATGGATTAGTAACTGCCGCCGTTATTCTGTACTGTTGGCACACGAATAAAAGCACCTTTTTCTATACTCAAGCCATTATTTTACATGGCAGTGTGAATGCTACTTTTGTTTGTGCGGATTTGATTAGTTTATATGTGGCATTAGAGGTGATTAGTATTGCCACTTTTCTCCTAATTTCTTATCCGCGATCGGATCGATCAATTTGGGTTGGGTTACGCTATCTATTTGTTAGCAACGTCGCCATGCTGTTTTATTTAGTCGGGGCGGTGTTAGTTTATCAAACCCATCATTCCTTTGCCTTTAAAGGGTTACAGGGCGTACCACCGGAAGCAGTGGCTTTAATTCTTCTAGGATTATTAGTTAAAGGAGGTATTTTTGTATCGGGTTTATGGTTGCCTTTAACCCACTCGGAATCAGAAAGCCCTGTATCCGCCTTAATGTCGGGGGTGGTGGTAAAAGCGGGAGTGTTCCCAATGGTGCGGATCGCCCTAACGGTGGGTGAACTTGACCCGATTATTCGGATCTTTGGGGTGGGAACTGCCTTACTGGGGGTGTTCTATGCCATGTTTGAAAAGGATACCAAGCGGATGTTAGCGTTTCATACCATATCCCAGTTAGGGTTTGTACTGGCGGCACCGGAAGTGGGGGGATTTTACGCTCTCACTCATGGCTTAGTTAAATCCGCTTTATTTCTAATTGCGGGGGTTTTACCGAGCCGTAGTTTTAAAGAACTGCATCACACCCCGATCAATACTTCTTTGTGGATAGCATTGGCGATCGCAAGTTTCTCAATCTCCGGTTTTCCCCTATTATCGGGGTTTGGGGCGAAGATATTAACAATGAAAAATCTGTTACCTTGGCAAGTGATCGGCATGAATATTGCGGCATTGGGAACAGCGATCTCCTTTGCCAAATTTATTTTTTTACCGCGTGGGGGAGCAGATAAAATCCGGCCTAGTTTTTGGCCTGGGTTGATTTTGTTATTGGCGGGGTTGGTAGTAGCAAATATAGCTTATTACGAAGCTTATACTATTGCTAATATTATCAAACCTCTGGCAACAATTTTCCTGGGATGGTTCGTTTATTTGTTCATTATTCAAAAAATTTCCCTCAAACTTCCCCGGATGCTGGAACAAATTGATCATTTGATGGGGGTGATGAGTGTGATGTTAATCCTATTATTTTGGATGGTTTTAGCATGATTGGATATCTGAATCTAATATTACGGCTGACCATTTGGTTTCTGTTAACAGCGAATTTCACCGTCACCAATATTATTATTGGAGTGGCGATCGCTTTTTTAATACCAGGACTGCGTAAAAGTCCGACCGCTTTACAAGATTGGATGCGGGTTTTAGGCGAGATTGTGGTAGCAATTCCTCAAGCTTATTTGGAGGCGATCGAAATGATTTTTCGTCCCCATAACGAGGAAGAAATTATCATGGAACGGGTTAAACCACAACGCACCCCTGGACTGATCTTTTTAGACATTTTTCTGATTACCTTTACCCCAAAAACTATTGTGTTGAAATACCATGAAAACGGATGGTTTGCGGTTCATCGCGTGCAACGGAGGAAACTGCCATGAACTGGGTCTTGATTGCCATGATTATCGCATTGTTAATTCCCCTTTATGAAGCGTGTTGGCAAGAAGATGATGTCTGGGAGAAGATGTTAGCCTTTGCCAGTATCGCCACCAAGAGTTCGATGATGATTCTCGTTGTCTCGGTTTTAAGAGATGATTGGATGATTGGAATTGCCGGAGTGATCATTCTCACCGTTGGCAATGCCGGATTTATGTTACTTGCTCAACTTTTAAAAAGGATAAGTTACCGATGATTGACATATTGAGTTATGGGTTGATGGCTGTCGGTCTAGTGTTCTGGTTTTGGGGAACCTTACCATTGTTGGGTTTGCGATCAGTTTTATTCAAATTGCATACCCTGACTGTCGCCGATACTCTGGGATCAATGCTGATTGTTTTGGGGTTGCTAGTGAAAATTCCCAAAGAATGGCCGTTGCTGGTTTTAGCCCTGATTTCTCTGATGTTGTGGAATACAATGCTGGGTTATGTGTTAGCTTACTGTTCTAGTAATGAGGAGGAATCATGAATGATAACTATGTTGTTGTGATCGCGTCTTTGCTCCCTTTAGCGGCGACGATGTTAGTGTTAGAGGAGAATCCTTATCATGCTTTGGTGGTGCGGGGGATTTTGGGGGCGATCGCAGCCTTATTTTACACCGTTTTAGGAGCGCCGGACGTCGCATTAACAGAAGCGTTAGTGGGGACAATGTTGGCAATTACCTTGTATGCGGTGGCGGTGCGTTCCTCGTTGGTCGTGCGTTTGGGGGTGTTGGAAGACTGGGAGAAGGAAGCCAAAGAAGGGGAATTTAGCCAACTATTAGAGCAGTTTAGAACGGTTTTTAATAAATATCATCTGCGTTTGGAGTTAATTTTTTATCAAGATGAGAAAGCCTTAAAGCAAGCGTTGATAGATAAAGAAGTTCATGCGGTTTGTATGAATGATGATCAACCGCAAGCGTATCACACCTTAACCCGAATTCAACGGCTTTATCAGGTGATGCAAACTCAATTGTCCTTGTTAGACACTCGTTTAACTTATTTTAGTTTATCAGAATCAGGGGAGGAACAGTAATGAAATGGGTTTATATTTTAGCGGTTATTGCGATTTATATTAAGTTTTTAGTGATGCCGAATCCCGAAGGGGATTTACCCAGTTTGTCGATTGTGGAATCGATTATTAAAGATAGTAGAATTCCCAATGCGGTAACGGCAATTATTTTAAGAAATCGGCTCTACGATACGATTTTTGAAGTCATCGTTTTTACAATCTCAATTATGGGGGTTTATTACCTATTAGCGAATGAAAAACCCTATGCTAAAGTTCATCAATTTACCGATGAAGCTTCAATTGTTTTAGCGCGTTTGGGAGCAACAATTAGCGCGTTAGTTGGGGTGGAATTAGCAATTCGGGGTCATCTTAGTCCGGGGGGTGGTTTTGCAGCAGGAGTAGCGGGGGGAACTGCGATCAGTTTAGTAGCAATTACCTCTTCTCCTGAGTGGATGCAAAAGATTTATAAACGGTATTTAGCCGCAGATTGGGAGAAAATTACAGTTTTGGCTTTTATTGTATTATCGGTGGTTACTTTAGCAGGATTCGAGTTACCACACGGAGAGTTAGGAGGGCTTTTTAGTGGGGGTGCTATTCCATTATTAAATATTTTAGTAGCAATTAAAGTGGCGCTAGGATCGTGGGCGGCGATTCTGTTGTTTATTCGGTATCGAGGGTTATTGTAATTAATGGAAAACCAACATTTTGAAGTTTCAAAAATGGCGATCGTAGGGGCGAGGTTTTCTCGCCCTTACACTAATGAGTAAAAAAAGTGGACTGACTAGAGGCGGTTTTAGAGGTGAGGGAGTGAGGACGATCGCACTACTTTACAAACGGCCAAAAAATTGTTTGAAAATTTGCGTAATTTTATTCGCAGGTTGCAATAGGTCAGTAAAACTGATCATGAGGAATTTTGACCATGCGTTACGATAATTTTGGCCCCGGTGAGGACGGTTACGACAACGACGACCACGACTATGATTACGACCGAGACGTTCAGGATAGTTCCGATGATTACCGAGAACAAAACACCTTAGATCGGGAATTAGAACGAGATTCAGAACGGGAGTTATGGGAGGGAAACGAATCAGATTCGGACTGATAGGAGCATCACCCCTTGGTTTGAGAGAGCAGATTTCAACGACATAGCTCAACTAACCAGGGGGTAGATTGAGCCTAAACTTCAAAACAATATGAAAGGAAAGTTCCGTAATTTCACTGATTTACAAAATGATAGACAAGTTATAACCTTTAATATATAAGCGAACTGATGATAAATGCGATGCCCTGATTGTGGCGACCAAGCAATTCCGTAGTCACACCACTGGCGTATAGCTGAAATTTATCATCTACTACTCTCAGTTGCTATTTCTCCGCTACCTATTAATTTAATCCAAACATCACTGATAGTCCTCTCATCAGTTATTTTTCCCATACCCCCTAAGTTGCAACTATTGATCTGGATTAAGGTTTTTCCTTAATCGTCCCATTCATCGTTTTAAAATTTTCACTTATTCTAAACTGGCATTTAAAAGCCTACGGAATAAACTTTAATCCCTTAAATTAGCCAATGAACAATACAAAGTCTATTGTAGAATTTGCCTAATTTTGTTTGGCGACTCTGATCCCAATGAATTTTTCAACTCAAACGCTTTCGTCAAAGCCCCAATTTTTATAGAGGAATATAGCTGAATATGTCTACTATTGCCCCAGATACGACAAAGCTTGTAGAAATAGGTATAGTTAAATGGTTCGATAAATCAGATCAAGATTTAGATTACAGAATACTTACATTAGAAGATGAACGTAGATGGAAGTTACACCATCAAGAAATTAAATGTTCAGAATCTGAACTTAAAAGAGGAAGATTTATTCGCTTTGAAATTCAAGATAATAAAATCAAAAATTTAAACTTGTTGAGAGAGGTAGGTATAATGGATTGGTATCAAAAAGACAAGGGTTTTGGATGTGCTCTTTTGCAAAGAGATGATTTGTTAACCTTTTTTGAAAAACAGACAAAAGGAAAGGCAGAAGTTTTTGTACATATTAATCAAATTTCGTGTTCCAATGAAGATTTAAAAGAAGGAGTTGCTGTTGTTTTCGATATCAAAAAAAATTTTAGTAGAGATAATCAATTAAGGGATAATGCAACTCATTTAACTCTACTAACTCAAGAAACTAATCCAGAGATTATTGAAGCTTGTGCACTTAGTCAAGATGTAAAACTTTGGTATCCTGTATTTAAACTTTACCTCAACAGCTTTAACGCAGATCAACTTAAGGTTTATTTTTGTTTGCAAAAACTTAATACTCTCACTAAGTCTTCTACTGGAATCAGAGGATGTACTCTATCACAACAAAGTTTTGCGGATGAGATTCCAGACAATATCTTAATAGCTAGTCAAGAATTAATTAATTACATCAGTCTTCAAAAATTAATTAACTTAGTCATAAACGCTGAAAATAACAACTCAGATATTTTATGGAATGAGCTAATAAACCGTTTACAAAATCTCCCTGAAACCGATCTTCATTGGAAGACTATTCCAGAAGATATTGTATCTAATGAGCGAATTTGGTCTTTACTCCCCAACCAGAACCGTATAAAAATTTTAGTTTCTAAACTCAGTAATTCATCAAATCCAGAAAAACTTATTAGTGAAATCGGTGGAATATTGAATAATTCTTCTCAAACTGATCATTCAGAACTATTATGCTTAATTCCAGAAAACCTTAAAAAGTACCCAACGATTTTTGAACTTCTTTCCGATTCAGAGAAAGTAAAATTATTATTTTTGAGTTTAGACCCCTTAATTTCAAGTTTATCTGAACAGCAACAAAAAACTATAGTTAATGATATCCGTCATAAAATTTCATCAAAATTTATAAAATTCTTATCGTTTTTAAAGGATGCTAAAAAGACTATATTACTTGATATTCCTCCCGTTGAGATATCTGAGGAGCTTGACCAAGAGTTATTCGATGATGGCAATATAACAAGCAAAAATCGTGTTGATTCTATATCTAATAACTTATATAATCCCCTTCCCACGTTTCAAGATGAATTGGAAATAACAAATGATAAGATTCCTATAATTGAGACTGTGGAACAACGATTAGATGGTTCTGATGCTGCTCAGATTCGTGCATTTGTGGCTCTAAGAAAAATTTCGTGTTTATGTCACTTTACTACAATTGAAAATTTAAAAGGGATTTGTTCACAAGGAGGTTTATTATCAAACACTAAACTTCAAGAACGAAATCAGCATTATAAACAAATTGATTCAGGACGGTGGGATGGACAACATAATCACATTTGCTGTAGCATAAATGGTTATAACAGTATGTATCACTACCATGCTAGACAAAACCATAGAACTGATTGTTGGGTATTGTTAGCAATAAAACCTGATTACCTATGGAAACAAAATACTCTTTTCTGCCAAATGAATGCAGCATCAAGACGTGGTGCTTATATCAAAACACGTTTTGAAGGACTGGAGAGTATGTTTGTTCCTGAAGTAAGAGATATAGGAGGGAGATTATGGACTAGAGGTAATTTACCTGATTGTCGCCCAACCTGTCTTCAAGCGGAGGTATTGGTGTATGAAAGCATCTCATTAGCTGATATTCTATTAATTTGGGTTAATGAAGATCCTGGCAATGTTCAAAAAGTTATAGATGCAGGGTGGACAGGAGAAATTAAGATCTGGAAAGGTGTTTTTAAAAGTTAACAGTTAGTTATTTCACAAAATCAAATTATGTTGCTAAACAATAAGCTGTTGAATTACAAATTTCTATCAGATCGCATAGCTGGATCTTTACTTGCTGCTGCGGCTGGTGATGCAATGGGATGGATGACTGAATTTATTAGATCACCAGATGATCTCAAACGCAAAATGAAAGTTGATCGGGTTACTGAATATCAGTCTTGGAGTAAACAAGTCGGTGGACGTTTTCAAGGATATGAAGATTATATTGAAGCCGGAGACTATTCGGATGATACGCAGTTAACAATTTGCACAGCTGCTTGTATTTCACCTAATGGGTGCTTTGACTATCGTAGTTTTTGCGATCTGGAATATCCTCTGTGGTTAGAGTATGCGCGGGGTGCAGGTGGCACTGTTAAAGAAGCGGCACAAAAAATACAGCGTAAATCAGCAGATTGGAATAGTAACTTTTTCAGCCGAAAAATGAAAGAGGGAACAATGGACTACCGCGATGGGGGTGCGAATGGAGCAGCGATGCGGATATCGCCTCATGTTTTAGCCAATGCGGGACGTTGGACGCAGGCTGAGGCTGACATTTGGCGTAACTCAATTATTAGTCATGGACATCCGAGAGCGATCATCGGCGCGATCCTATATGGTTATGCGTTATACACCGTTTTACAGGAGTCTGATCCTATCAAGGGTGAAGAATTTATTGAAACTCTGGGTAACTGGGTCAAAGAGTTAGAAATTCCACAAATCTCTGGCTTAAAAATTTGGTTATCAGAATGGAATAAGGGAAGATTAGAGACTTTTGATCAGGTTTTTGCTAACACCAAGCAAGAGGCTATTGAACAGTTACGTCTTGTTTGGAAAGCATTACGAGACAAAGAAAAACCAGAAAGTGTATTGAGACAATTAGGCTGTTTTGATTATAAAACAAAAGGTTCTGGACTTGGAACTGCGATCGCGGGAATTTATTTATTTGCCTATCAACCCGAAGCTACTTCAGACAATATTATTATCGCTGCTAACATGATTGGAAGTGATACAGATTCTATTGCTGCTTTTGTTGGTGGTTTAGGCGGTGCAGCTTTTGGGTTAAATGCAATTCCTGAAAAATGGCGATCGCAAGTTCAAGACAATGCTTTTTTAATCCGTCTTGGTGAACACTTAGCCAGTATTGCAGTTGGTGAACCTGACTCTCTAAAAATCCGTTCTGGAACACTTGGAATCAAGTTAGGAAAACCACTTTCGCGTAAAATAGCAGAACCTGATCTGCGAGTAGTTCATCGTCGTCTTGGGACTGGAGTTATTACTACCATAGATCAACAATCTCTATTGAGTAAAGATCAAACAGCAACTATTGTTCAGATTAAGTTTGATTCAGGACAAAGCTGCAAATTTGCATTTCGTAAAGATACACCAAGCGAAAATTTATTTACTGTCTAGCACAGCATCTAAATAAATGTTATGCTAGTTTTGGTTCAATGCTCATGCCGATGATTCATTGACTCTGGTTTTTTCAACCCTGTTTTTAATAGTGTGAATTGAGGATAAAACAACAATATGGCTGAACAAAAAATCTTCTTATCTCTTGCTCACATTCAGGCAGCTTGTTTTTTTGCCAAATCAACCTATGATCTTGAGAAAGAATACACTGGCAAAGATCTTAACGATGAAATAATTCAAAAACATAGTGCTTATTCAATAGGCTCTATAATAACTGCTGTATCTTATCTGGAAGCTACAATCAATGAACTATTTTTTGATGTAGCAAATCGCTCTAAGGAGGTTAAAGTCGAACATTTACCAAACGGTACACCTGATAGAATGAAGGATATGTGGGAAGACATAGAAAAAAGTTCTATGCTTGATAAGTACGAAATGGCTTTAATTTTAGCAGAAAAACAGTTTGATAAAGGAAAAGAACCTTATCAATCAGTTCAATACTTAATTAAATTACGCAATGAGCTTGTCCATTATCATCAAAAGTTAAGAGAGATTAAAGAAGCAAATGAAGATCCCACTAACAATAACAAAAAAACCTGGGAGGACAAATTAGAAAAATTTCTGGATAAAGACAAAAAAATAAAATTAAACCCTTTGACTGGCTCAAGTAATCCTTTTTTTCCAGATAAGTGCTTAGGATACGGTTGTGCTTTTTGGGCAATTCAGTCTTCTGTAGATTTCACCAAAGATTTTTTCCAGACAATGGGTTTAAACTTTCATAATGCTCCAGAGGGTCGGGAACCCTATTTTATGAAAGCTGTTGAAAAATTACTTAAAGTTAATTCAGAGACAAAAACTAAGGGTAATAAAAATGAACCCGAATTTGAGTAAAAATGCACAAAACTGATTTGCCTCATTGATCTTCTGAACAGAGTAGAAATAAAGGGTGCAGAACAAAGTTCAGAAGGTTTGATGAACAGCTTGCTAATTAACTTCGATTCCAATTAAATTAAATGATGTAATTTAATTTAATTGGAATTCCTGATTTTGATTGTTGTTTGGCGGTTCTGGTAAACGATTTTGCTGTTGACAAAACTCTAAGTAACCATCAACAGAGATAATAAATTCTTTTTGGCTTTCTTCAATGGTTTCTCCCCAAAATGTCACAACATCTCGGCTAATATTAATCACTTGACCTGAAAAAATACCTGCTTCTTCATCAAATTCAGCGTAACCCACATAACCTTTATGATTAAATAAAACCATTGTTTTACCCCTAAACTTCTTGAATAGTTTGCCCCAAACCCGATGCAACTTCTTAATATTTTGCTTTCTTTTAGATAAAAGTGGGGGACGGATAACCCCACCCCCCTATCTTACTTTAGGTAATCATGGCTGAATGCCTGCATTTTTTAAGAATTTGCGTACAGCCACCACAGCGCCCTTATCAGTCTCCTTTCTAGGGTGGGGTTTATGAAAGGTTGCCACAGTATTATTAAGCAGTACGCTAACCCGTGAACCTCCTCCAAGCTGAATTTGACCTCCTAACGCTTGAAGCAGTCTTTCTACCTCCGTCCAGACGATACTCGCCGAGACAGGATTTTTGAAGATCGCCTCAAGTGTCTTATTTTGCTTGCTGTTCAACTTGTGTAAGGTTGTTGGCATTAAGCTTTTTTTAGGTTAAGGGGCTAAGTAATTAGCCTAATCAATTTTTGAATTTTTGTCAAATTTATTACACGGCTTTGGCTTAATCCAGGTTGATCGCTCTCTAACAAAAAAACTCTTATCCCAAAACTATTTAATATCGGTCGCCTCAAACCATTACAAAAGTTGTTCGTCAAGGATTTCGAGTCAATGATAAAGTATTGCGTCCGATTGAGGTGATTACCTCTAAATTAGAGTGAATAAAAAATTTTTTGAGAATTTGCGTAATTTTGTTTCTAAGTCGCTATAAGTCAGTATAGCTAATGACAAAGTAGTTCGTTTATCAGTACATTAGACAAAGTGAAATTACCTTGGGTGCTAGCAATAAGAAGTAATCATGGAGTGTGGATGTCAACTAATCAGACAGTTAGAGCCAATAAATGGTGTAAATTTGATCTTGGTTTTTAGCAATCAAGAATCAGAAACAAGATCTAGCGGTAGGCGATCGCGTAAGGTACAATAGAAGTAAAGGTTAGGGAAAAACAAATGAAAGCGTATTCAATATTACTTTTCAAGATATTCAGCATGGGTTTACTCATTGTTGTTATTTTTCTGCGATCGCTCCCTGATCGCCTTTATACATCTTATTAATGTACCTCATGCGATCGCACACCGCTATATGTTAAATAATATTCGGTTATTACTACAAGCTTGCCATAATCTCAATATAGCTTATGAAATCCTCCATGATCATGAGAATTTAGTTAAAATTAAGCTTAATAAAAATTACTATTTCTGTAATTATAGTACCCCTTTTGTCGATCAATCTGTTTTTAAAATTCTCAAAGATAAGGAATATACTTACTCCATTTTAAAGGAAAAAATTAAAATTCCGAAAACATCTGGTTTTCTTTCCCCATTTTGTGATGAAAAATATCAAGAGTATTTAAAGTTTAAAACAATTCCTGAGATTGCTCAAGAAATTAAGAGAATTTTTAAATTTTCCGTAATTGTTAAACGAAATTCTGGTTCCAGTGGACACAATGTTTTTTTATGTAAAAGTTTTGAAGAAATTGAAACCGCATTAACCACAATTTTTAATATTCATGATAAAAATTATGATTATATTGCTATTGCTCAAGAATATATTGTCATTAAACGGGAATATCGAGCCATCTTTTTAAATCGAAAATTAATCTTACTCTATGAAAAAGATATTAGTCAGGCAATATTTACCGGAAATTTAAGCCCTTTACATTGGGAAGGAGCGCAAGCAAAATATATTGATAACTGTCAAATTATATCAGAAATTGAAACGTTTTGTCAACCTATTTTTCAAGAATTAAATTTAGACTATACTGGGTTAGATATTGCAGTAGATGAGCATGGACAATATTGGTTTATTGAGGCTAACTCCCATCCCAATTATGATATTTTTACTAGAGATAACGGATCAGAACTTGCTATCCAAGTCTTTGAAAAAATGCTGACTTTTCTAGCTTCTAAAGCAGGCAATAGGCAATAGGCAATTAAAAACTTGTAGCTAGATTTTTGGGTATTTCGGTTTTTCTTTTTCCTGTGCAAGTTAACTATCTGTCACAGACCTGAACTATTAACCTTGATTTTCAATTACAACAAGAATTGTACTTTCCGAATATCTAGGTTAAAACTAAAATACGATTCTATCCCTCGGATCAACAGCCATCTAATTCTCCTAACATTGTTTTATATTACTTCAAATGAAATGATCAACGAAAAATTCCGACATCAACTTCGTCAAGAAGCCAAACTGTGGCAGGAAGAACAGATTATTGATGATTCTGTTTATCAACAGTTAGCAACACGCTATCAATTTGATCATCTTGAAACAGCCGCCAGTAGCCGATTTGTGATGATTCTAATCGGTTTAGGCAGCATTCTATTAGGGTTAGGTGTAATTACCTTTGTCGCAGCGAATTGGCAAGACTGGTCAAAAGTAGTTAAAGTTATCCTACTTCTGAGTTTATTTATTGGAGTCAATGCGGCTGGCTTTTATTTATGGAAACAGCCATCAGAGTCTTTTCAAGTCGGAAGAAAACGACGTTTAGGAGAAGGATTATTACTCTTTGGCGCATTAATTTTAGGGGCAAATATTGCCTTAATGGGACAAATTTTTCATCAAAGTGGTTCTCCCTATGAACTCTTTCTGGTGTGGGGAATTGGGGTATTAGCAATGTCCTATAGTTTGCAACTCACATCTTTAGGATTTTTAGGACTACTATTGTATGCAATAGGATATTGGACAGGAACCTCTAATTTATTCTCACAGCAAGAATTTTCTATCTTGCATTTAGTCTTAGAACATACCCCATTAATTGCCGGATTTTTGTTAATTCCCCTGGCTTATTGGTGTCAGTCCCGTGTTCTATTTGTGATGACTTTATTGATTCTAATTCCGGCTTTACAGATTAGTATTTTACCTTTGGTTAATTCTAATTTATCCGAAGGATTTATTTTTGCAATTTTATCAATCTTTACTCCCGCTTTACTATGGAGTTATGATGATAGTTTATGGCCGACTATTGACAGTAGACGCTTTCAACCTACATCCCGAACCCTATCCATTATTCTGTTAGCAATTTTATTTTTTGTTTTCTCTTTTAATGGAATGTGGCAGAATCTTTATTCAGAAAATTCCAGTTTAATACCAATTAGCAACTTTGTTTTAATTGATTTTGTCATCTTTTTGGGAATTCTGTTTTTACAATGGTTTCAACTGGTTAAACCTAGTGCTATTCATCCCAATAAATGGGGATTTGATTCCGTCACCAGCGTAATTGCAGGATTTTTAGGATTAACGGGATTAATCTGTTTTTGGCATTTGCAAATTCATCCTATTCCTGAACTTGCAACATTTTTGTTTAACGTCCAGATGTTTTTATTAGCAGCCGGATTAATTAGAATTGGACTTGCACAAACTCAACGATTTGCCTTTTGGGGAGGCATGATTTTATTAGTTTCCCAAATCATGAGTCGCACCTTTGAATACAATACCGAATTGATTCTAAAAGCCTTTGTGTTTACCTTATGTGGTGTCGGGGTAATTATAGCGGGGTTATGGTTTGAACGCCATTTATTAGCCGTTGCTAAAATCCAAAATCGTTAATCTTTCTATATTTTAGGAGTAAAATTCATGAATCCTTATAACCTGAATGAACCTCAACCTTCTGTTGTTTTAAATCAGCCTCCTGTTGTTAAAAAACAAATTTCTGCTTGGAAATTTTGGACACCGTTATTATTTCAATTAATCCTAATTTTAGCGGTTCCTTCTCAAGCCTTTTATACTCAGATAACCGGAAAAACTGTGGTATTACAAACCGCACCCGTTGACCCCTATGACTTTTTTCGAGGATATTATCAAACCCTGAGTTATGATATTTCTAATCTTGATACTCTCCAGGGACTTCCCGGTTGGAAACAAATCGCTAAAGCCGAGAAATATTTGCCGCCAGGAAGTCTAATTTATGTCACCTTAGAACAACCCAAAGATGCAACAAAATCTCAACATCCCCCAGCTTGGAAACCGATAAAAGTTAGTGCAGAATATCCCCAGAATTTATCTAATAATCAAATTGCTTTACAAGGAAAATCAACAGGATGGAGCATTGAATATGGTTTAGAACGATATTATATGCCAGAAAATCAACGAGAAGAAGTTAATAGTACAATTACAGAAGCTCAAATGAAAGATCGACAATCTTTTGTTGTAGAAGTCAAAGTTAATGCTCAAGGAAAAGCAATTCCAGTTAGTTTGTGGGTGCGCGATCGCAATTACAAATTTTAATTGCCTAAAACCCAGTTTCTAGTTGTGATACAATTTCCTAAAATATGATACAATTAAGAAATTGGGTTTTAATATTAATTTAAAATCAATCTCATTTGTTCTTTACAATCAATAGATAAAAGAATGAAAAAACTTAACCTTACTAATTTAGGACAAATTAAAAAAGCAGACATAGAATTTGGCGATTTAACTTTATTCATTGGCCCTCAAGCTACTGGAAAAAGTATTTTATTGCAATTAATAAAACTCTTACTTGATAGTGGAGATATTGTGCATACGATCAAAAAAAATGGCTATGACTGGGAAGGAGATATAAATAATTTAATCGAGTTGTATTTCGGAGATGGAATGCGGAATATCTGGAGTAAAAACACAGAAATATATAGCAATGACAAAAGTATAGATTTAGAGCAATTATTGAACGAAAATAGCCGAAAAAAAGAGCAGCTTTTCTTTATGCCAGCCCATCGTGTGCTTACTCTTGAAAATGGATGGCCTCGATTGTTTCGCAGCTTTAATGGAGCTCCCTATGTCGTTCGCAATTTTAGCGATCATTTATTGCTACTCATGCAACAAGGTTTGGGTAATAAAGGTAGCCCAATCTTTCCTCAGAAAGGTCGTCTTAAACAAGAACTTCGTGATGTACTAGATCAGAGTATTTTTCACGGTGCCCAGCTAGAACTTAACACCACTGGAATGAGTAAAAGCATCCAAATGAATATGAATGGAAATCGCTTATCCTTCATGTCTTGGTCTGCTGGACAACGAGAATTTATGCCTTTACTTTTAGGTCTTTATTGGCTAATGCCGATATCAAAAGCATCTAAAAAGTCTGATATAGATTGGGTCGTCATTGAAGAACCCGAAATGGGATTGCATCCTCAAGCAATTTTATCAGTAATTTTGATGTGCTTGGAACTTTTGCATCGAGGATATCGCTTACTGATTTCAACTCATTCTCCTGTACTTTTAGAAGCGGTTTGGGCTATTCGTTTCTTACGAGAACAGAAGGCTGATCCCAAAAATCTTTATCAACTTTTTGCTCTGAAGCCGTCTGCCCTAACTACAAAATTATTTGAGGATATTCTCAATCACAAGACTTTTTTGACCTACTATTTTGACCAAAAAGAAGACGGTGTTTATGTCCGTAATATTTCATCTTTAGATCCATTTGATCCTGACCCTGCGATCGCCAACTGGGGGGGATTAACTAGCTTTAGTAGTCAGGCATCGGATGTTGTTTCCCAAGCGGTTCAGGAGAAGGAATGAGTTTTAAGAAAGCGATTGAGAATACACCTTTATTAAAGAATGATTTTAAAAAAGGATTAAAAGCTCTAGGTTCAAATAGTACCAAAGTCAATCCTAATGATCCTAAGAAATGTGAAGGAAGTGTTGATATTGATACAGCAGTTAGATCAAAATATCCTAATGCTTCACGTTGGGACTATGCAGTTGGATATAATGGTAAAACTTATTTTATCGAAGTACATACTGCTAAAACAGATGAAGTAAAGTCTGTTCTGAATAAGCTTCAATGGTTAAAAGATTTTCTCATCAATGATGCCCCTGAATTGAATCAAGAACCCAAATCTTTTCACTGGATTGCTTCTAATGGAAATCACATATTACCGGGTAGTTCTCAAGCTCGTCAGTTAGCTCAAAAAGGAATCATAGTAGTTAGACAACTAACACTGTAATTTATAACTTATTGATAATCGTAATGCTGTTTAAAACTTGGGGGTGGGGTGAGGACAAGCCTCACCCCAGGGTGTCGGGTTTTAGGTGTTCAGTAATTATAGACCAAGGTTCTTGAAATAGTAAAGTCAGATAAAATAATTTGATCGAGATCCCCTCTAAAAACCATAAAGGCGAGGTATCTTTACCCTAACAGGGAAACGTCCTCGCCTTTATTTTGCTGTCGTTTCGCACAGTGTAATCGTTTATTCTTCGTCGCCTGCTTCTGCGTCGTCAGGGGGATAGTAAAATCCTGTAGAACGACCTGTGAGAACGGACTTACCGAGGGATAACGCCTTTTCAGCTTGTAGTCTTGCTTTCCGCTTCCAAGTCGCCTTCCGCATATCGCGTCTCGACCTGGACATTTTCTTCTTGGGTACAGCCATGAGCCTAGATTAATGAAGATTTTGCACAAACTATTATATTACCCTATTTGCACCCTTGACTGAAGATTATGTCTGCCAAAATTTACAAAGACTTTAAAAACTGGACTAAGGCTTCTCGGTTTTACTGGGTCATGGTTCTGAAAGCTTGTTTTTTAGCTCACTCCAGCGTTAAGATAACAGGGGTGTGATCACTCGGCTGTTCCCAGGTTCTAGGGATTTTATCGATGATAGAATTGCTGGCGACTTCGTAGAGGGAGGAGGTTAAATAATGGGTATCAATGCGCCATCCACTATTGCGTCGGAAGGAGGCTTGGCGATAGTCCCACCAGCTAAACTGTCCACCTTCGGTTGTGAACTTGCGAAAGGCGTCTTGAAAGCCTAATTCTAATATTGATTGTAAGGCTTGACGTTCAGCATCACTCGCCATAATATGAGTTTCTCGATTTTTGGGGTTATGAATATCAATATCTTCTAAAGCAATATTAAAATCCCCACAAATACAAATATTTTTAGTTTGAGTTAACAAAATTTTTAAATAATCTTTGAGACAATTTAACCAATTTAATTTATATTGATATTTATCGCTATCAATACTGGAACCATTGGGAACATATAAATTTACAATCGCAATACCATTAACAATTCCCGTTAAAACTCGTTTTTGCTCATCAAATTCTTGAGCTTTTTCAGTATTTAAAAATCCTGAAAATCCCAAATGAACAGACTCTAAGGGAATTTTGCTGAAAATTGCTACCCCATTATAAGCTTTTTGACCATAAATATAAATCTGATAACCCAGGTCTTCAAAAAATGAATGCGGGAAATCTTTATCAATCACTTTTGTTTCTTGTAAACACAGAATGTCAACAGGATTAGTTTGTAACCATTGCACAATATGATCTTTTCGGGTTCTAATTGAATTAATATTCCAAGTTGCAATTTTCATCCTTAACTCCTAATTAAAAATGTATCAAATTTCTGTAATATTATTTCCTAATCGTTTCAAGATTTTTAGCACATCATAAAGCTCATTCTGTAAAGGTAAATGGGAAAAAATACGAGAAATATCATATTGGGGTGTTCCTTGACGATTTAGCTTAATAAAAAAGAACTCTCCCCCATTAGTCACCATACCAAATACAGGTTGTTTAACATCAGAATTACCCATCATATAAGCTAAAGTTTGAGGAATTGCCATATCGAGATTAATTTCAGTTCCCTTAGATTCTAATACCACTATCCAAAATCCTCTTGATACCACTAAAAAATCAATTCTTCCCCGTAAAATTTCCTCTGATACTTCATTCGTAGCTACTGATGTACTAATTTCAACAGCAACTTCTCCTTGCATCTGAAATGGAGGATCGTAAAAACCAGCTAATTCCAGCAAGGGCGATAAAACTACGAGATTAACTAACCCTTCAGCTAGATGTCCATTGGCTCGATGATAGCGATATCGGGCTTTAATTCTATCTAATACTGCTTTCTCAGAGTCAGTTAGATTAATTGTATCTTCCGTCCATTCTATGAAAAAATTAATATCCGCACTACGAATTAAATTAAATTGCTTTTCTGCTTCGCTAATGGTGGTAATTCTTTTAGTAATGGCTGTTTGAGACATCTTAATTACTAGAAAAATAAAATTACAAATGACAAACTAAACAGGGTAGTTCATAATCTTCTTGAGCTAAAATTGCTTCTAAGGCTTTAGCCAAAGTACGATTAGGGCTGCATTAATTATATTATACCATAACAGGTTTTATAAAAATAGCTTTATCCGAATATTGGTGAAATCGCACAAAGCTATTTTTATCGTATTTGAGTTAGAAATGATAGTGCTAAAGCAGAATAACTATTGGGATACTAAAGCACAACAACGGGGTTAAATAGGACAACATAACCCGCCAGAACGTTGACTAAAACGTGAGTTTTCGTTATAGTCAACGGGGCAATCAATCACAACAGGAACGTCTTGGTTTAAGGCTTCTTTGAGAATTGGAACTAAATCCGTTGTTGCTTGAACGCGATAACCTTTTAATCCCATACTTTCGGCAAATTTAACAAAATCAGGATTATTAAATTTGATGAAACAGGATTCGCCAAACTGGTCATTTTGTTTCCATTCAATTAATCCATAACCGCCATCATTAAAGATTAAGGTAACAAAGGGAGTTCCCACTCGTAAGGCGGTTTCCAATTCCTGATTATTCATCATAAATCCGCCATCTCCTGTCACCGCTACCACTTTGCGATCAGGATAGACTAATTTAGCGGCAACTGCACCGGGAATGGCAATTCCCATGGCAGCAAATCCATTAGAAATTAAGCAAGTATTCGGACGTTCACAATGATAATGTCTCGCCATCCACATTTTATGAGCGCCGACATCAGAAATTACGATATCTTCTGGCCCCATAACTTGACGCAAATCATAAATAATTTTTTGGGGTTTAATGGGAAAGCCATCATCATTGGCATAATATTCGTAATCTTTGCGAAGATCCGTTCTTAATTTTAAGGCATAGGGTTCGAGTTTTCCGGTACGGTCTGAACGTCTTAAAATTTCATGGAGAGAGTCAGAAATATCCCCAATAATTTCAGCAATGGGAATATAACTACTATCGACTTCTGCGGAAGTTTCACCAATATGAATAATCGGAATTTTGCCTTGGGGATTCCATTTTTTCGGGGAATATTCAATTAAATCATAGCCAACAGCAATGATCAAATCGGCTTTATCAAACCCACAACTAATATAATCCCGCAATTGTAAGCCTGTTGTCCATAATGCCAAAGGATGGGTATAAGGAATCATCCCTTTTCCCATAAACGTATTCACAACCGGAATATTCAGTTGGGTGGCAAATTCTGTTAAAGCTGCACTTGCATTTCCCCGAATTGCTCCATTTCCCACTAATATTAAGGGATTATTGGCTTTAGAAATAGCGATCGCTGCATCATTCATACTTTGATAAGCAGAATAAACTTTTTCTCGCTTATCTTGTTTTAAAGGATAGCCTTCGACCTCCATACTGGCAATATTTTCGGGGAGATCAATATGCACGGCTCCTGGTTTTTCGGCTTGAGCTATTTTAAACGCTTTTCTGACAATTTCTGGGGTAATACTAGGGCGAACAATTTGAGCATTCCATTTAGTAACCGGGGCAAACATTGCCACTAAATCTAAATATTGATGGGATTCAATGTGCATTCGATCTGTTCCCACTTGACCCGTAATGGCAACTAACGGTGCTCCATCTAAATTCGCATCCGCAACCCCGGTCATTAAATTAGTGGCTCCAGGGCCTAATGTTGATAAACAAACTCCAGCGCGTCCCGTTAAGCGACCATAAACATCGGCCATAAATGCAGCGCCTTGTTCATGACGAGTGGTAATAAATTTGATCGAGGAGGTTTTTAAGCATTCCAGGATTTGCATATTTTCTTCCCCAGGAACCCCAAAAATATACTCGACCCCTTCATTTTCTAAACATTTAACTAACAATTGTGCTGTGTTCATAATTTTTAATAAGAATGGAATTTGATATTTGTACACCCAATTTAGAAACCGGGTTTATGAACGAAAATCTTGATTTTATGTCCTAAACTCCGGTCATAAACCCGGTTTCTTGTTTATGAACGAAAATCTTGATTTTATGTCCTAAACTCCGGTCATAAACCCGGTTTCTTGTGCGCTATTTAATCCAAACGCTTTTAATATTCACAAATTCGTGAATTCCTTGGCTGCTCAATTCCCGTCCGTAACCGGAACGTTTGATCCCTCCAAAGGGTAAGCGAGGATCGGATTTAACTAAACCATTAATAAAGACCGCACCCGCTTCTACTTCTCGAATTAAACGCTTTTGTTCAGCTTGATTTGTTGTCCAAGCACTAGCGCCTAAACCAAAGATGGTACTATTAGCAAGGGTAATGGCTTCATCTAAAGAATTGACGCGAAAGATTAACGCCACCGGCCCAAAGAATTCTTCACTGTAAGCAGGGGCTCCTTCAGGAATTTGGGTTAAAATAGTTGGCGGATAAAAATTCCCTGGACGTTCTAAAGGTTGACCTCCGGTTAATACTTTGGCTCCCAATTCAACACAGCGTTGAACTTGATCATCCAACTCCGTTAAAATATCTGGAGTTGCTAACGGCCCCACTTCGGTATCGGGTAACATCGGATCACCGATTTTTAAAGCGGCAAATTTTTCCGCCATCCGACTTTCAAATTCATCGGCAATACTTGACATTAAAATAAACCGTTTGGCTGCAATACAAGATTGTCCATTGTTTAACATTCGTGCTGTAACAGCGGCTGCAACTGCTGCATTGAGATCCGCAGTTTCTAACACAATAAACGGATCACTTCCGCCTAATTCTAGGACGGTTTTTTTAATATTTTGACCTGCTAAAGATGCTAAACTGGCACCAGCAGGTTCACTTCCGGTTAAAGTTCCGGCTTTAACGCGATCATCGGTAATAATTTGAGCGACTTTATTAGAGCCCACTAATAAGGTTTGAAACACCCCTTCAGGAAATCCGGCGTTTTGGAAAATTTCCGCAATGGCTAAGGCGCATTGAGGCACGTTGGAGGCGTGTTTGAGTAAACCTACATTTCCCGCCATTAAAGCAGGCGCGGCAAAGCGGAAGACTTGCCAAAAGGGAAAATTCCAAGGCATGACCGCTAAAATTGCCCCCAGGGGTTGATAAGAAACAAAGCTGTTACTGGCGTCGCTGGAGACAGGAACATCAGCTAGAAATTGAGCCGCATTTTCCGCATAAAAACGACAAACGGAGGCACTTTTTTTTGCTTCAGCGATCGCAGCAGTAATGGGTTTCCCCATTTCCAAGGTCATGATTTTGGCGTAGGTTTCGGCATTTTCTTCTAACAGGTTGGCTGCGTTTTGCATCCATTGCGATCGCTGTTCAAAGGAGGTTCGCCGATAGTCTTTAAAGGCTTGATCTGCCACAGCCAAAGCCTTCTCAATTTCCGCATCGGTCAGGGCGGTAAAGGTTTTCACCGTTTCCCCTGTTGCCGGGTTTATTGTAGCAATGCCCATAAGTGATTTTTTAGTTTTAAGTTAGAATTAAAGACTTACTTTTTTATCCTAACGCTTAAAAACTCTCTATTTTCACGGAAGGGATCACTCATCCATTACTCGATACAAAACTGTACAATAGTTTAACTAAATTTAAAATACTTAACAATAGGAATAAAAAGTTAATAGAGAAAATAAAAATGGACATAAAATCAGGCTCTTCTGTCCTTATGATATAATGGGTCAGGAATGGGGGCCAATTTTGCCCAAATTTTTACCCTTAACAATAAAATAATGACGGCGATCGCTATTCTCATCTTCAACAAAATCACAAACCAAACGATAAAAACTTTATCAAAAAGTTGATAAAATTTTATTAGAGTTCATCCAGGTTAAACTAGAATGTCACCCAAAAATTAAAATCCAGAAAATAGAGAAAAATCTTAAACCGGACTGATTTTAATTAGTCCACCGCCAGTCAGTTGGTTAAATTTCTGAGCCTCTAAACCTTGACTTGATTCTCAATTTCCCTTAATATAAGCAACAATACATTTCACCGTGTATTGAGAATAAGAATAAATAAAATAAATAAAGCTATGTCTGAAGCCGATCTCCCCACTCCTGAATCGTTTGATCAGCCTCCTGAAGCGCCTTTATCCGAACCTTCGCCCTCGTCGGAAGAGTCCGTTAGTCCTGCGGCAACCCCTGATGAGGAGTGGGAGACGGTGAACTTTCCCAACGCCATCCCCCTTGAGGAATTGTTAAGTGATTTTATCACCCAGTTAGAACAATCGGTAGAAGTACAGTCTAACGGGGAGAGTTCAGCAATTCCAGAGACGATGTTTGTGGAAGGTTCTTATGAGAATGAAATGGCAACGGCTTCCTTAATGTCTGTGGAAGGGGAAACTGAAGAAAATCCGGTACGAGTCGTTCAAATTTTACATGAATGTAACCGAGATTTAATTAATCGGGTGGCGGAATTAGAAGCCGAATTAGATGAAACTCGGCAAAATCGACAGGATCAACAGACTCAATTATTACAACGCACCCAAGAATTGGGAGCAACTCAGGATCAAGTTAAGCGACTATTTAAAAAGTTAGAAATTGCTAATCATGTGATTCGACAACAACAGGTTTTAGTCGAAACCTTAACACAACAATGGGAAGTTACCCAAACCCGACTCGCACAAATGGAACGAGATTGTGCATTAACTCAACAACGCTATAATGAACAGTTTCATGAGTTAGTTCAAGCTCAAAATAGTGGTCGGGAATTGCGATCGCGGCTGCATCGTCAGCAACGCCAAACCCTGCAATTTAAAGTAGCTTTAGAACGCTGTTTAGAGAATCAAGCCCAATTTGAAAGCGGGAAACAAACCTTAGAAACCCTCCCGATCCTGACCGAGGAACACTCTCTATTATCTTCTGCCCCTTTATTAACACCTAAAGCACCTCCGGTACAACCTTGGTCAGTCTCTTTGAATTTTAATAATAACCTCATAGATCCGATAGATGAGGAGGTGAATTTATCCCCAGATCTTGGGGGTATTTCTGATCAAATATCTTCGGAATTTGAGATTGTATTTCCCAGGGTTCAAGGCTTATCAGAAGACTCGCCACTGACTCCGAATGAATCCTTTAAACCTCCGGTGGAATTAACGGCTTCAACCGATGATATTCCCGTTGAAGAATGGCCGCAACCTCGATTTTTAGAAGGGGAATTAGAGCGAATTCGCTTAGAATATGCCTCTTTTATTTCAGAAGATACGGATTTATTTTTATTACAACCCACACCAGAAGATGCAAAAATTCAAGAAAAATCGTCAAAATCGCTGCGGGTTCAATCCTTGAATTCAGAGGGAACAAAATCTCAATCTGCTAGTGCTGTAGCGGTTCGAGAATCCGATCAGGGAGAAAGTGATATTCCTAATTGGCCAGCCCCGTTAATTTATCCTCAACGACGTAAAAAATTAGAGTCTTTAGCCTCAATTAATTTGCCCACTTTTCCGAAAGAAAATCCATTTTTAACGGAAGATTTTTAAGCTTGAGGTTAATACCTGAATGCGGTTTTATTAAGCCCTATCATCACTGATTTTTAGCTTCTTCCGCATGCGTGCCCAACGACTGACCCGATGAGGTCGTGGGATACTTCGACAGGCTCAGTAACAGAATTGCGGTCAGGGACTAGAATGTTCAATAATTGGTTATAATTTAAAAAAAGGAGGTGATTCAAAGTGCTGAAGGCAACAAAAGTCAGGCTCTATCCAACAGCCGAACAGGAATTGGCATTAGCCAAATCTTATGGCTGTGCAAGGTGGTATTGGAATTTTGCCTTAAACGCCTGTATTCAGCACTATCAAGAAACTGGTAAAAGTTTAAAACTGGCATCCTACAAAGGGATGTTACCTCAACTCAAAAAAGAATATCCTTGGCTCAAAGAAGATTGCTATTCATCGGTTCTTCAGTGCGTAGCTATAAACTTAGATAGAGCCTACAAAAATTTTTTTGAGGGACGAGCTAAATTTCCCAATTTTAAATCTAAACATCACAAGCAATCAATTCAGTATCCCCAAAGTGTTACTGTTAACGGTGAATACCTAAAA